>DASYAX010000130.1:0-30919 GCA_036501045.1 Bryobacteraceae bacterium
AGCAGCGACGCGTGCCAGCTCCGCGCGAGTGATCCCGTCTTCCGAAAAAGCGCCGAGCGAAAAAAAGTCGCGGATACCGGCCAATTCCATCTTGCGCCAACCGATCTCGCTCAAGTTGCCCGTCACCAAACCCAACACCGCGCCGCGCGCCGTGAGTTCGGCGAGAACCTCACGAGCGCCCTTACAAATAAACGGGCTTAAGTCCGCCAGGCAATTCGCCAGATAGGCCCGTTGGCATTCGGCGGCAATTTGCTCCAGAAGCGTTTCGATACGATGCTCCCGCAGCAGCAGCACAATCAAGTCGCGATCGAGCTGCCCGGAAGTATCGATCCCATCGAAGGTAGCACTATCGCCGGTCACCCGCCGTATGCTTCGAGCAGCGCATCTTTGTGGTGCCTGCCCGCGCCCCGCAGCAGCGTGCCGTCAATGTCGAAAAGCACCAAACTTCGCGCCGGCATCAGTTCGGTGACAAGCGCGGCAGCAAAGCGCTCAACAACTTGATGAAGCTGCCGCCCACGCGGCGTCCGACCTCTAACACTTCGTCGTGGTTCAATTTTTCTCCGCTCAAGCCGGCCGCTACATTCGTGACGCACGAGATTCCAAGCACCTGCATCCCCAGATGATTGGCGGCGATCACTTCGGCAACGGTAGACATGCCCACCAGATCCGCGCCGATCGTTTTCAGGTAACGGATCTCGGCGGGCGTTTCGTAACTCGGGCCCAGCAGGCCCGCATACACGCCTTCGTCCAGCACGATGCCCAGTTCGGCCGCGCTTTGCCTCGCAATCTGCCGAAGTTCCTTTGAATACGCTTCCGTCATGTCGGGAAATCGCACCCCCAGGCGCTTGTCATTCGGACCGGTAAGCGGATTGACGCCCTGCAGATTGATATGATCGGCGATCAACACCAGCGCGCCTCTCGCGTAATCGAGGTTAATACCGCCCGCCGCGTTCGTGACCACCAGGCGCGTGATGCCTAGCTCATGAAACAGGCGTACGCCGCTCACTACCTGTTGCGGCGTGTAGCCCTCATACAGGTGGAAGCGGCCGGACATCACGGCGACATCGACCGTTCCGCGGCCATTCGCCCCCAGGCTTCCGATCACCAATTCACCGGCATGTCCCACCGCCGTCGAGACGGGAAAGCCCGGCAATTTGCTATAGGGTATGCGCACCGCATGCGCCAGCGAATCCGCAAACACTCCTAGTCCGCTTCCCAGCACGATGCCGATTTTCGGCCGTAGCGAGGTTCGTGCTTCGATCAGGTCCGCCGCTTCACGCATCGCTTATAGCAGTATGCCTGCAATGCAAGCGGACATGAAATTCGCCAATGTCCCGACGATCATGGCCTTTAGGCCCAAGCGCGCGAGGTCCGATTTGCGCGAGGGAGCTAATCCGCCGATGCCGCCGATTTGTATGGCAATAGAGCTTAGGTTCGCAAATCCGCATAAGGCAAAGGTGGCAATCACAAATGAGCGCGGCTGGAGCATGGCGCGAACTTTGCCAAGATCCACAAAGGCCACGAATTCATTCAGCACCATGCGCGTGCCCAGTAAGTTGCCGACGGTCGCGCAATCGTTCCAGCTTACGCCGAGCGCCCAGGCGATCGGAGCAAACAATACAGCCAGAATGCGCTGCAAGCTCGCCGGAATCCAATGGACATACCCATGCAGCCAACCGAGCGCGCCATTAACCAGCGCGATCAGCGCCAGAAAAGCAATCAGCATGCCGGCAATGTTCAGGGCTAATTGCAGCCCGTCGCCCGCTCCTCGCGCGGCCGCATCAATAAGGTTTACCCCCTGCTTTTCCACTTCAACGCGAACGGTACCGCGCGTCAGCGGCTCGCCGGTCTCCGGCACAAACATTTTCGAGAGCATGATGGTCGCGGGCGCGGTCATAATTACCGCCGTCAGTAGGTGGCTGATGGAAACGCCGGCGATCGCCACGTAGGCGGCCATTACGGCGCCCGAAACGTGCGCCATGCCGCTGGTCATCACCGTAAAAAGTTCCGATTCCGTCAGGGTCGCGAGAAACGGGCGGATGGTGACCGGCGCTTCGGTCTGGCCCATCACGATGCTCGCCGCCACGCAGGTGGACTCGGCGCCGCTGGTCCCCATGAAGCGCTGCATGAAGATCGCCATGCCTTTGACAAACACCTGCATGATTCCCAAGTAGTAGAGAATCGCAAAAAGCGAGCAGATGAAAATGACGATCGGCAGCACCTGAAAGGCGAAGATCACGCCAAACTGTGGATTGTTGATGCCAAGCTTGTCGCCAAAAACGAATCGCGAGCCCTCGGCCGAGTAATTCAGCAGCGCATTGACGAACAAGCTGATCGCATAGAAGACCTCACCGAGCCGCGTCTTCAGCACCAGGAAGGCGAAGACGAACTGCAACACCACGCCCCACAGCAGAACCCGCTTCTGAATGGCCGAGCGCTTGGTCGAAAAAAGATAGGCGCAGCAAACAATGGCAACCAGACCGACAAGACCGTCCAGTTTGGCCATCGGCGCTCGAAATCAGCTCACAACTTCCAGAATCAGGTCACGCTCTTCCACCGGCTGCTGCGAAATCTTGAAAGCGTCCTCAACCAACCCGGAAGCTTCTTCGAGGTGCTCTTCACTCGTGTAGTATACGCGGCACAAGATGCTGCCCGCGTCCACCTTTTGTCCCACTTTGACTTCGAGAATGACACCCACGGCCGGATCGATCGAATCCTCCTTAGTGTTGCGCCCCGCCCCGATCATGGAAGAAGCCTGGCCGATCAGCTCCGCGTCGATTCCGCTGATATAGCCGGCCCGCGAGGTAGTAATTTCCTGTGCGCCGGTGGCGTTTGGCAGCAGATCGAAACGGTCGAGCACCTGCGGGTTGCCGCCCTGCGCCGCAATGACGTCTTTGAACTTGCGATAGCCCGAGCCGTCCAGCAATTTGGATTGCGCCATTTCACGCGCTTCGTCCAAAGTTTTGGTGATCTTGCCCAGAAAGATCATCCGCGCCGCCAATTCCAACGAAATACGCGTGAGGTCGGAAGGCCCCGCATTTTGCAGCGTCTGCGAAACCTCCATCACCTCGAGCGCGTTGCCGACGGCGTAGCCGAGCGGCTGATTCATATCGGTGATCAGAGCCTGCACGCGTTTATCCAGCCGCCGCCCGATGCCGACCATCATCTGGGCCAGCCGCCGCGCGTCCACCTGCTTCTTCATGAACGCGCCGGAGCCGACCTTGACATCCAGCACCAACGCGTCTAAACTCACCGAGAGCTTCTTCGACATGATCGAAGTCGCAATCAGCGGAATCGATTCCACAGTGGCCGTGGCATCGCGCAGCGCATATAACTTGCCGTCCGCCGGCGCCACTTCCGGCGTTTGGCCGATAAACGACAGCTTGTGTTCCGCGAGGACGGCGCGGAATTCATCGATGGTGAGGTCCGTGCGAAAGCCGGGAATGGACTCGAGCTTGTCCAGCGTGCCACCCGTGTGCCCGAGCGCGCGGCCGGAGATCATCGGTACGACGACGCCGGCCGAGGCCGCCAAGGGAGCTGCAATCAGGCTGGTCTTATCGCCCACGCCACCGGTCGAGTGCTTATCTACCTTGATACCAGGAATGGACGACAGATCGACAACGGAACCCGAATTCATCATGGATTCGGTCATCACGCTAACTTCACGGTCAGTCATCCCCGAGAAATAAACGGCCATCAGGAAGGCCGATATCTGGTAGTCGGGAATATCCCCACGGGTGTAGCCGTCCACCAAATGTTGGATTTCTTCCGGGGCAAGCTCTTCCCCATCCCGCTTGCGATGAATCAGGTCAACAGTACGCATTTACGAATAATAAGCGTACCATTCTCAATAATTTGAAGAGAACCCTCTAGGCCAGTTCGCCCTCCAGCAAGGCGGGTAGCGCGCTCACACTCACGCGCAAGCCCAAGTAGAATTTTCCAAACAGTGCGTATACTGCGCTTACCTCATCAAACCTCATCTCGTAGATTAACCTCTTAAAGACCAGCGGATCGTCGGCGAATAAGTCCACACCCCACTCCCAATCATCCAGTCCGATGGAGCCGGTGATGATCTGCTTCACCTGATCCGCATAGCGGCGGCCGATCATCCCGTGCTCATGCATCATGCGCTGGCGCTCAGCCATGGATACTTGATACCAATTACTAGCTTCGCCGCGCTTGCGGTCCATTGGATAGAAACAGAGATACTGGCCGCCGGGTATCGCCGGAAAAAGGCGCGGCGCCATAGCGGCCGATTGACGCGTCAACACCTCGGCCACTTCGGCTTTCCATTCCGGCGAGTGAGCCTCCAGGCCCTGCTCAGCCAGTTGCGCGTAGGTCTTCGCGCTCGATTCGTAGAGGCCCAGCTCGACTACCGAGATGTAGGAATGAACCGGCTCTAGAAAATCGAACAGCTCCAGTTGCTCAATCGCCAGCTCCGCCCGATGGAGATCGGCAAGCGAGTCACGAAAGTGCAAAAGGAGCAAGTCGCCCTTGTGTCCAATCTGTGAATAAAGAGCGGACTGGTTGGGATGGCCTTCTTTCGAACCGGCCTCCATCCCACTGAGCAAGATGATGGCTTGCTGCAGAATACGATGGCGATGGAACGCATCTTGCACACGCCAGGCGGGGCGCTGAAAGCGAAACATCTGGTGGAGGGCGTACGAACCCTCCAGAGTAAGCGGAACGGGCAGCATGTCAGCCATGCTGCAATTCCCACTCAGGCGCCGGCAAACCGGGCATCTCGTGCTGGTATCGGCCGCGAAAAACGTCGGCGAACACGGCCAGCGTCTCGGCATGAATCAGCCTGTTGTCCGCCAAGAGATATTTGCCGTGCAAATCGAGCGGCTCCCCCTGCATGCCGCTCACGCTTCCTCCCGCTTCCTCTACCAGCAAAGTACCGGCCGCCATGTCCCAGGGGTTCAGGCCAAATTCCCAGAATCCTTCGAGGCGCCCGCACGCCGTATAGGCGAGATCGATGGCTGCCGAGCCGCCGCGCCGAATACCGTGCGTACCCATGGCAAGTTGATAGTAAAAGTGAATATTTACGTTTTGATGGCGCTTACGGCTGGGAAAACCCGTGGAGAGCAGCGAGTCCGTCAAAGAGCGCGCCTTGCTCACGCGCATCACGGCGCCGTTCAGCCGCGCACCCGCCCCGCGCTCGGCTGCGAACAGCTCGCGATTCAGCGGATCGTACACCACTCCGGCAATCACTTCTTCATTGCGGGCCAGCGCCAGCGTGACGTTCCACATCGGGAAACCGTGGGCGAAGTTGGTGGTGCCGTCCAGTGGATCGACGTACCAGCGCAAGGCCGACTTCAGCTCGGCGCGTCCACCTTCCTCCGCGACAATCCCATGCTCGGGAAATTGTTCTTGCAGACGCTTGACGATGAGCTGCTCACTGGCGCGGTCGGCCGCCGTAACCAGATCGTAATCGCCTTTCAATTCAAACCCCACGCCGCGGTGCGCCATCAGCAACTGGCCGGCTTCGCGCGCGATCTCGATCGCCGCGTCCAGGAAATTAGCCATATACTTTCAGTTCAGCATATGGACTTTACTTTCGCTATTTCCGCCGCTTAAGCCGCGGGGTCGGCCGGTCTACAGCTTGCCCTGCGCAGCGCCGGCGATCTGGCGGGAATGGTTCGTCTGCAGGAACACCACAACGCGCAGCTTGGTCAAATGATTGACGCCCGCAAGCGGCAAGTCAAGGTCCTTCGAAAACGCCTCGCCACTCCGCACCGAAGCCACGGATGTCATAGCTCTCACCACCGCAACGTAAGTAAGAAAACGTCCGGCATTCTCACCGTCCCGCACATCCGAATGTGCTTTGTCTTCGGCGAGGGCCACCACCAGGGTTGCCGGTTCGAACTCCTTAGGCAGTTCCGGAAAGCTGACATGCAGATGTATGGCATTGCCGCTGCGGCTCAGGTTCGAAAGCGTCAAAGCGATTTTTTTGTCTTCGGCGGCCGCCTCGATCGCGCGTTTTGCCTGCGGGCCGTTGCTGCCCACCAACTGGACGCGTCCATCCACGACTAATTGGGGCGTGTAAATGTCATCGAGGTCGAATTCTTGCGCATAGCGGCTCTGGCGAACACTAAATGCCTTCGATGAGAATGGGTCGCGCCAACCATCGCTGTTCCAATAGTCCACATGTTCGCTCAAAACGATCAGATTGGCGGAAGGGAACGGTTGCTTTTCATCGAGCGCGTTGAGCAGGCGATCGGCCGGCGGGCAACTGGAGCAGCCTTCCGAAGTAAAAAGCTCTAGTAAGACAGGAGTCCGGCCATCCGCTGGTTCCTTCGCCGCTGCATCCGCAGTAAGAATCATCCCGGAAACAAGCGCCGCCATCCAGGCTTTCGTCTTTGGCATCTACTTCTCTATTCGCTTTGGGAGACGTAAGAGTCACGGAAGAGCAACGTTGCGGCTCGAGAGTATGCGGATCGCCTCGGCCATGGCGGGATCCTTTCCCTCGGCTACATCCGCGTCTGCAAAGACGGGCGCCTCAAGATCGGGCGGAATGCCTTTAACGTCGAATGCCTCTCCTTCGGCTATGCGGTAAACCGCGTTTGGCAAGCCAAACGTCCAGCCATTGGGTAGATGGCGATCGAGAATATCGCAGAAGACGCCTTGCGTGTTTTCGCCAATTCGCGTCACGTGCGGAGTGCGTCCCATCAGTACCTCGCTGAAAGTCTCTGCGGCACTCATCGTAATCGGGCCAATCAATTCAACAACCGGGCCCCTGAAGCCGGGTCTTGTGCTCGGCCGGATGACGATTGGCTGCGCAGCCGTCCATTGATCTCGTTTCAGTGGATCGGATCTCGCCTGGACCGAATAGGCGACGTATTCCCGCGTCGCTAAACGACCTGCGATGGCGAGTCCAAGCTCGTCCGATCCACCAAAACAGAGGCGCACGTCGATCACCAGCGCTCGGAGCTGGCGATCGGAGAAGATTTTGTCCAGCGCCGACTCCAGCGCCCGTAAATCGTTATGGCGGGAGTAACCGCCGAAGGATAAGATCCTCAGATATCCTGTCGTGCCGTCAATGTGGCCGTATTGAAGATGTCTCCGGCAAAATAGACGCGGCGAACTCTGCAAGTAGGCTCGGTTGGTCATCGCAAACAGAGTCCAGCGGCCGTGATCGGCAAAATGATCGACGCTTTTATTGATAATGCGATCCGTGCCCGTCCGCCAAAAGTTCGGGGTGGAACGCTTAAGGGCCGGCGCGCCGATATAGCTGTGGAGATCGCCCAACGGCTTGATCATGCTTTCAAAAATCTCGAAAAGCTGAGCCGGCGTCGTCTGCGCAGTTACCTGAGACCGATACTCAGCCACGACCTTGTCCCAGTTCACACGCCTCAGCTCAAACGAAATGTAGTTTTTCGCCCAGGTGCGCGTGAACACGTCAAAGTTAGCCATCGGCGTGTTTCCGATGGGAGGATCGCAAACCGCCGGTAAAGCTGGTACCCGGTCGACCTGGATATCGGGAACAGAATCCTCCTGATGCAGCGACCTGTGATTCTTCGTTCCTCCGGTGCGAACGAAAAAGGTCCCTTCGTCTTTCGATCGGAAGGCGTCAGCCCATTCGCCTCCCTGAACCGGCTTGCGCCGGGCCGTGAAGCCTTGCACACAGGTCGAGCTCGTAACCTCGAATTCGGTGAGTACGGCTCCTTGGATCGAAAAAACGTAGCCATAACCCCGGCTGCGCCATACGCCATCGAGTGATTGCGGTGCGGCCAGCTGCAACGTGAGCGAAATTCCACCGAAAGCCATCAGCAGCCGGATCACCCTGAAGATTATAATCACGCCGATGGCGCACTCTCCTTCCATGCTCATGTCGGATCCCTCCGCCTCTGGGCTGGACGGACAGCGCCCATACCTCCGTCTTTACACCGTGAACATTTTCGTTCGCGACCAGGAGCGAAGCCTACAATTCTATCTGGATCAGCTTGGCTTCCATCTCGCCTTTGATGCCCGCTTGCAATCCGGCCAACGCTGGGTAGTGGTCAGTCCTCCCGACGGTAGCGCAATGCTGGCGCTGATCGCTCCTGACCACGAATCGAAGGAGTACAAGCTCATCGGACGGGCGACCCAGGTCGTTTTTGTGACCGACGATGTCGCCGCCAAGTTCCGCGAGTGGAGCCAGCGCGGTGTTCGCTTCCGCCATACGCCCCGCTTGCGGCGTATCAAATACGGCGAGCAGGGCCGTACTCCCGTCTGGGGCGGAATCTTCACGCGCTTCGAGGACGTCGACGGAAATTCGTTTGCGCTGGTCAGCTTTGACGAGGTCAGCGCCGCCATCGATGCGCAGCGCCGGGCCATGGCCGAGAAGCTCGAAGCGGAACGCCGCGCCACTCAGGAACTCGAAATTGCCAAGCAGGTGCAAGCCAGGCTCTTCCCGCAACATCGCCCGCCTATCGAAACGCTCGAGTACGCCGGTGTCTGCATCCAGGCTCGCCAAGTGGGCGGGGACTATTACGACTTCCTCAATCTCGGTCAGGAGCGGCTCGGATTAGTGATCGGCGACATTTCAGGTAAGGGAATCGCGGCCGCTCTGCTGATGGCGAATTTGCAGGCAAATCTGCGCAGCCAGTGTGCCATGGCGCTCGATCAACTGGAACGTCTTTTGCGGTCGGTGAACCAGCTTTTTTACGAGAACACAGCCGATAGCGCTTACGCCACGCTACTGTTTGCCGAGTACGACAACAAAGCCCGGCGCCTTCGCTACGTGAGCTGCGGGCACCTCTCCGCTCTGCTTCTTCGGAGCGACAACACGGTCGATCTGCTCGATTCCACGTCCACGGTTTTAGGAATGTTCAAAGAGTGGAATTGCGCGGTCGGGCAGCGCCAGCTCTTTCCAGGAGACACGCTCGCCCTATACACCGACGGCGTAACGGAATCGTTCAGCGCGGACGGTGAGGAATTCGGGGAGCAGCGTCTGGTCGAAGCGCTGCGTCGCCATCGGGAACAGCCTCCGCACGCCTTGATTTCTTCGATCGTCGAGGAGCTTCAGCGTTTCAGTCCGCACGAACAGCACGACGACATTACCCTGATCGCCGCCAAGTGCCGCTGATCAGGCGCTACGGTCGGAGGCGATAGGTATAGGAAAGGCTGACGTAAGAAGGCAATCGAACCTCGGTTACGCGCTCAAATGGCTCCAGATCCTCTGGTAGCGCCAGCACCTCCGTCGTTTGGCCGGTGTACCCGCTGGCGATCAGGAAATTCACCCCTAAATCCATGCGGTGCCCGGCAAACGAACGGACCACCGCGCCGCGAAATTCCTTGACCGGAACACCGGTGAATCCGTCGCCCAAAGGCTTCGCGCCCACTTCTTCATATTCCCCGCGCGCCTGTAGGCCAAAAGGCAGCCGATTCACTGCGGCGAGAATATCCACAATCGTGCGCGGCGCTTCCGGCGTGGGCGTCCCGTCGGAAAGGTCGCGCGCGTCCGCTTTGGAAACCGAGGCTTGCAGCAGGCCGAATTTGAAGTAGGCGCGCCGAGACTGTAATGAATTTGTTCCGGCCCGGCCCCTCATCCTCCTGCAATCCGGTGTCGGGATCGATCTTGGCCAGCGACGCTTCCGTCGTCACGTGGCCAAGCGTTACGCGAAAATCGGTTCCCGCAATGGTTTTGCTAGCTACCAACTGATAGGAATGTTCGCGGCTGATCGGCGTTCCTTGCGTGGTTCCCGTTCCGATTCGCGGATCGTTCGTATAAAACGCTTCGCCAAAACTGAGTGAAACGGAAGGCGCCCAGGCGCTATCGGCAGGCTGATAGGAAAGCGTCGCCTTCGGAGAATTAAAACCGGCCAGTCTGCTGAAGGAATTTTGTGGATTCAACAAATCCGTATTATTGAATTCAATCTCGTCGCGCCGCCAACCGGCATAGTAGCGAAGATCGCGAAATAGCGAGCCCTGCAGAGCAATATACGGCGCGGCGTCGCCAATCGTAACGTCGTTGGCGCTGACTTTCTGGAACGGGCCATAAACGCTGGTATCGGTCAATTCGTAATGGTCCAGATCGAGCCTCCGCGGCGCGTCCCGCTGGTAATCCACTCCCGCCAGCAGTGAAAGCGCCGGGCCTAAGCTTTTGATATACGTTCCATTCCCTCCCGTTACCGTGCGAAATTCGCTCTGCCGGATTAGCCCGTCGCCGAAATTCGAATACAGCGCCAAATTGTAGCTGCGAAAGAAACCGGAAAGCTGCAGGCGTTGGTTGGCGCTGATCTGCCAATCGTCGTTCAGTGCAATCTCACCGGTGCGCGTCTGATCTTTCTGCCGCGAATCGATGGTATCCCGCAGGTTCGGTACGCCTACCGGCGTAAGGCCGGGGATAAACGAGAATCCGTAGTAGCCGATCCCAAACAACGTCAGCTCATGCCGCCCCAGATCGAACACGCGGAACCCATTGACCTTGTATTGCTGGCGATGTTCCAGGCGATCGAGATATCCGTTCCCGTAAGCTGCCTCGATGGCGATCCATGACTTCACATTTGGCGCGTCCGGGCTCCACCCCGCCGTCAAATCCAAGTCGCGATAGTCGCCAGTAATCCGCACAAACGGCTCCAGACGCGAACGGAGCTCGTAGGTAGCGGACAAATCTTCCGAATGGTTCCCTTCCCGGACGTTGAATGCTCCTCCATCCGTCTGCACGCCTTCAAGAATGCCGGGAATCATAATGTTCGGATCCGCATACCCATTGCCGTGCGCATTGGCCGATAGGTTGTTCGATACCAGGTAACTGCCCACCTGAATGTATTCGGCAATTGGCTCGCCGTGATCTCCGGCGACGCCCGGCGAGAAATATTGTGGAGCCTTGATTCCGCCCGATGCCGTCTCGATCGGCAGCCCGGGGATGGATATCGGCGCTCCGGGCCGGCCCGGATTCGCGTCCAGAGTTTCCTGGCGCACATACACGCGTTGCGCGGGATCAGAGGACATGACATTCACATCCTTCACGTCCGCCGTCACCGTGATCGATTCGCGCTTGGCGCTTAGTGTGCCAAGCTGCACATCCACGACGGCGGCCGCGCCCGTCGCTACCTGCACGGTGCGTGTTACTTCTTCAAATACCGTAGCACTGACTTTGACCGTATAAACACCCGGTGACGCGACCGTGAATTGAAAGTGTCCTGTTTCGTCGGTTGTCTGCCGCGCGCCGGATTCGACCAACTGAACCGCCGCGTGAGCCACCGGATGCCCTTGCGGGTCGCTCACGCGGCCCGCGATGCCCATATCCACCATGGCTTGCGCCCGCAGCAGGAAGAGCAGGGCCAGCGCCAGTATGCTACGAAACATAGATTCGTGCTACAGTAGCACGCAGCGCACAAGTTTGCTACCGTCGCCGCTCAAGAGTACCTTATTAGGCCGTTTTTGAAAAATAGGCTGTGGGCGAGCTCATGACTAGTCGCCCGTGATGAACACCCTTGGTGCCGATCAGCAGGTCCGCCAGCTTGCGCACCGCTTTTGAAGCTCCCTTCACCACCACCACTTCCAGGCAGGTGTCGTGATCCAGGTGCGCATGCGTCGTGGCAATGATCAAGTGATGATAATCGTGCTGCAATTCCATCAATTTATCGGGCAGCAGGCGCGAGTGGTGATCGTAAATCAGCGTCACAGTGCCCACCACTGGTGCTTCGGGCGATTCCACCGCGCTGCTGACCAAGCGGTCGCGGATCAGGTCGCGGAACGCCTCCGAGCGGTTCGAATAGCCCTGCTTACCAATAAAACGGTCGAACTTCTTCAGCAGATCGGAATCGATGGCTACGCCAATCCGGCTTAACTCGCTCATAAACCCTCTTATATGATAGAGGTTCGCGGCCGGTAGCACGATCCAATTTCACGTGCTACTCGCATTTCGTATGGCGAATTTCTGACTATGCACATTCCAGACGGCTATTTGAGTCCCTCGACTTGCGCCGGTCTCTACGCCGCCGCCGCGCCGTTCTGGTATCTGGCGCTGAAGCGCGTGAAGCGGGTATTAAATACCCGCACCGTGCCGCTGCTCTCCGTGTTTGCGGCTTTCTCGTTCGTGATCATGATGTTCAACCTGCCGCTGCCGGGCGGCACCACCGGTCACGCGGTCGGCATGGGCATGGCGTCCATTATTCTAGGCCCCGCCGTGTCCATCCTGGCCATCTCGATGGCGCTTTTGATCCAGGCCCTCTTTTTCGGGGACGGTGGAATTACCACCTTCGGCGCGAATTGCTTCAACATGGCAATCGTCGGCTCGCTCGTCGCCTTTGCGGTTTATCGCCTGATAGCCTGGCGCGCCACGCTCACTTCCGCGCGGCGTATCGCCGCCGCCGCCATCGCCGGCTATGCGGCTATCAATGTCGCCGCTTTCTTTGCCGCCGTAGAGTTCGGTATTCAGCCGCGTTTTTTCCACGATGCTTCTGGCGCTCCGCTTTACGCGCCCTATCCGCTCAGCGTCTCCATTCCCGCCATGATGATCGGGCATCTTACTTTCGCCGGTCTGGCGGAATTGGTTGTCTCCGCCGGCGTCGTCGGCTATCTGCAGCGCACCAATCCGGAAATGCTGCGCTTCACCGCTCCCGACGCGCCAAGTCTCCGTGGCTCCTTACTCGTCTCCGCCCGCAAACTCTGGCTCGCCCTCGGCCTGTTGCTGGCTCTGACGCCTTTGGGAATTCTGGCGGTGGGCGGCGCTTGGGGCGAATGGCGAGCCAAAGAGTTCGTGAATCCCTCGGCGCGCCGGCAGATCGTGTCCGTCTCCGGAAACAAGCCGCTGCCGGTTCATTTGCCCTCTGGCCTCGAACGCCTGTCGTCGCTGTGGAAGGCGCCGTTCTCCGATTACGCGCCGGCCTTCATTCACAATCCTTCATTCGGCTATTTTGTATCGGCGGCCACCGGAGTAGCGCTGCTTGTGTTGCTGACCTTCGCCGTGAATTGGTCTCTTTCGCGAAGCCGCCGCCGGCAAGGTTTCATCGAGCGGACCATCCGGCATTTGCTCCGCACCATGCAAAGGGTTCTGTTTGCCGAGGAGGTCGCTTTATCGAATGGTCTTCTGCAAGCTCTCGACCCGCGCGTCAAGCTGGTCGGCATCGGCGCACTCATCGTCGGGGCCGTCGCTGTGCGCCGGCTCTGGGTGCTTCTCGCGTTGTTCGGCTTGAGTATTCTGCTCGCGCTTTTTTCACACGTCTCCCTGCGGCTGCTCGTTTCCCGAATCTGGCTCGCGGTGCTGGCCTTTACTGGAGTCATCGCGTTGCCGGCGATTTTTCTCACGCCGGGCCACGCAATATTCCGCGTTCCCATCCTCTTATGGCCGGTGACGACTCAGGGCCTGTCCGGCGCCGCCTTCCTGCTGTTGCGCGCCGAGACTGCCGCCACGCTTTCGCTGCTGCTGATACTCTGCACACTTTGGAACCAGCTCTTGCATGCGCTCCGTTTCTTTCGCGTGCCGGCCGTCGTGGTCGTCATGATTACCATGACCTATCGCTACATCTTTCTCCTGCTTGAAACCGCGCACAGCATGTTCGAATCGCGTCAAACCAGGTTGGTCGGCCGTTTGGCCCCCGCGGATCAGCGCCGTTTTGCCGCTGCCGGCGTGGGCGTTCTCCTCGATAAGGCGTTTCAGCTCAGCGGCGAAGTACACACCGCGATGCTGGCGCGCGGTTTTCGCGGCGAGGCGCGCCTGCTGGACGATCTGCGCATGAAGGAATCGGATTGGCTGCGCTTGAGCGCCTTACTAACCATTGCGGCAGCGGCCCTGTGGCTCGGACGATGATACCCGCTCCCTCCGAAATCGCTTTCGACGTCCGCGAGGCGTCTTATTCGTACGACAGCATCGCGGCCCTGCAAGGAGTATCGCTCGAAATCAAACGTGGCGAGCGCGTGGCCCTGCTGGGCGCCAATGGATCCGGTAAATCGACCCTACTGCGCTTGCTCGCCGGCCTCAGCTTTCCGCATACCGGCGGCATCTCGTTCTTTGGAGAACCCTTGAATCAATCGCGCCTGCAGGCCGAAGAGTTCTTCTTCGCCTTCCGCCGCCGCGTGGGAATCGTCTTTCAAAACCCCGACGTGCAACTGTTCAACGCCAGCGTCTTCGACGAGGTGGCGTTCGGCCCCTTGCAACTGGGTTGGCCGCGCGATCAAATTCGCCGCCAGGTCGAAGAAACGCTCCAGGCCATGGGTATCGCCGATCTGAGGAACCGGGCGCCCCATCGGCTCTCCGGCGGTGAGAAAAAGCGCGTTGCCATTGCCTCCGTGCTGGTTCTCGATCCGGAAGTGCTGCTCTTGGATGAACCCGTCGCGGCCCTCGATCCCGGCAGCCAAACGCAGATCTCGGAGTTGCTTTCCTCTTGGGAAGGTGGTTCGCGAACGGTCGTCATGGCGACCCATGATCTGGACGCGCTCGAAGACATCGCCGACCGCTGTTATGTGCTCGACAATGGCCGTGTCTCCGGCATTGGCGAGCCGCTCGCAATTCTGCACGACGTCGCATTGCTCGAGCGCAGCGGGCTGATTCACCCTCACCACCACGTGCACCGCGCAGGCACGATCAAATCGCATCCCCACCTCCATGTCGAAGACATTCCCTAGCTGGAATGTGATCGCTAACCCTCGATTGGGATACTCCGCGGTTCTCTATCCCCCGAATTTATACCTATGCGTTTTGGGCTACAAACCAGTACTCACACGTAACAATACCCGGTATTCCAACACTGCGCGAGTCCATCTCACCCACAGCAGGCTATGAATTGGGCTCTTTTAGGTGGATTTATGAGATTGCAACATAGCGATCCTGTCGTTCAAAAAGTACTTCTGTCCCGAATTTTGGCAATCACGGATCTCGACATTAGACGTGAAACCGTTTAGAGTGTTAAGTACGGACATTGAGCTGTGCTGGGTGTAACCGATGCGTCAAAATAAAACAGACGCGACTAAAATTTCAGGAGGCTATTTTTTGATGAAGACTATGAGAACGGCTTTGGGGTCATTGGCCCTTGGCTGTCTATTTGCTGTCAGCCCTCTTTCGGCTACGGCTATCACGGGCACCGCGAACGTTTCCGGTAACGTTGTGGTTACGGCGACTTCGGCGACGTTCAACCCGGCCCTTACGGTTCCGCCCGGCGCAATGGAAACCGGCGCCTTCGTCGGTCTGACAGGAGCCACCTACAACACAACAATGTTGAGCGGAGTCGGTGCGGTAAACATTCCCGACTTCATCTCGTTTTCGGGCGGCTTGACTACACCCGTGCTCTTCGATCTGACAGACATTCTTCAGGGAATGCAGCCGCAGTGTACGGGATCGCCTAGTCAATCGGTTTGCACTCCGTTTGTGGGTGGGATCGCATCCCCGTTTACGCTGACTCAGCTAAGTACCGGCGTGCTTGTAGGGTTCAATGTGACAGGAAATGCCTATACCGGATCATCGGCATCAGGTACCTCCCTCACATCGGGTATATATTCGACTCAGGTTATCGTGCCGGGTACAATCACCGGCATTCTGCAGCAACTCAATGCCCCTGGTGGTTCCATTAACTCCACCTATTCGGCTACCTTCACTGCTACGGCGGCTCCTACGGTTCCCGAACCGGGTTCCCTATTGCTGCTGGGTATGGGTTTGCTCGGTGTCGGGATGTTTTCCCGCCGCCGTGGCGCGAAGTCGTAGTTCTTCGCCAAATAACCGAGGCCACGTTTAAGGCGCCCCTTCTGGGTGCTTTAAGCGTGGCTTTTTAGTTTTGGTACCGGTCTGGCGCGAGAATGCCATTCGGATCTACGGTCGTTTTGACCGCCCCGAGCAATTTCGCATAAGCTTCTTCTTCTTCCCGTTTCGCGCCCATCGACTGGATACCTAGACGGTACGGGTGATATCCGGCCGCCGCGCAAACCCGCGCCAGCTCGGTATAGCAAGCCATGGCTTGCTCATCCTGGCCGGCAACTTCCCGGTCATAAGCAACCGAGAGAACCGAACAAACCATTCGCGGCGTGAGCATCGTGAGCGAGATCATGGGCTCAAAACCGAAGCCGATCAGGCAGGTGCTCGCGAGTTCCGTGAGCCGCGCCACCTGCGCTCCATCGGCGCTTGCAACTGGGGCATACCATAGCAGCCCGCACCGGTCGCGATCCGGATGCGGATCCGCGGGCGGCGCGGTTCGCTTGCGCCAATAGGTCGACGCAAGCTGAGTTCCCGTAGGCACGCCCTGCATGAGTCCTAAGACCGGCTTCACTAATGCGATCGTATTACGAATATCCCAGCCGGAAAAAAGTACGAAGAACTTGGCAAATCGCCCGGCCAACTGCAATTTTTTCTCACTGAGGAACTTCAGCTTTCCGTTTTGAGGCGCCAGACTTTTCCGCAAGAGCCGCTTGGCTTCGGCCACTTGTGCGGCCGTTCCGTATAGCCCGCCCGAAGCATTCCAAAAACCGAAGTTCAGCTCTTTTCTAAATTTGGCCATGAGGTCCCGGCCCAGTGGCGTGGCGCCTTTTGTTTCCTCCCACGGATATTGCCGCAGGCCGCCCAGCACTTTGTAGTCGTTGGCGATGTGAATGGAGCTTCGCAGGACATCGCGCAAACGCAGCTCGCGCAAGGCGTCAATCAAATTGGGGAGCCCGTTGTTATCTTCGCAGCGGAAGAAGAAGGCTTCGAATGAATCCGGCCGGGGCATGAGCCAGATGCTCATTCTGGTCACGATGCCGAGATTGGATTGCGAAAATAATCCGTCAAGACTGGGCCCGACACCCCAGCGCCCAGTCGCCGCCGCGACACAATCAGGGAAGCGCGCAAACCCGGTTTCAATGACGTCCGCTTGGGGCAGCACCACCTCGAGCCCGCACACATGAGCGAAGTGATCGCCATACGGAGTATGGCCAAAGCCGCGTTCCATCACATTGCCGATCAAACTGCAATCCGGGCTGGAACCCGTACTGTCCATCCACAATCCAGAACCGCGCTCCTCGAGGAAAGCGTAAAGCTGCCGCTGGGTGACGCCGGGCTCAACCGTCACGTAGCCCAGCTTTTCATTGAAATCCAATATCCGGTTGAGACGGCTGAGATCGAGGAGTGCGCAGCCATTCGTGGGAGGTACGCGGGAACCGTAACCCCAGTTCATTCCGCTGCTGATCGGGTAGACGGGTATCGAAAAGCGGTTGGCGATCCGCAAACACTCCTGCACCTGTCCTCGGTCTGCGGGCCGCAAGATCGCGGGAATGTGCTGCCGGGTAGCGAAGGTAGCGGTCTCCGCAGCCGTTAGGACCGACCGGTCGAGCTGAACGAATTCTCTGCCCAAGAGCAGATTCCAGCTCTCCAGGGCCGAGCTGTTTATGAGCACGCGCGATGGCCCATCACCGCTTTAAGCCAGAGACGGTAAAGCGCTGATCCATCCCATTTCGCCCGAAACCATGCTCCATTCCCGAGTGGCGCCGTCTTTCACCACCACTGCGCCGGTCAACTTCGATTTAAGCTGGCTGATTAGGAGAGCGAACCGTTCCACAGGAGACCGGGAATCAAATTTCAGAAGCTCCATCCGGCAGCCGTATTGGGGATCCATGTAGGGGGGAATGGCTTCACCCTCGACGGCGAAACTGGCGCCGCCAATCCGCCTCAAGATCGATGACGATCCGTGGCGGACGGTGGCCATGCAATATCCGAGACACCCTCCCCACAGGTGACCCAGAGCAAAGGAAGCCACCAGGATTTCGAGCGCGGCGCGCGTGCCGCGCCACTCTTCCTTGAGTGCCCAACCGCCCGCCTCGACAAAGGAAAATCCTTCCTCGCGAACCGAGCGGAGGTCCTTCTCGACGGCCAACCGCAGCCGCTGAGACCATGCCGGGTCTTTGGCAATCGGCGTATGGCGCACCCGAAGCTGCTCAAAGTTCACGGTACTCGGATGCACCAGGTAACGGGCGCAACCTATCACCTCGTCCGAACCATCTACCAGAAGGAAATGCCAACTGCGTTTATCTCCCCGCATACAAAAGCGACCATCGTCATCCAGCTCCCACGGCTGAATGGCCTGGTCCGCCAGATAAGCGCTGCCGCGCAGCCGCTGCATCGAGGTCAGGTAATGGCGATAAAGTTGCTCGTCATTAGTGGAGCGATCGAAGACACCCTTGGCTGGTGCTTCTAGCGGAGCGAGTAGTTGAAATCGGTAAGGTTGTGCCATGAGCAAACTGCGTGCTTCTCCAAAATTAGCGCCAGATCATGTGTGGATTTGGTGGTGCGTCCCAGCCGCGCCCGCCACAACGGACATAGATGCATCAGTTTCAATTATTGTGTTACTCCAAGATCGTTCATTCAATAGAAACTTTTAATGGCAATTAGCCATTGTATTCTCAGACTCCTGTGGACAAGATAGTACTAAGCACGGTTCGGAGGATCGAAGTCCCAATGTTCGGAGCGGTTAACAATTTTCTCGAAAAGCCTAAGCAGGTCTTGCTTTCCTGGTCGGAATCGCTGGACTCCCCCAAAAAACAAGAAATCGGACAAATCATCTCGATACGTGGAGCTGATGCCGTAATACGAATCGCCGTTCCCATCGTGGTCGGCACCACAGTTCTGGTTACAGGAAAGTATTATACAGGAAATGGAATAGTCCAGTCATATAGAAAAGAGTTCGAGACCTTTATTCTGACTCTCAGCAAGAGCGACGACATTCCTTTCAAGGGCTCCAAACGCGATCCTGGCATGGTCGTGGTCGACAATTTCCTTACTGAAGACGAAGAAGCCCAGATTCTCAAGGATCTTAAAAACGAAACCATGCGCGCGGCCCTCTTCCCGGAACTCTCTCTGTACTGGAGTGGTCTCGATACCTCCGCCTCTATTAGCTAATCGGATAAAACCGTTAGGCATTAGTCTCTTCTTTATGCTGTAATGACAAAAGATTGCAGCCTACCAGCGATCTGGCAACCTCACCGGAGAAACCACGCGCCGCAAATCCTCAGCCACTCGAATTTCGCCAGGACTTGCGTCTGGCCCAATCGTTTGAGCTAGATAGCGCCCAGACGCGAGAGGCCGTTCAGGGTCTGCTCAGGGTAAATCCTAGGATCTACTGGATCGATCTTTTCTTCAGTGCGGCAATAGGCTGGGGTGCTTTCGCGGTAGCTTTACTCCTTCGCCCGTTCTCGCTAACCATGCTCGCCGCAGTCGGCTTGGCCGCGCTTGCTCTTTACCGGGCGCTTTGTTTCGTCCACGAAATCAGCCATCAGAGCAGCCGAACCCTTCCGGGTTTTGAAACTGCCTGGAACTGGCTGGCCGGGTATGGGTTGCTGATGCCGTCATTTGTCTACGTTGGTGTCCATCCAAATCACCATAAGATCAGCACGTACGGAACGGTCCAAGACCCTGAATATTTGCCCTTCGCCCGTTCCAGCCGGATGACAACGGTGTTCGCGCTCGAAGGCTTTTTCATTCCCGCCGCGCTGCTCCTTCGGTTTCTGGTTCTCACGCCAATCGGGCTGATTGTTCCGCGTTTCCAGAAGTGGCTGGTGGTTTATGCCTCGGCGCTGACGATGAACGTGAAGTACCGGCGGGAAGCCACCGAACAACTGATCAAGAAAGTCCGCCTCCATAGCGCGGTGATCTTTTTCTTGTGGGCGGCGCTCATCGCCGCGGCAACTCGGGGAATGGTTCCCTGGAGATTCTTCGCTATCTGGTTTGTCGTTTGCGGGCTGGCGAGCGCCGTAAACACGTTTAGAACGCTCGGCGCGCATGCCTATGAAAGTTCCGGTGAACCGCTGGACCGGGAAGGCCAGTTGCTCGATTCGATCGACACACCGGGGGCATTCTGGACGGAGTTATGGGCACCAGTTGGATTGCGCTACCACGCGCTCCATCATTACTTTCCCGGTATTCCCTATCATTCGCTGCCCGAGGCGTATCACCGCTTGACGACCGCTCAGCCGGTGGCGGCCAGCTACCGCAAGATGACCAGCCCGAGTTTGCCGCACTCCTTAATCACATTGCTGAAGAAGGGTTCGCGGAACCTTCCTTAAGGCTCGTTTCCGCCTTCTGATGACGCCTTCGCGACGGCTCGATTACGCAGAGCGCTGGCTTCGCGACGGTCTTGAAGTGTGCCGGCCAGCCGCCCAATTCCTAACCTTAGATATAGACATGACGCGGCCTCGGGCGCTGCTCCAAATCGCGCGCCAGCGCGGCATCCGGGTCACTTACACCCACATTTTGGTTCGGGCGGCCGCGCTCGCGCTGGCTGCCCATCCGGAATTGCACCAGATGGTGTGCGGCTCACGGCTGCACCATCCCAATCAGGTCGATATCGGCTTGTCCGTCGCCGGCGAGAGCTTTGTGGCGCCGGTGCTTGTCATCGAAAACGCGGCTGGCAAGAATCTGCCTGCATTGTCAGAGGAGATTGCACGGCGTACGCCGGAAATCCAGGCGGCCGACCGGCGAATGCTTCAGACGCTCCGGCGGTGGGGGTGGTTGTTGCCGTTCGGCATCCTGCGCCGGACGCTGCTACGCTGCCTTTTTCGCTCCGCGAAGTTCCGCCGCAAAGGAACCGGCACTTTCCAGGTCAGTATTGTGCCGGAAGTGGATGAGGCGTTCACCTCGCTCTTTACCACCTCCGCCATTCTGGTTGCCGGGCGCGTGCGCGATCGGGTGGTCGCCGTCGAAGGATTGCCGGCCGTACGTCCTACCGTCACTTTGAGCTGTTCCGCCGATCACCGCGTCTGGGACGGAAAGGCGGCGCAACGGTTTTTGCTCGCGGTCCGGCAAGCTCTTGAGGAAACGGAATTGGGACTATGCATTTCGGAATAATCAGCCCTCCGGTTTCCGGTCATCTTCATCCTTTCGGCGCGCTTGGGCGCGAGCTGATTTCTCGCGGGCATCGCGTCACGCTTTTTCATATGCCGGATCTGGCGGATCGCGCGCAAGAGGAAGGCCTTGAATTCGTCGCCGTCGGCGAAAGCGACCATCCGCGCGGCTCGCTGCCCGATTCGCTCCGTCAATTGGGGAAGCTGCATGGCTTAGCGGCGCTTCGCTTCACCATCGACGCCGTTCGCCGAACAACGGAGATGCTGTGCCGGGAGGCCCCGGCCGCCGTGCGTACCGCAAGTGTAGATTTCCTGCTGGTCGACCAGGTGGAACCGGCGGGCGGCTCCGTTGCGGAGCATATCGGCATCCCGTTCGTGACGATTTCGAATGCGCTGCTGCTGAATCGCGAACCGGACGTTCCGCCGCCGTTCACCGGGTGGAGCTATCAGCCGGGCGCATGGGCGCGCATTCGCAACCGGCTGGGATACGAAGCATCCGGCCTGCTTACGCGCCCGGTCACCCAAGTTCTACGAAAGGCCCGGCAGCAGTGGAAGCTCCCCGCCCATGCCACTCCAGGCGATTCGATTTCGAAACTGGCCCAGATCAGCCAGCAGCCGGCAGCCTTTGATTTTCCACGGCGGGAGCTTCCGCCGTCGTTCCATTACGTTGGTCCGCTGCGGCGCGCTCCGCTCCGCAAGATTCCGTTCCCCTGGGAAAAACTCGACGGTCGTCCGCTCGTTTATGCGTCTTTAGGCACTCTGCAGAATGCGCGCGAGCCCATCTTTCGTTTGTTCAGCGAAGCCTGCGCGGATTTCCCGGTGCAACTGGTCATCACGCATGGGGGCGGCCTGGACGACGACGCAGCCGCTTCGTTCCCAGGAAATCCGCTGGTGGTGAGTTATGCGCCGCAAATGGACGTGTTGGCGCGGGCTACGCTGACGTTGACGCACGCCGGATTGAACACCGTGCTCGATTCGCTCGCGAACGGAGTTCCGCTGGTAGCCATTCCGCTAACCTATGAGCAGCCTGCCATTGCCCGGCGCGTCGTCTGGTCCGGAGTGGGAGAAACGATCCCGTTTTCGGATCTGGATTTGCCCAAACTGCGAAACACCATCGCACGAGTGCTGTCGGAACCCGTATACGCCGAAAAGGCGCGGCAGATGAAAACCGCCATCGAGCAAGCGGGCGGCGCCGTTAAGGCTGCGGACTTGATTGAAGGATTGGCGCGCTAACGCGAGCGCCAGTTGAGGCGAAAGTCGTCGCGCTGCATTCGACCGTTCATGTCGATGCGCTGAACGGAGCCGTCGCGATCGACAAAGATCGTCGCATTCGCATTGGTTCCCCGTCCGCCGCTGACGTTGGCTTCCACCGAATCCCGGCCGTAACGCGTTACGCGCCCGCTAAACGACAGCCGCGGCCCGAAGCCTTGCGCTTGAAAGGCGATGCTGATCGCGCCATTGCGCGCGAGATTGACGTTGACATCGCGAACTCGCATGTTCGGACCGTTGTTGCGGATGAACACTCCATTGCCATCGCCCCGGTAGCTGAAGGTTCCGCCGTTCTGGCCCGACCAGCCGCCTCCGCCAGGTCCAAATCCGGGTCCGGGCGGTCTTCCCATGCCAGGTCCGGGTCCCGGGTTGCCGTAGCCACCGCCACTCCACATGAGATCGCCGGTAAATCCTTCGCTGCCGCCTTTCGGGTCTTCAATCCGGACGACGGCGGCGCCGCTATTGCTGCGCGGATTGCGCACCAATGTCTGCCGGCCGCGGCCATCGATGCCGCGAAAGCGGAAGTTATCGGGATTCGCCGGAAGAACCTGGTTGCAATCGAGGCGCACCCAGCGGGCCGGATTGCCGGAAATGGTTCGCAAGACGCCCCGATCGCCTCTCACTTGCACTTCGGCAACGCCGTCGACAACAACTTCGAAGGTGCACTTACCTTCACCGCCGCCCCCGCGGACATTGGCCTGAATAGATGATTCTCTTTGTGCCTTAGCGGCCGGAACCAGCAGCAAGGCCAAAATTAATACGTGGAGTCCCGATGCGCGGTCGCCATTGGCAAAGCCCATGAGAAAAGCATCCCCCCACTACTGGTTACCACATATTGGCGGCCGTCGAGCTCGTAACAAATCGGCGAGCTCTCCATGCCCGAGCCCGCCCCCGCGTGCCACAGAGTCCGGCCGTCGGAGGTATCGAGCGCCAGAACATTGCCTTCGGCATCGCCGGTGAATGTCAAACCCGAGTCCGTGGTGAGCACACCAGCGCCGGAGCCGCCGGGGCCGAGTTGGTGGCTCCAGCGAATTTTTCCGGTCTGGTAGTCGATGGCCTCCAACACGGCCTTGCTCCAGACTCCGTAATCGGCGCCTGCCCAGCCGAACGTGCCGTCTTCCGGCTTTGCAAAATAGATTCCGTAGCTAGGCCGCGCATCGACGATAAAGAGTCCGGTTTTCGGATCGAAGCTCGGCGAGCGATAGTTGGTGAGGCCGCCTTCATCGGGCGCGATCAGCCGGCCATCGCGCGCCGGCTCTTTGGCGGGATTCGGAATCGGCCGGCCCTGCTTGTCGACGCCCAGCGACCAATTGACGGGCCCGAACGGCTTAGTGAGAAGACTCTTTCCGTTTGTCCGGTCGAGTACAAAGAAGTACCCGTTCCGGGATGCCTGCATCAGCATCTTGCGCGGCGTACCCTGGAACTCGCCGTCCACCAGAACGGGCGTTTCCACCGCATCCCAATCATGCGTGTCGTGCGGCGACGCTTGAAAGGCCCAGGCGAGCTTGCCGGTATCCGGATTGACCGCGACGATGCTACAGGTGTAAAGATCGTCACCCGGTCGTGTCTTTCCCGTTAAGACCGGAGTCGGATTGCCGGTTCCCCAATAGACCAGGTTGAGTACGGGATCATAGGTGCCCGTCATCCACGTCATGCCTCCGGTGGTTGAGTTCGGCGTGCCCGGGGGCGGCGTGCTGTCCCACTGCCACTGCGTTTTTCCGGTTTCCGGGTCGATCGATCGCAAGTAGCCGGTGAGATTGTCGAAATCGCCCGATACACCGACGAGCAGGTGATTGCGAACAATCAGCGGCGACATGGTAGTCCAGTAACCTTTCGTGGCATCGGCAATCACCACGTCCCAGCGAACGGTCCCATCTTTCGCATTGAGACAGATAAGATGCGCGTCGGGAGTGGTGAAATAAAGCCAGCCCAGATACATGGCTACACCGCGATGGCCGATGTGGAAGCCTTTGTTCGGTGGATAGCTATAGTGCCAAAGTTGGTGACCCGAGCGCGCGTCGACCGCCCAGACGTTGTCGCTGACGCTGAGATACAAGATGCCGTGGACCAGCAGCGGAGAGCATTTGAAGGCTGCGTTCTGGCCGCTCTGAAAAACCCAGGAGAGCCCGAGCTGCTCTACATTGCGCGGCGTGATCTGCGTCAGGCTGCTGTGACGCCTGCCCGAATAATCGCCATGATACATGGGCCAGCTATCGGCGGGAGGATGCAACAGCATGGCGGGGTCAAGACCTTGTGCCATCAAGGCCCCGCAGAACAGGGCGGAAAGTAGTAACTTCATAACGTTTGCAGATAAGCCATCAGGTTGTGAATGTCGTCGTCGGTATATTTGGCGAGCAGTTCGGCGTGCGCTTCGACCGGCGCATCGACGGTGTACTTCACGGCGCTCGCGGGCCAGGAATGATACCAACCGTCCGAGTCCCGCAGGCCGATGGTAAATTCGTCCCGGAAAACGAGCGTTCCAGTGATCTGCCCGCCCGACGGCAGAGTGACCGTTGCCTTCGAAGAAGTCCGGCGCGGGTAAAGCATCTGTTCTTCGAGTCTCAAGCCTTTATGACGCTTCGAGACGCCCACGAGATCTCCGGTAGGCGAATGGCACGACGCGCAACCTCCCGCTCCGTTGAAATACTGCTTTCCGGCTTCGGCGTTGCCGGTCTGAAGATCGGCGACATCGACCCGCCTGCGACCACCTGGGTGCGACTCGGCGTAGTCTTTCCGGTGATGGATAAAGGTGACCAGATCGGCGATGTCCCGATCGGGGAGGTTGAAACGCGGCATGCCCTTGTCGGGTCGCCCATTCCGAATGACGCTCCCGATTTTATCCCCGTGAACATCTTCAGCGACCAGCTTCGAGGCGGTGAGGTCGGGCCCGGTTTCTCCGCCGCCGGCATCACGTCCGTGACAGAAGCCGCAGTTTTGGAGGAAGAGCGCCTGACCCGTCTCAACGGGGCGCTGCGCCTGAGCGTAAGCGAAAGAAACGCCGGCCAGCAAGATGCTTAAACGTAAGGAGGCCACTCAAGAGATCGTATCAGCGCGAAGACGACCTAGTTCGTATGGAGAGTCTTCTTCAACCATGCGATCATTTCCGGCTTCCAGTGCTGCATCTCCGGCGCGCGCCAATTGCTCATTCCATGGCCGCCGCCTTCGATGGTGATCAGCTCGCAGGAGACACCGGCGATATGCATCGCCGCACACATGGCGGTAGATTGCTCGTAAGACACCTGATCGTCCTTGGTCCCGTGAATGCAGAGGAAGGGCGGCATTTCTTTATGAACCGCGGCAAGGGGCGAGAGCGCGCGCAGTTTGGCGAGACCCGCGGCATCAAGCTGTTCGACGCCAAAGAAGTGAATGCCGCCGCCGTTTGCCGCGTGCCGCTTGATACTCGCCATATTGAATCGCTCGGGATGCTCGCGGCGTTCCTCGGAGAGCTTGCCATAATCGACCGGGCCATAAAAATCCACCACTGCCGCTACCTTCGTGGCGTGCGTTTCATGCGTGCCCGCATAGTTTACGAGAAGACCGCCGGCCGATTCGCCGATGAGCGCAATCTTCGAGGCATCGACGTGGTACTTAGAGGCGTTGGCCTTCATCCAGCGGATGGCGCTATCAACGTCCGCGATGGACTGCGGGAAATGCGCTTCGGGCGCAAGCCTGTAGTCGATGCTGAACCAGGCGAAACCGGCGTTGTTCAGCGGCTCGAACAACGGGCGAACGTTAGTGCTCTTGCTTCCCTGATCGAAGCCTCCGCCGTGTATCAGAATGGCGGCGGGAAACGGTCCGGGTCCGTCCGGAACATGAAGGTCGAGCAGCAGTGCTTTGCCGCCCGGGTGGGCGTATTCCACGTCTTTTTGATCGAGCGCCGCGGCGGGCAGCGAGGCGGTATAGGCGACAGCCATTATGAGAACGAATCTCCGCATGGTGGCGAATTGTATCAGTTCAGGGGATCGGGCTATGCTGGAGCTTTCCATGCGAGTGGTAATATCCATGCTTCGTGGCATCAATCTGGCGAGCCACAACCGGGTCAAGATGGATGCCCTACGGACCCTTTATGAATCGCTCGAACTCGAAGATCCAACGACCTTCCTGCAAAGCGGCAATGTGATTTTCAAGACTCGAGAACGCAATCTGGTCCGGCTCGCGAAGAAGATCGAGGACGGGATTGAACGGACGTTCGGCTTTCATTCCGACATTATTCTTCGAACGACTGAGGAGGTGCGAGAAGCCGTCGCGAAAAACCCGTTCGTTCGACAGGCCAAGGATGAGCCGAGCAAACTGCTGGTCACGTTTCTGGTAAGTGAACCGAGCGCGGAGGCGCGCGCGAGCGTGCTGAAGATCAAATGCGAGCCGGAGGAATTGCGGATCGGCGGACGCGAGCTTTATATCTATTTTCCAGATGGCATGGCGCGGCCGAAACTATCAATTCCGGTGATCGAGAGAGTGCTGAAAACTTCAGGAACCGGTAGGAATTGGAATACTGTCATGAAGCTTCTCGAGACGGCGGAGACGCTCGAAGGCAAACGGGAGTCCGCGTGAAATTGGCGGAAGCGTTGTCGGCGATTCAGAGCGCCTCGCCCGGCGCCGCTTCATACACTGTGCTGCTGGCTTGCGGATTTTCCCCGCTGCATCTACAAACATTCCTGGCGGCGCATCTACAGCACGCCTTGCCCGGTAAGAAGGTAAGTGTGACGACGGGACTCTATGACGATCCCGCCGGCACGCTCGAGCAGATCGGGCAAAGCGGCGCGCAAGCAGGCGCTTTTGTGCTGGAGTGGACGGATCTCGATCCGCGGCTTGGCTACCGGAATCTCGGCGGCTGGGGAGAGCGTCTGATGCCAGGGATTCTCGAAGCGGTCGAATGGAAGCTGCAGCGGTTGAAAGCAGCAATCGAGCGGAAGCCGGCGTCTTTCAAGCTGGCTGTCTCTTTACCGACATTGCCGCTGATGCCGGCTTTCCACACAGCCGGCTGGCAGGCCAGCTCGGCGGAGATTGCCTTAGAAGCGATGGTAGCTGCTTTCGCGGCTCATGCGGCGAAGCTTCCTTCGGTGGTGCTGGTCAATCAAAAAGGACTCCAGACACGATCGGCGCCGGATACCCGGTATGATTTTCGGGCCGATCTTCACAACGGCTTTCCTTATACCTTGAAGCACGCGGATGCGGTGGCCGAAGCGCTCGCGAAGCTGATTCAACCGCCGCAGCCGAAGAAAGGCCTGATCACTGATCTGGACGACACACTTTGGCTGGGGATTGTGGGCGAAGACGGGACCGATCAAGTCTCCTGGGACCTGGCAAGCCACAGCCAGTTGCACGGTTTGTATCAGCAGATGCTCAATGCGCTGGCGGACCAGGGCGTGTTGTTAGGGATCGCGAGCAAGAACTCGACGGAAGTTGTGGAGCGAGCGCTTTCCCGCATGGACCTGGTGCTGGCGCGGGAGCGCGTGTTTCCGATCGAGGTGCATTGGGAGGCGAAATCGGGGTCGGTCGGGCGCATTCTGAAGACCTGGAATGTGGGCGCCGAGAGTGTGGTGTTCGTCGACGATAGCCCGATGGAACTCGAAGAAGTGCGCGCTGTCTATCCGGCCATGGAGTGCATTCTTTTTCCGAAGTCGGATTATGCGGCGGGTTTCGCGCTGCTCGGACGCCTGCGCGATCTGTTTGGCAAGGCCGCGCTTTCCGAAGAAGACAGCTACCGCCTCGAGAGCATCCGGCAAAACCACCTTTTTGCCGAACAGAATGGGCAGGGCGATCTGGCCGAACAATTCCTCTCGACGGCCGAGGCGACGATCACGATCGAGTTCGGTCCGCCCGCGAGCGATAACCGGGCTCTCGAGCTGGTAAATAAGACGAATCAGTTCAACCTGAACGGAATTCGCTTTACCGAGGCGGAGTGGCACGAGAAGCTCAGCGATCCGCTGGGCTTCGTAGTAGTGCTCGCGTACCAGGACAAATTTGGTCCGCTGGGAAAGATCGCGGTGATTGCCGGGAAGCAAGAAGACCCCACGCGCTTGTATATCGATACCTGGGTGATGAGCTGCCGGGCGTTTTCGCGGCGCATCGAGCATCAATGTCTCGCAAGGCTCTTCGAACGCTTCGGAACGAATGAGATGAGATTTCATTTTCAATCCACGCCGAAGAACGCGCCGCTGCAGGATTTCTTGGCGAGCCTTTTGGACAAGCCGCCGGGCGCAGAAACTTGTTTGACCCGCGAAGCCTTCAGCGCGAAGTCTCCGAAGCTCTATCAGAAAGTCATTGAGACGACGTGACGGCCGCGGCCTTCTTTTTGTGCCTGGGCGCAGCTTGGATGGTCTATGTTTTGGCTGGGTATCCATTGATTCTGGCAGTATGGGCCCGGCTTTTTGCTAAACCGATTCGCAAGGAGCTGACGCCGCGGCGGATTTCGATTCTCATTCCGGTGCGGAACGGGGCGCGTTGGGTCGAGAAGAAGATTCGTTCGCTGCTCGAGTCGGATTATCCGGCGGAACTGCTGGATGTGCTGGTGGTGTCGGATGGGTCGACAGACGAGACCGAGCAGATCGTTCGAGATTTTCCGGATTCCAGAGTGCATTTGCTCGCGCTCGCGGCGGGAGGCAAGGCTACGGCAGTGAGCCGCGGTCTTGCGGAAGTTTCCGGCGAATTGGTCGTATTGACCGACGTTCGACAAGCGTTTCATCCGGCAGCACTCGCGAGGCTGGCGGCTTGCTTTGCCGATTCCTCGGTGGGTGTCGTCACGGGCGAGCTGGTGATTCGCGAAGGACAGAGCCAAGAGGAATACAACACGGGCCTGTATTGGCGCTACGAGAAGTGGATCCGGCGTAATCTGAACCGCATTGACGCGATGCTGGGAGCCACCGGTTCGATCTACGCGATCCGCAGGGAACTGGCGGCGCCGATTCCGGCCGAGATTCTGCTTGATGACGTTTATCTTCCGTTCGCGATCGCGCTGCGGGGCTTTCGCATCTACTTTGAAGACGAAGCGAAAGCGTACGACATGCCGACCTCTTTGCAGGCCGAGTTCTGGCGCAAGGTGCGCACGCAAGCGGGCGTTTACCAGATCCTGTTCCGCTTCCCTGCTCTGCTGTCGCCGTTCAACCGGCGATTTGTACATTTTCTTTCGCACAAACTCGCGCGGCTGCTGCTGCCATTCGCGATGATCGACGCGGCGATTGCCAGTTGCTTTCTTTCCGGGCCGTGGCGCATTGTTCTGTTGGCGGGTCAGGGCTGTTTTTACCTGCTGGCGGTGATCGATCCAGTGATTTCGGAGGGGAATCCGCTGAAGCGATTATCGGCGGTGATTCGCGCGTTCGTGGTCTTGACGGCGGCGGCCTTTTGCGCTTTGGCGGTGTTTGTTCTGCCGGCACAACGGCTATGGAAAGAAACGCGGCCGGCGGGCGAGACGTCGTGTAAGAGGGACCCAATATGAAGTTCGTGGCGATGGTTTCGCTCCTTTTGTTTGTCGCCGGTGTGAGTGCGATGCAGACGCAAAGCACCGCAGACCAGAGTTCGACCAACGCTGAGACAGGATACAAGACGAAAAAAGTCAAGAAGAGTCACAGCGCCGCGGGGGAGATCGGCAGAGGCGCCGGTACGGCTGGGGCTGGCGTTGCCAAAGGCGCGGGCAGCCTGGCGAAAGGGACAGCGAAGGGCGCGGCAGACCTGGTTACTTTGCATCCGATTGACGCCGGTACTTCCTTGGGTAAAGGCGCGGTGGGAGCGGGTAAAGATGTTACCGTGGGCACCGCCAAAGGCACAGGCAAAGTAGTCAAAGGCGTTGGTAAGGCTTTCAAGCATTTGTTTTAGGCTGTGTAATCCAGAACCGGGCGCAATCATACCCAGCGTTCCGGCTTTCGAGCGTCTTAGGCGGCGCTGACGGCCTCCAGTTTCGCCACGGTCTTCTCGAAAATGGCGCGTGCGTCTGCTGCGAGCGGCTTTCCCGGCTCATGAATATTCAGATTCGTGATCATTTGATGGTCGACGCGGGCTTCGGCAAGCAAGACATCGAATTCGTGGTATCGCTTCTTCATCGCGTGCTTGTCCTGGTAGCGTTGTTCCTCGGCGTCTTTGCGTTTCTGCGATTCGAAGCCAATTTGTTCTTTGCGCTTTTCAGCTCTTAGCTTTAGCAGGTCATTGAAGCATTTGTGGAAGGCGCGCTCGTGGGTGGTCTGGTAGCGCAGATAGAGCGTGAACTGTTTCGCGTCGGCGACTTCGCCGGTTTCAGGATCGAAGCATTTTCCTTGCAGCGTCATGGCGCGTTGACGGAGCCATTCGTGCTCGGCCATGCGGTCAACGAAGGTATTTTCGAGGGACGTCGAGGGCTGGAGTTCTTCGCGAAGCTCGCGGAGGCGGCCGTCATATAACTCCTGGGATTCCCAGGGGAGGACGTGAAACTCACCGGCTAGACCGTGGGCGGTGTTGTTTCTACTCGAAGCGGCTTTTCCTTCAGCGGTTTTCGGGCCCGTGGAATGCTGCGAATTCGCCCGATTCGCGGAAATTTGGGAAGAGGTTGACATAGAGAGAGAAGTTGCCTTTCGAGGCGAGTCTCGCGCGAGGACGTTCGCGCGGAGACCCGGTGAGCGATGGAGGATATTGATTTTAGGGAAGATGTTCGTTTCGCGAAATTGGTGACCGGCTAGTCAAACTTCCGGAGCCAGATATCGCGCACAGAGATTTTGCACGGCTGGCTTTCGATCTCAAAGCCAATGAATCCGGGTTGGTTGTTGACTGAGTTTTTGTTGTCATCGATAAAGATCGCCATCAATTGGCCGTTCATGATATGCATCATCACGCCGCCGCGCGCGATGATCTCGTAGTCATTCCATTCGTTCACCTTGACATAACCGCCGAGGGCCTGCTTGTCGCCGATGTTGGCAACGAGACGGTTGGTCTGGCCGGGCAGCGCCTGCGTGACCTG
>DASYAX010000131.1:0-4100 GCA_036501045.1 Bryobacteraceae bacterium
GGCGACCGCGCTCAGGAGCTTTTCGAGAAGGTGGTATCGGCTCCAGCTTCGGCGGGAGAGGGCGCAAAGGAATCAGCGCCATCCGATCCTTCGGCGATCGCCTGGTCGCACGTATATCTTGGGCGCATACACGATCTGGGAGATGAACGCGACATGGCGTTGAATGAATATCGCGCGGCACTGGCTGTGAATGGAGCGCCGGAGGCCGCACGCGTGGCCGCGCAAAACGGCATCGACGCGGCTTACAAGCTGCCGCCGGGAATGGGAAACACGGAACCAAAGCAGTGACTTTGGCGTCGCATGGAAATCCGAAGTCATATGCCGAAAGAGGAAGGAGCCAATCCCAATGAGACTTTCACCAGTGAAATTTGCACTCAGGGGTATGGCGGTTGCGCTCACGTGCCTTCCAGTGGCGGCACTTTCTCACGCTCAAATGAACGGCGGCGGCCAACAGGCGAGCCCGGTAATGTCTGGAACAGACTCGATGCAGACCGAGTTGCACATGCTGACCGACGTGCAAAGGCAAGGGACCGACCGGAAAGAGGAAAACGCCTACAAGGCTTTTTACAACCAGAAAGATGAACTAGCCAAGAAAATTCAGCTTGGCCAGGCGTTCCTTCAAAAGTATCCGAAGAGCCCGCTCGCGGAAGCCGTGGACGCCGGATTGATGAACGCGTACGTTGCCAAGCAGGATTGGAAGGACGTCTACGCCTCAGCGGATAGTGCTTTGGCTTTGAAGCCGGACGATGTGGATGTGCTTACCACCGTCGGGTGGGTGATCCCGCATGTTTACCAGCCGGATGATCCGAACGCATCCGGCGAACTGGTAAAAGCAGAAACGTATGAGAAACATGCCATAGAAGTGATGGCGACCATGCCGAAGCCTTCCCACTTATCCGACGCGCAATTTGCGACGGCCAAAGCGCAAAAGTCGGCACAGGCGCACAGCGCCCTGGGGCTTGTCTACTATCGACGCGAGGATTTCGCGAATTCCGCAAAAGAACTCGAACAGGCCATGCAGGGAGAAACCAATCCCGACGCAACCGATCTGTATGTTTTCGGCATGGATCTGCAAAACCTGAAACGTTACGGGGAAGCGGTAGACGCCTTCAATCGGTGCGCCCAGGCAACGGGCGGCTTGGAAGACGCCTGCAAGCAGAATGCGGATGTAGCCAAAAGGCAGTCCGCGCAATCAAAATGAGGGGGTAGCAATCAACCATCCAGGAACCGAGGATAAGCCACATGAAATTTCAAGCCATAAGCATGAAAATTAAGTTACTGATGGCCGGTTTGGTGATCAGCCTTGCATTCAGCGCTCAGTGCATTGCACAGGGCAACAATGCGCCGCAGGGCAACAATGCGCCGCAGGGCAACAATGCGCCGCAGGGCAATAATGCGCCGGAGACCAAGGGGAGCCAGCAGGAACCTAAAGCCGCGCCTAAAGTCGATCCCAAAGAGGAAGCGGCTTATAAAGCGTATTACGAGGCCAGTCCCCAGGACCCGGACAAGAAGATCGAGCTTGGGAAAGATTTCCTTCAAAAATATCCCATGAGCCAATACGTCGAGTCCGTGGATGCCGGCCTCGTGCAGGCGTATTACCTCAAACAGGACTGGAAGGATTTCTACGCCACCGCCGATCAGGCGCTGGCCCTGAGACCAGACGATGCCGGTGTGCTGACCGTGGTCGGTTGGGTGATTCCCCATGTCTACAATCCGAACGACCCCGACGCGCCCAAGAGCTTGGACAAAGCCGAGCAGTACGAGAAACATGCCATGCAGGTGATCGCGGCAATGCCCAAACCTGCGGCGATGACCGATGACCAATTCACGCAGTCGAAGACCGCTCTGCTGTCCGAAGCCCACAGCGCACTAGGTCTGGTGTACTTTCGCCGGCAGCAGCTCGATGATTCGGTGAAAGAGTTGCAGCAGGCCACGCAAAGCGCTCCGAAGCCAGACCCGACCGACTTCTTTGTGATGGGGGTCGACTTACAGAACCTGGGCCGCAGTACCGAGGCCGCCGATGCCTTCAACAAGTGCGCCGAAATTCCCAGCGGTTTGCAGGATCGGTGTAAACAGAGCGCCGAGACTGCAAAAAAGCAGCCACCCAAGTAAAAAGATGGCACTTCCGGCATGACGTCCGAGGAGATCGCAGCGCTCGAGGAGATCCTTAGCTATCGCTTCAGGAACGCCGAGCTTTTGGAACTTGCTCTAACGCATCGATCTCATCGCCAGAACACCGCTGGAATCGACAATGAGCGGCTCGAATTTTTGGGTGACCGCGTTTTAGGGCTGGCGGCCAGCGAGCATCTCTTTTCGTTTTTCCCGAAGTGGGATGCGGGCAAACTCTCCAAAGGACTGGCGCGCCTGGTCAGCTCAGCCTCGATCTACGCCGCTGCGCGCCGGCTGAAGCTTGGAGATTATTTGCGCCTCGGTCCTGGCGAGGAAAAGACCGGAGGGCGGCAGAAGAAAAGACTCTTGGCTGACGCCTACGAAGCAATTGTAGGAGCGATCTACTTGGATGGCGGTTTGCACGCCGCTGAATCTTTCTTGCACCGCACCTTGCTCGAGCCCGCGCTCGAGGGCGGGATCGAAGGCCTCGACCACCCAGATCACAAGTCCGCGTTACAGGAATTGTTGCAGCAGCGGGGGCTTGAGGTGGCGTCCTACCTTCTTCGCCACGAATCGGGGCCCGAGCACCGCAAGTTGTTCGAAATCGAAGTGTGGCATCAGGGACGAAAACTTTCCGGCTCCGAAGGTCACAGCAAGAAAGAAGCCGAGCAAGCCGCCGCCAAACTGGCGCTGGCAATTTTGTACTCCGATAGCGAGAACGCCTGAATGACTCCATGCGTGAATTAGCGGAGACACGGCGAACGGTTTGAGCGCAGAATATCTCTGCGCTTTCCATAATCTACGATGTCCGAAACTATCTCAGATGCAATTGCCGGGCGGGAGGTTATTGAGGCGACCCCTTCGAGACGCCGGCCGTGGAACCGGTGGCTGAAAGGCATCATTCTGATACTGGCTATATTTTGGGTAGTCAGCGAGGGCATTTCTGTCACCGTCCGATACACACCACTGCAAAAAGCTTTGGCAGCGCGCCTGGAAGCTGTTTTTGGCAGGCCCGTGGAAGTGCGTAGCTACGATTTCAGTTTATGGGGCGGTCCGACGCTGAGCGCGCGTTCGGTTACTGTCGGAGAAGATCCGCAGTTCGGGCACGAATACTTTTTGCGCGCTGAATCCGTCTCCGTTCGGCTGCGCTGGCAGAGCCTGTTGCGAGGGCGGATCGAAGCGGAAACTGTGTCGCTTGATCATCCCAGCTTGAATATTGTGTTGGCCCCCGATGGGCGTTGGAACGTGGCGGAGTGGCTGCCCCGTGCAACCGAGTCCACGCCGCGAAACGGACTGGGTGCGCCACCGGTTTCTTCGCCAGCGCCACGTTTTCGCCGGATCGAAGTGGAAGAAGGGCGTCTCAACTTCAAACGCGGCTACCAAAAACTCCCGTTCGCCTTCGTCGGAGTCACCGGCGCAGTCGAAGCGAAACGGCCAGGGCGCTGGAGCATCGATTTGCAGGGGACGCCGTGGCGCGCCGCAGCAATGACCCAGCAGGCTGGCGCGCTCCATTTGACGGGCGAAGTGGGAGGGACGTCGTCGCGGCTTCGCCCCGCGGTGTTGAACGTGGATTGGCCAGATGCCTCGGTCTCAGACGTGCTGCGGCTGGTTCGCGGAGATGACCACGGCATCCGCGGCTCTCTGTCACTCGCGGTGAATGCTCGCACCCGAGACGAAGATGGCCGCTGGTTGTTGCAGGGACGCGCGGCCTTTCGCCAGATTCACGGGTGGGATATCCCGCTCCGGCCTGACAATCCGTCGCTAAATTTGGCCGGCACGATCGATTGGGATCCGACTTCGCCGTTTGTGCAATTCACGGATATCGCGCTCGACGCTCCGAATTCCCGCGCACGCGCCTCGGGGCGGATTCTTTGGGATCGCGCGGACGAAAAATCCGCGGGGCACCCGCAACAACCGGACGAAATCGCGCTGTCTTCGGCACGGGTCGATATGGGCGACGTGCTAGCGTGGACCCGCGCCTTTCACCTCGG
>DASYAX010000132.1:0-89054 GCA_036501045.1 Bryobacteraceae bacterium
GGTTCAGGGCCGCCACATCGTCAGCGGGTTCGGATCGCCTCGCAGACCGAATGTCGCGAACCAGATGACCTGAATGAGTGCCCGTCGTGTATACATTAGGAAGTTCCTATGCAAAACTTCATAAACTTTTCGGGCAAGATCGCCCTGATCAGCGGCGCGTCCTCCGGTATCGGAGCCGCCACCGCACAAGTGATGGCGCAATTGGGCGCGCAGGTGGCCATCGGTTATCACCGTAACGCCAAGGGCGCGACGGAAACCAAGCAGGCAATTAAAAAGGCCGGCGGGAAAGCGATTGCGATTCAGGCTGATGTGCGCCAGGCGGCGGAAGCACGGCGGCTCGTACAAGCGACCGCCGCTCAACTGGGGCCGATCGACATTCTGATTAACAACGCCGGATCGTTACTCGAGCGCCTCAGCATGGAGAAGATGACGGAGGCGCGCTGGGATGAAGTGATGGATCTGAATCTCAAGAGCGCACTGATCTGCTCGCAAGCCGTGATGCCGTCGATGATCGAGCGCCGCAGCGGCGCTATTATCAATATCGTTTCGATCGCCGGGCGCAACGGCGGCGGCCCGGGAGCAGGCGCGTATTCCACTGCCAAAGGCGGCCTCATTACGCTCACCAAGGCGCTGGCAAAAGAACTGGCGCCGCACAACGTGCGGGTTAACGGAGTTTCACCTGGCGTCATCGATACGCCGTTTCATGAAGTTTTCTCAACACCCGAGATGATGGCTAATTTTGTCAAGACGATTCCCATCGGCCGGGTGGGTACTTCGCTCGAAATAGCGAACGTGATTGCCTTTCTGGCTTCGGATGCCGCCAGTTACATCGTGGGCGAAAACATTGAGGTGAACGGTGGCCAATTGATGTTGTGATTCTCAATTCGGTTGAGGTAGGATCACAGCAAGTAGCGCCTGAAACCCGATGGATCGCTGAACGTCAGTGAGATAGGGAAGGGAGTGTCGACTTGGCCCACCAAGGTTCAAACCTCAGTGACGCGAATGGGCCCGGGCACATGCGCAAATCCGGGGGAGCCGAGGCACGGCTGAGCGGCAACGTGATCATCGGCGAACTGCTTCGCAATATGGAGTTGGGGCGGTTTGAGATGACCTATAGTGTCTTGCTGCCTTGTGTCTTTACCATCTACTTGAACCCGGAAGACCATGCCGCGCTGAGCGGCGTTTTCGAGCTGGTAGTAGAGGACGCCCGAAGAGCGCTACGGGCGCGCGTGGCGGAGCTGAACAGCCATCCGCGGGTTTTGGGGTTAACGCGCCGGAGCAAAACGGCGAAAGATCACAAGATCGCCTGCCGCGACTGGGATATTGAATTTCTGCCGGATAGCGAGGTGCCTGCGGGCGACGTCGAAATCCACTCCGAACTGAACGAGACGGCACAGCCGGGTTTCCGCGGAACGAAAACAACACTGATGGACCGCGAGCCGACGGCCAGCAGCGCACGCGCCACCAGCCAACGGGCGGCTATTGCCAATGAACCGCGCCGCGCCGATCCGGTTTATGCCGAAGTGCGCTACCAGGACGATTCGGGACCGCAAGTGTATCTGGTGACGCAAAACCACGTACGGGTGGGACGCGGCGGCGATGAGCAGCCGATGGATTTAGCGCTCTACACCAACGATGAAGTCTCACGCGAACATCTGATATTCCGCCGCGACCCGGGGACGGGCGCTTTTTTTGTCTCGGACTTGAGCACGAATGGAACCTGGGTTAACGGCAGGCGGCTGCGTAAAGGCACCGAAGAATCGCTGCCCGATCGCGCCGAGATCGCAGTTGGCGAGGTGCTCACCCTGCAGTTTGAGGTGCGCCGGTGACCTTCCTGTATTTCGCGCACATTCCTTTTGTGCTGCTGTTTCTGCTGTTCACCGTGGTGTTGGCCTGCGTGAGGAGATCGTGAAGACGGCCACCGCCTGGCGGAGCGGCTCGGCCAGCGACGCAGGTCTCGAGCGCAGCGTCAACGAAGACCGGATTCTGGTTGACGATGCACGGGGCATGTTCCTGGTGGTGGACGGCTTAGGCGGGCATGCCGCCGGCGAATTGGCGGCTGAGACCGCCGTGCAGGTGATCAAAGAAGAGCTGGCGGCGGATAGTGAGAACGTCGAAGAACGAATTCGACTCGCCATCACGGCGGCCAACAACCGGATTTACGAATTGGCGCAATCGAACGAGGATTGGCGCGGTATGGCGTGCGTGCTTACGCTAGCGGTGGCGGATGGCGAGCGTGTGACGGTTGGCCACGTGGGCGATTCGCGGCTCTATCTCATCTGGAATGGCAAGCTGCGCAAACTCACGTCGGATCATTCGCCGGTGGGCGAGCGGGAGGAGCTGGGGGAACTCTCGGAAGAGCAGGCGATGCAGCATCCGCGCCGCAATGAAGTGTTTCGGGATGTCGGCTCGTTCCCGCGCGAAGCGCATGACGCGCAGTTCATCGAGACCAGGAGCTTTTTGTTCCGCCCGGACGCCGCGCTGCTGCTGTGTAGCGACGGCTTGAGCGATTTTGTCAGCTCGGCGCAGATCAGCGAGATTGTGGAGAGCTATGACGGCGATGCGAATCGCGTGGCGCAGTTGCTGGTGGAGACCGCGAATCTCGCGGGCGGCCGCGACAACGTCAGCGTGGTCTTTGCGGCTGGGCCGGAATTCATCGGAAGCGAATCGAACAGTTTGCTCGAGATTCGTTCGCGGCACGCCACGACGCGGCTGCGCGGCGGACCCGGCAAACGTGGGATTTTGAAAAACGTTCTGCTGCTGCTGGCGGGCATCGCTCTCGGCATGATTCTTGGCGTGGCGCTCTGGCGGACGCTGGATCGCGTGATCGAGCGGCCCGCGCCTCCCAAAGAAGAGCCAGCCGCGCGGCACTCGCCCCGAGACATCGAAGTGAATGCCTCGGATTCGCTGGGCATCGTTGAAGCGCTTGCGACGGCGGCCGCGGGCGATACCATCCATGTGCCGCCAGGTGAATACCTTGGGCCGTTGCAGTTAAAGAATCGCGTAACTGTGATTTCGACGGTGGCGCACCAGACGATTTTGCGCAGCGATCCAGCCTCCACGATCGATCCTGGAATCGCGGTCGTGGCGCGCGGCGTGGCGGAGGCGCGGCTCGAGGGCCTGCGTATCGCTGGGGATGATACGCATCCGCTGCGCATCGGCGTGCTCATCGTGAATTCGTCGGTCGAGATCGACGATGTGGAAATTTCCGGCGCCATCGATGCCGGTTTGCGTGTGGAAGGAGACTCCCGCCCGCTGCTGCTCGGCAATTTCGTGCATGCGAATTCCGGCGCGGGTGCTGTCATCGTGAGCCCGAGCACGCCTCGGCTGGTGGGTAACCGAATCTCGGAAAATGCCGCCAAGCCGGAATTTCCGGCGGCGTTGGATGAGGAAATTCGAGCCAAGAACCTGATCGACCTACCGAAGACTGCGCCCAGCAGAAAGGCTCGGGCGGCCAAATGACATCCGAAAGCGAACCGGTGCCGCTGCACACGGAAAAATTCGGGAAGTACGAAATCATCCGGAAGCTGAGCCGGAGCATGACGGATGTTTACCTGGCGCGTGATGCCTGGACGAACCAGCCGGTGGTTTTGAAGAAAATCGAGCACTCGCGGGATGAATTTACCCGCCTGGTTATTGAAGCAGAAACGCGCGGCGCGCAGATCCAGAAGCAGCTTCACCAGATTGACGGGCGCATTCTCGAAGTGTATGAATTTGGCGAGCAAAATGGCTGTTTCTTCGTCGCCATGGAGTACTTCGAAGGAAGAACGCTGGCGGAAATCCTGCAAGCGGAGCGGCGGCTTGATCCCAGGCGCGCGGCCCGTTACGGCGCAGAGATTTGCAGCCAACTGCGAACGTTGCATTCGTTCCTTTCCGATGTGACCGGACGCAAGACAGCGGTGGTGCATGGCGATGTCAAGCCTTCCAACGTCCAGATCGGATTGAAGGACGAGTTGAAGCTGCTTGATTTCGGCATTGCCAAGGTCATTACCTCGACGCATCACTTGACTCGCCATAACATGGGCAGCCCCAGCTATTGCTCGCCCGAACGTCTCAGCAAAGCACAGGTGGATTTTCATGCGGACCTTTGGGCGCTGGGTGTCAGTCTGTTCGAAATGCTCTCGGGTACGCCGCCGTATCAGGCGCAAGACACGCGGCAGCTCGAAAATCTGATTCAATCGAAACGGCCGCCGCGCGCTTTGCCGGAAGATTGCCCGGCGCCGCTCAAGGCGATTGTCTCGAAAGCATTGGCCAGCGAGATAGAGCACCGTTATCGATCTGCAGAGGCGTTCGAGAGCGATTTGCAAGCGTTTCTGGACGGCCGACTGCCTGTCGCGGTGAATGAGCCGGCGACGTGGGACGCCAACGCAACCATTGAAAAGGGATTGACGGTTGTCGAAAAGAGTAAGAAGCATTTGTGGGGCGCGAAAACCAAACGAGCCCCGGCGGGCCGGCCGACGCGCATCGTTCCGCACGCGGCGGGCAAGGCTTTGGTTCGCGCCCGCATTGCGCGGCACGAAGTAGGCAATCTGGCCATTGCGCTATTGGCAGGCTTGTTGGCGGGTTTACTGTTGTTCACGCCGCTGGTTTATTACTACCGCGTGTACGGCGCTCTCCGACCGCTGCGCACGGCGCGAGACTACGCGCACGAGTCCCCGGCGGCCGATTTTCAGCTTTACCAAAACTTAAAAGATCGAAATGCGCTTCTGGGCGATTTCTCGCCGGTTTCGTCGGTGAACAAGCCCCTGCGGGCCAACCTGCTAGGCGCAGCAGACAACATCATCGACAATTTTCGGAGTAGCTCAGATGCGCGGCTCAGTGACTTCGATTGGGTACGGGCGCGCCTCTGCCTGAAATATGCGCTTGAAATCGATCCCGACGACACGAGGGCGAAGGGTAAGCTGGCGCTTTGCGATGGGTATCTCAACCTGACGCAGAATCCGCATCCGCCGAAAGCTTCGCTGAGTATCTACAGCTTCCGGCAAGCAGCATCGTATTTGCCGCGCTCGCCCGATCCACACCTCGGTCTGGCACGGCTGTATATCTATGCGTTTCGCAACGTGGGCGAAGCGCTGGCCGAATTCCAGCAGGCGCAGCGCCTGGGATTTGAGCCTGGACCGCGCGAGGCGGCGCAACAAGCGGACGGCTATTTGTATCGGTCGGAGTGGGAACTGGCGCGGGCGCGCAGGGTAGCGGCGAAGGACCGGGATGAGGCGGAGAACTGGCTGCAGATGTCGCGCAATGACATTGAAAGCGCCCGCAAGCTTTATGTGCCGCTGGTGGGCTTCGCTAACGTGAACGCGAACCTGGAACAGGTTTACCAGGACCGTAGCGAGCAGATCAAACTGGAGGAGGCATCACTTGAAGCAGCCGCTTACGTGCCGCCGCCTCGCAAACACTCGTCGGGTAGACGTAAATGGCGGTAACAAAAAGCTGGGAATCTTCGGCCGCGCTCAAACGGGAGCTGGAATCGAAAATCAGACCGCCGGAGCGACGCCGCGAATTTTGTCTGCTGTGCTGCGCCTCACTGCTGGTGGCCTGCGGACTGGTGCTGGTGCTCGCCGCGAAGACACAGGATTTCGCCGATCTCAGCCAACGTCTAACCGGCGGTGAGCTACTCAACGTAAATGCGATAACGGGTCCGCAAGAGCTTTCCGGCGTGCTCGAGATGCTTGGCGATGCAGACGAACGCGCCTATGCCGGCGATCGGGCGTTGAATTTTCTCGAACAGCATCGTCCGTTGCCCAATGTGGGCGCTTTGTCTCGTCTTCGCTTGCGCGCCTCCGATGCGGAAAGCGATCCGCGCGCCCGCGGACTTTGGGAGAAACAGTTGGCACGCGCGAAGGTGGCAACGCCCACAAGCTTGCCGCTTCTTCCGCTGGCTCGCATCAAGTCGCTGCTGATTGTGCGAACGCCCGAGGAATTCCTACGCAGCTTTGCGCTTTGGGCACTGCTTTATCTGGCCGGCTTCTGGGCGGTTCACGTCATCTGGCGCCTGCGGCGCTTCCGCGGCGATTCGTCCATCCTTCCGGCTTTGCATTTGCTGACCGGCATTGGGCTGATCCTGATGGTGAGCCTGCGCGATCCGCTTCGCGACACGCTCGAATTCAAGAAATTTGCCTGGGGCGTGTTGCTCGGCTGCGCCATGCTGCTGCTGCCGCTGGTGAAGCCATTTCAATATCGCAGCTTTTCACGGTGGATTTATACGCCCCTGCTGACGGCCTTTGCGTTGTTTCTGGCGCTTTTGCGCTTTGGGTCGGGCCCTACGGGAAGCGATGCGAAGGTGAATCTCGGACCGTTTCAGCCGGTGGAACTGATCAAGGTGCTGCTGGTTTTTTTTCTGGCGGGGTACTTCGCGCACAATTGGGAACGTTTGCGCGACCTACATCAAAAGACATTCGTGCCGCGCCGGCTTCGCTGGCTTGAACTTCCGCGCGCGAGCCACGCTTTGCCGGTGATGTGCGGCGTTGCCTGCGCGCTGATCCTTTTCTTCGTCCTGAAAGACATGGGCCCGGCGCTGGTAATCGGGTTCGTGTTTCTTGCCATGTTTGCGGTGGCGCGCGGGCGCGCCGGACTGGCCCTGCTGGGCGTCACTTGTCTGGTGGCGGGCGTGGCGATCGGCTGTCATTACGGCACGCCGCATACGGTTGTCGCGCGCGTTTCCATGTGGCTTTCGGCCTGGGACAACGACGTGCGTGGAGGCGATCAACTGGCGCATTCGCTGTGGGCGTTTGCCACCGGCGGCCCTTGGGGCTCGGGTCCAGGCTGGGGAGATCCGAGTGTCATCCCGGCCGGTCATACGGACCTGGTGCTTTCCGCCATCGCCGAAGAATGGGGCCTTCCGGGCGTGATCAGCATTTGCCTGCTGTTTGCGCTGCTGGTTCAGCGGGCGTTTCGCATCGCACTTCGCGCGCCGGACGAGTACGCAAGCTTTCTCGCCCTCGGCCTGGGTTCACTGATCGCTCTCGAGATGCTGCTGATCTCGGGCGGAGCGTTGGGCGCAATTCCGCTCTCGGGCGTGGTCTCGCCGTTTCTCAGCTCGGGCAACACAGCGATGCTCGCCAATTTTCTGATCTTTGCGGTGCTGCTTGGCATTTCAAATCTGTCCGTGCAGCCGCATGCCAAAATTTCGCCTGATGAGAGCCTGGAGCCTGTCTTTCGCATGCCGGTGCGGATTTTATCTTGGGCGTTTGGGCTATGCGCGCTGGTGCTGGTAGCGCGCGCTGTATACATCCAAGCGCTGCACGATCAGGAGCTTCTTGTGAAGGACGCGCTGGTGTATACGCAGGATGGCGTGAAGCGTCCGGAGCACAACCCGCGCCTCAACCTATTGGCAGCGGCCATCCCGCGCGGCAACATTTACGATCGCAATGGCGTTCTGCTGGCAACCAGCAATTGGGCCGAGATTGCCAGGCGGCGCGCTGTCTATCAAAGCCTCGGCGTATCAGTAGACGGGCTGTCGCGCCTGGACAGCCGCTTCTATCCTTTCGGACCGTCCACCGTACACCTGATCGGCGATCTGCGAACGGGCGCTCAATTTCACGCTAGCAATTCGTCGCTCATCGAGCACGATTCGAACGCGCGCTTACAAGGCTACCGCGATTACCGCGACCTCGCGCCGGTGGTCCGCTACCGCCATCAACGAGCTAACCCGGCCTTGCAAGCCTTACTTAGCCGTGGCCGGGATGTACACTCCACCATCGACATTCGCCTGCAGCTCAAGGCCAACGAAATTCTGAAAACCCGGCTGGAGCATGTCAACAAGAAAGGCGCGCTGGTGGTGATGAACGCGGCAAGCGGCGACGTTTTAGCGTTGGTGAGCTGGCCGCTACCGCCCGAAACCGGCGCGGCGACACCGGACGAATTGTTGGATCGCGCGCGGTATGGAGAGTATCCACCAGGTTCCACGTTCAAGCTCGTGACAGCGATCGCGGCGCTGCGCTTGGATCCGAGAGCGACGGAGCGAAAGTTTACCTGCCGCGGCTTGGGAGACGGCCGTGTAGGCACCATCATTCCGGGCTGGCGGCGACCGATTCGCGATGACATCGGCGACCATGCGCATGGCACTTTGAACCTGGCAAATGCGATTGCGGTTTCCTGCAATGCCTACTTCGCGCAGCTTGGCGTTTTCGCGGTGGGGGCGCAGGCTTTACACGATACGGCCAGCATGCTGGGCATCAACGCAGGCGCCGTGCCGGAGATCAAGAAGATGCTGCCATTCGCGGCCTACGGCCAGGGTCCCGTAGTAACCACCCCGTTCAAAATGGCGCGCGTGGCGGCTACCATCGCGGACGGCGGCGAAATGCCCGAGGGCCGCTGGATCGAGGACGCGAGCAATTCACGCATGGAGGCGCTGCATCCCATTCTCGAAGCCGATTCGGCGACATTTCTCGCTAAGGCGATGCGCTCGGTAGTTACGAATGGAACAGCGAGAACGGCGATGCAGGGAATCGATGTGAGCGTGGCGGGCAAGACTGGAACCGCGCAGCTTGATCAAGGCGAGCCGCATTCCTGGTTCGCGGGCTTCGCGCCGTACGATGCTCCAGCGGCCCAGCGAATCGCCTTTGCGGTAGTGGTAGAGCATGGCGGCTATGGCGCCAAATTGGCCGCGCCGATTGCACGCGAAGTAATAGAAGCAGCGCGGCAGTTGAATCTGGTGGCGCCCATTGCTTCAGACAAGAGGTGAACCTATGGCTGTCTCAAACGTGATCGAAAGACTGGGCCGCGCGATCTTTGAAGCTCCCTTCGGTACTCACCGGATTGCCAAAGACGCGCCGGAGCTAGCCGAGATTCGCATTGCGGTGCTCGACGCGGTGAAGGCCAAGAGCCACCGCGCCAGCGGCAAGAGCATCTTTCCGTATAACGTGATTCTCATCCAATTGCTGGGCGTGCCGGAAGAACAGGCCAGTGTGTTCCGCGGCGAATTTCTCGCAAATTATTTCGCCGAAGAATTACGCAGCGGGCTGAGGCGCTCGAACTTCCGCTTTCCGGATGAGTTGCGCGTGGAGATTCGCACGACTACGACGCTGCCCGAGGAGGGCGAGGAGTGGCTTTCGGTGGAGACGCGGATGGCGGAGCCCGCGGCGAGTCCGCTGCCAGTGGCGGCGCGGCAGCCCGCCAGGCTGTTGATCGTTAACGGAACGGCAAACCGGGGGGAGCTTCCACTGGAAAAAAACCGGATCAATATCGGGCGTACAGCGGATGTTTACCACTCCGCGGCAGGACCCTCACGGCGAAACGATCTGGCGTTTGCCGAAGATAGCGAGGTCAATCGCAGCGTCTCACGCGAACACGCTCATATTGTCTACTCGCCGAAGACAGGCGAGTACCGCATTTTGAACGATCGCGTTTACAAGGGCGCTTCGAACTGCGGCATCTGGATTGTGCGCGACGGATTGAGCCAGCCCGTGCATCGGAGCGCGCGCGGCACGGTGCTCGAAGACGGGGACGAGATTCATTTGGGGCAAGCCGTTATGCGTTTTCAACGCGGCTGAAGATGGGCAGCAGATCGCCCAGGTTGTGTAATTTCAGGGGTTGATCGGTTACCAGCGCTTCGCCGAAACGTGCGCCAACCAGCGAACCGAAAAAGCGGTCGCGCGATTCCAGGCTGAAGAGATAATCTCCCAAGCCAAGCGGTATCACGCCGAACTGCTCGGCGGTTTTTGAAAATTGGGAGCGGTGCAGCCGCATGAGCTCCATTTTTTGCTCAAACACGGCGGAGGTGTCCACCACCAATGAAGGCGTGCGGATATTGTGCAGCAGGTAGTAAAGGAACGCGGCCGGTTTGTAGGGTGGGTTCGCATCGTCCAGGTTTCGCAGTGCCGCATAGAGCGCGGAATTGCGAATCATCCACCCGGCCGCGGCGTGATCGGGATGCCGGTCCTCCCAGTAAGGCGCGAGCACGAGTTTGGGCCTGTAGCGGCGCAACATCTTCGCGACGGCGCGCCGATTTTCCGGCAAATCCACCAGCCCGCAATCGGGCATCTGCAAACTTTCGCGCGCCTCGGCTCCGATAAATTCCGCGGCTGCCGCTGCTTCCTGTTGGCGCTCGGCCTCGGTCCCTCGAGAGCCCATTTCGCCATTCGTAAGGTCGACGATAGCGAATGAGCGGTGCTGCTGCCGGAGAAGCAGCGCGATGCCTCCGGCTCCCCATTCGACGTCGTCCGGGTGAGCGCCGAAAAACAAGACATCCATTCGTCCTATTATGGATTTTCATGCTGACTCGCCGCCATTTGCTTCAGACTGCCGGATTTCTTGCGGGACTGCCAGTAGCCGCCGCTGAGGTGGATCATCCGCTGCCCGCCTCGATCGCCGCATTAACGTCGATGCGCGGCGAAGTCAAGCCGATCACCATCGCCGAGCGCCACTCGCGCATTGAGCGGGCTCAGGAACTGATGCGGCGGAACAAGCTCGACGCGATTGCGCTCTTCGGCGGCAGTTCGTTGTTCTATTTCACCGGCATGCATTGGGGGAACAGCGAGCGGCTGTTCGCGGCCGTGATTCCGGACAAAGGAAAAGCCTTTTGTGTCGCACCTTCCTTTGAAGAGGGACGCGCGCGGGAGCAGCTCAATCAAGGGCCGCTCGAAGATGCCGATGTGCTGACTTGGCACGAAGACGAAAGTCCGTACCGGCTGCTTGCTTCGGGGTTGCAATCGCGCGGTGTTGCGACCGGCACTTTGGGCATCGAGGAGCGCGCGCCGTTCGTCTTCAGCGATGGCATAGCGAAAGCGGCTCCTCAATTGAAACTGGCGAGCGCAACCCCGGTGACCGCCGGCTGCCGGATGCTGAAAAGCCCGCAGGAACTGGCGTTGATGACGATTGCCAATCGGGCAACTCTGAAAGTCTACGAAGCGGTGTACCATGCACTCAAGCCGGGCATGACGCAGCGCGACGCCGGCACGTTGATTTCGGCGGCCTATGCGCAGGTGGGCTTCCGCGGAGCGGCCAGTGTGGAAGTGGGTCAATACACGGCGCTGCCCCACGGCAGCATGACGCCGCAGACCATTCGCGAAAACACCATCGTCATGGTCGACGACGGCTGCACGGTCGACGGCTATAACTCGGATATCACGCGTACGTTCGTTTTGGGCAAACCTTCCGACAAAATGAAGCAGGTGTTCGATATTGTTCATCGCGCTCAGAAGGCGGCGCTCGAGACCGCCAAGCCGGGCGTCGAGTGCCAGGCGGTGGACGCGGCAGCGCGCAAGGTGATCAGCGATGCCGGCTATGGACCGGATTACAAACACTTCACCCATCGCGTGGGGCACGGCATCGGTTTGGACGGCCATGAATGGCCGTACCTGGTGCGCGGCGACATGCTGCCATTAGCTCCCAATATGACCTTCAGCGATGAGCCGGGTATCTATTTGACCGGAGAATTCGGCATACGGCTGGAGGATGATATGCACATCACGGAAAACGGTGCTGAGCTGTTCACGCCCCAGAGCCCTTCACTCGAACATCCGTTCGACACGTAAATCTTTCGTTTCAACGCAATTAATTCCATCGTGGATGGCCGTCCCCTTCGTCAAGGCGGCGAGCTAAGGCCCCGCTTATCACCAGTTTCAGGAGGGCCAAGCTCTGGCAGAGAACGTGCAATAAATGGCCTCGGAGGCTACAAACTTATGTTGTGGTACGCATGGGTATTTTTAGTGGTTGCACTTCTCGCAGCGATTCTCGGTTTCGGCGGCATTGCCGTGGCGGCAGCCGGAATCGCGAAGATTTGCTTCATCGTCTTCTTGGTTCTGTTCCTGGTTAGCTTGATCGCCGGGCGCCGGCGCGTCATCTAACTTATTCGTCGCGGAGCACGCGCATCGGCTCAACCAGCGCCGCGCGGGTGGCCGGGATTGACGAAGCAAGCGCGGCAACCACCAACACCAGCAACGCCACGCCCGCAAAGGTCGTGGCGTCCGAGGTGGTTACTCCGTAGAGCATTCCTGCCAATGCACGCGCGCAGCCTGCTGCGGCCAAGAGACCCGCAGCGCATCCGAGCAGCGACACCCGAAGTCCTGCAAATAGAAAGTGCTTTACGATCTGCCCGCGCAAGGCACCCAGGGCGAGACGCAATCCCACCTCGCGTCTCCGAATTGTCACGAAATAACTGAGCGTTCCATACAAGCCAATGGAGGCAAGTGAAACGGCCGTTAGCGCGAAGAGCGTCAACAAAAACGTACGCAGACGCGTTTCGCCGAAATCGTCGTAGAGATGCTCTTCGAGTGGCGCTATGTCGTAGACCGAGCGGGCCGGATCGAGCTGATGAATCCTGCGCCGCAAGGTTGCCGCCATGGCCAGTGGTTCGCCCTGCGTGCGGATAAGAACATAGGGAGACGGGTCGGGTGCGCTCTCGCACCAATAGATGGTGGGGGACGGCTCGTGGTTGAGACCCTGTTCGCGGGCGTCGGCGGCGATTCCTCGAATCTCGGCCGGTTGCGGAACGAACTGGCTAGTAGACCACTGCAGATGATGTCCGATGGCTGGCGATTCCGCGAAATATTTGCTGGCGAAGCTGCGATTGACGACAACGGTGTCGGTGCCAGTGACGGCCTCGCGGCAGCCTTGGCCTGCCAGCAGCGGAATTTGCATTGTCGCGAAGTAGCCGTTCGACACGAAGCGGCTATCGGCAATGATTTTGCCTTCGGTTGCAGCGTGGCCTTCGAGGAGCTTCACTTCGGTTTGAGAATCAGCGGAAATGCCTGGTAAGGAAACGGAGGTGGCGGCGGCACGGACGCCGGGCGTGGCGCGCAATTCGTCCAGTGTCCGGTTCATGCGCTGCCTGAGCTTTTTCATATCGGCTGTCTCGCCCCAATTACCGGTAATGCGAAGCGTGAGCACGTGGCTCGCGTCAAAACCGGGCGAAACTCGGCTTAGGGCTTGAAAGCTGCGCAACAGCAGCCCGGCTCCGACCAGCAAAGTAACGGCAAGCGAAACTTGTACGCCGACCAAGAGCCACTGAAGCGGATTGCGCCCCGAGACTTGGGTGCGGCTAGCGTGGGCCAGTTCGCCGGCAATGCCGCGGCGCGTCCCGCGGATGGCGGGAAACAGGCCACATAACAGTGTTGCCCCGACTGCGCACACGAGCGTATAGAGGACGATTCGCCAATCGAGTGTAATTTCTTCAACCCGCGGAAAGCTTTTGGCAAGCAAACGAAATACCTCCGCGGCGGCGTGCGCCACGAACAGCCCGAGGGCCGCGCCCGCCAGCGCCAGGACGAAGGCTTCGCTCAAGAGTTGGGCGATCAACGAAGCTCGCGACGCACCGAGCGAATAGCGGATCGAGATCTCGCGCTCCCGCTCCGCTGTGCGCGCCAGCAGCAGCGCAGCGATATTCGTACACGCGATCAGCAAGAGCAACGAAACCGAGCCGAACAGTACCCAGAGAGAACGCCGGACGCCGCCGACAGTTGTTTCCTTGAGCGGAAGAATCTCGACGGAGAGATCAGCATCGGTTTTCGGGAATTGCCGGCCGAGCTGCGCCTGTACATTCTCTAAATCCGCGCGCGCTTGGCTCACCGCTACGTGGGGCTTGAGACGGCCGATGACCTTGAACCAGGTTGACTCACGGCTTTGGGCGACGGGACTATCGGGAGGGCTGGGGGCCCAGACGTCCGCATCGTGATCGGGAAAGAGAAACGAGGCAGGCATGACTCCGACAATCGTTGTCGAGCCCTGATCCAAGTGAAGCGGCTTGCCAATCACATTGGGGTCGCCATGGAAGCGGCGGCGCCAGAGGCGATCGCTGATGAGAACGGCCTTGGGTCCGCCGAAATGCTCCTCCGCTCGAGTAAAGTCGCGGCCGAGCGCGGGCGAAATACCCCAGACCTCGAAAAATCGAGGAGCGACCAGCGCCACCGTCACTTTTTCAGGAAGCGGGCCGGACGTTTCGGAAGCGTCGGAAGTATAGTAGCCGGAGATTGCCTGAAATGTCTTGTTGAGCCGGTTCCAGTCTTCCAAACGGACAGGCGCGGTAAAACTCCAGGGCCCTTTTACTTTGCGCTCCACCTGATGCAGTACCATGAGCTCGTCGCCATTCGGGAACGGCAAGGGCCGCAGCAGAATCGCGTCGATGGCTGAGAAAACGGCGCTGTTTCCGCCAATGCCGAGCGCCAGCGTCAAAATGACGGCGACGGAAAACGTTGGCGATTTGCGGATAAAGCGAATGGCCGACTTAAGGTTGGCAACGGTGTTTTCGAGCGTGGCGATGCGGTACACGTCGCGCAGTTCTTCCTTGAGCTGCTCCTGGCCGCCGAACTCCAGAATCGCCTGGCGGCGGGCTTCGGTGGGCGCCATCCCAGCCGCCATATTTTCTTCCGTGAGCTTTTCGATGTGGAAGCTCAGCTCGGTGTCTAACTGCCGCCCGGAGTCGCGTTTTCGCGAAAGAAATTTCCACCAGCTCATGCTCGATTCCTATTGCGCGGTCTTCAGAATGAGGGTCACGGCTTCCGCGAGCCGCTGCCAGTTGGATTCCTCCATGGCCAGTTGTTTACGGCCCTTCGCCGATAACTTATAGAATTTTGCTTGCCGGCCGTTATCCGATTCGCCCCAATCGGCCGCCAGCCAATCACGCTTCTCGAGCCGGTGCAACGCCGGATATAACGATCCCTGCTGCACCTGCAACACGTCTTTTGAAATCTGGCGGATGCGCTGCGAAATGCCGTAGCCGTGAACCGGCCCGAGGGCGACAATCTTCAAGATAAGCATGTCGAGCGTGCCCTGCAGCAGGTCAGATTTCTCGATAGGCATGACAATCTACATATAGCGCCTACATATGTAGATTGTCAAGGAGAGAAAGCCCGGCGATTATTCGATGGTATACAGCGGATCGAATTCCGGCACACCCGCGTGGCGGCCGGCGATCCAGCGCAGCACATAGGCGATTCGTGGACTGCTGACGCTGCCGGTCAGCGCATTCGGGATTACTTCGAGCAAGGCGTGCGCGGCCGGGTCTTTGTAATAATCGATATCCGGCTCGACGTATACGCAGTCAACGCCCGCAAGGGTCTTCCTGTTTTTTTCATGAAATGTGAGCTGGACGTTCGCTTCGCCGAACTGCACTTGCTTGAAGCTGCTGGTGGCGTCGCCATGCAAGGCGAGATCGGCGGCCGGTTCGGTGGCGAACTCGCCCTGTTGTGCGGCAAGACGCACTTGATCGACAAGCTTCGCGTCCGCGTAGCCAAAAATTCGATCGGGTGCGAGCGCCCCGAGATCGAGTTGTTTGAAATAATCGAGCGGCGTTTGTTGCGGCAGCGATATTTGCTGCATGGCAGTGGTGATGTTCAGCAGACAGGCGAGACGATCGGGATACTCCTCCATGATTTGCGCATAGGCGGCGCCGGCATCGCCCTTCACGCTTGCCGCGAAGATTTGCGATAAGAGAGGCTTCTTCGTGGCTACATCGCTCCATTTCGCCTGGGCAAAGTGGAAATCGCCATTTTTGGGAAGCAGCATCAGATCGAGGGTCTGCGGCGCGCTGGAACTGGCCTTGACCGGTTGAAAGCCGGCTTGCTCATAGCCGTCCGCCCAGGCAATCACGGCGTAGTTATCGGCGAAATTGTTGTGAATGGGCAATTTCAAGGTTAGGTCCGGAGCCCCAAAGTAATCGCGATAGAGCTGATTTTGATTGCCATCGCGGACCGTGAGAAGCACTTGCGTTCCTTGCTTCAGCGGCTGACGGGTCCCATCGAAGAGGTTGAGATTGACCACGCCGACGGCAGGATCGACGGCGGGAGAAATGGCGAGAGCGGCAGCAGCTCGCGCGCGCTTGGGAGCGGGCATTAGAGGTACCTCCTTGGCTTCATCGAGTGTACAGTGGGAGGAATCGTGGCGGAAAAAAAGACTTGTTTCGTGGTGATGGGTTTCGGTAAGAAGACGGACTTCGCGACCGGGCGCGTGCTGGATCTGGATAAGTGTTACCACTACATCATCAAGCCGGCGGCCGAAGATGCGGGCCTCGCATGCAAACGGGCGGATGAGATCGTTCATTCCGGCACAATCGACGTGCCGATGTTCGAGCAGCTTCTCATTGCGGACGTGGTGGTGGCGGATGTTTCCACGTCAAACCCGAACGCTTTTTATGAGCTCGGCGTGCGCCATGCGCTGCGGCCGTATACCACCATCACGATCGCCGAAGACAAGATGACATTTCCGTTTGACGTCAGCCATATCGCCATCCGCACTTATCATCATCTGGGCGAGGATATTGGCTTCGGCGAAGTCTTGCGCATGAAGGGCGAGTTGCAGAAAGCGATCGAGACGATCATGAGCAAACCGGAGCGAGACAGCCCGGTCTACACTTTCTTCACGGATCTGGAGCCGCCGACGCGAAAAATTATCGCCGAAGCGGTGGCTCGCACAGCGCCCGATGCGGCAGTTGCGATCGCGGGAACTACACAAACGATCAGCATGCTTATGAGCCAAGCCGAAACGGCAATCAAAGACAGCAGCTTTGTGACCGCCAAGCCGCTGCTAGGGGCGGTGAGGGCGCTCGCGCCCAACGATCCGTATGTAACGCAAAAACTGGCCTTCGCGACGTACAAAAGTAAAATTCCGACACCTCTCGCGGCGCTCGGTGAGGCGCGCGCGATCTTATGCGAGCTCAAGCCGGAGATTTCAACCGATACCGAAACGCTGGGCTTATGGGGCAGCGTGCACAAGCGCCTGTGGGAATTGACGGGCGAGCGAACGAGTCTGAATGCCGCCGTCTTCGCTTACGAAAAAGGGTTCTGCCTTAAGAACGATTACTGGAACGGCATCAATCTCGCATTCTTGTATGACTTGCGCGCGGCGAGTTCGGAAGGGAATGAGCGAGTGGCGGATCGGGTCTGGGCCGAACGTACCCGCCGCCGCGTCCTGGCTATTTGCGAGGCTATACTAGCGGCCGAAACACCGGACCGGCCGGTGCCCGACAAGTATTGGCTGCTGGCGACGATGGCCGAAGCATGGACCGGCTTGCAAGAAAAAGAACAGTCGAGAATCTGTATGGAAAAAGCGATGTCCCTGGAGCCGAAACCGGCGGCCTGGATGCTCGAGAGCACCGAGGAGCAACTCGCGAACCTTGCAAAGGCGATGCTATGACAAATGATCGTCGACGATCTTGGCAGCCACCTTGGCCGCCTCTACCTGATAGGTCCCACTCAAATATTGGCTTCTCAGTTCGGCGACACGCGCTTCCCCACTGTTGAGGACCTGCTCGCGCGCAGCGGCGATCTCGGGCGGTACAACTTCGCGCTCCAGGGCTCGGGTCGGCGCGGCTGCGGATGTATTTTTCTGGCTCACGGGCGCTCTTTCAAGCGAGCTTTGGTTGTGCTGGGACATAGATTCAATTACTACCTGCTTCCTTATCTTAGCTGAAACGAGGACTACGGTGTCCTAGGGGGTCCTAGGGGATAATTAGCCAACCTTCGGCTTGAAGACTTAAGTTTGATGGCAAAAGTGACGAAGAAAGTTCTAGAGGCAGACGCCTTTCAAAGCACATTGCTAGAGAACTCGTAAATGACCGCTCAACCTTCCGCGAGCCAAGAAACGTTGCCCCTCAGTTCCGAGGTGAGAGAGCAACTGATTCTAGAACACTTGCCGCAAGTTAAGCTGATCGCCAGAAGAATTCACGAACGACTTCCCGTTTCGGTGAGCCTAGACGATCTTATCTCCACCGGAGTACTCGGTTTGATAGCGGCCATAGACCGCTATGACGCGAGCCACGACGTCAAACTGAAGACCTATGCCGAATATAAAATTCGCGGCGCGATCTTAGACAGCTTACGGGGACTGGATTGGGCGCCGCGACAGCAGCGTAAACGATCCAAACAGATTGAGGCCGCCATCTCCGCCCTGGAACAAGAGCATCATCGTACCCCGAGCGAGGAAGAAATCGCGGCGTATCTGGGCTTATCGGTGGCCGATTATCAGGATTGGCTAACCGAAATTCGCGGCTTGACGTTGGGCAGCCTGGAGAATGCCGGCACGGAAGACGATGGCTGCGATCTGCTGCGATATCTGGCCGATACCGACGAACATTGGCCTTCGCAAATCGTCGAGAGAGCGGCGCTCGAGCGTCTGCTTGCCGAGGCGATTGAAAAGATGCCAAATTTGGAGCGGACCGTGCTGAGCCTGTATTATTACGAAGAAATGACGCTGCGCGAGATCGCAAAAATTGTCGAACTGCATGAATCGCGCATTTCGCAGCTCAAATCGCAGGCCATTTTGCGGCTTCGTTCCTACATGCAGAAACGCTGGCCGCAGCAGCGCAGTTGAATCAGACTGAATCAGCGCCCGGGAAGCGGGATGATGACCTTCATCGGCTTCCGTTCGCGGGTAAACTCAAGCAGCACGGAAGTGACGGGGCGGCGGTCCGAACGCATATAGGAGCGCAGATCGTGCGGAGTGGCTACCTCGCGATCGCCAATCGCGGTGACCACGTCGCCGGCTTTCAGGCCCGCTTTTTGGGCCACCGAGCCATCGATCACCGAGCGAACCAGCACCCCGCGCTTTACACCGAAATACTGGGCCAGTTGCGAATCCACGGATTCACACTCAATCCCCAGCAGCGAATTTTTCCAGATCAACATCGGGTCAGGAATATCGGGCATGCCGAAGGCTCGCGCATCCGGCATTTCAAAATTCGGTCCGATGGGGAAATTAAAGCTCGTCGCGGTTCGTGCGCCGGTGGTAACCGTGGTGCTCGCGGCTTTTCCGTCGCGCCAATACTGCAACTTCACTTTGCGGCCTTGGGGAGTTTCTTCGACCAGACGGCCCAACTGCTGAGCGCCTACGATATTCTCGCCGTTATAAGACAGCAGCACATCGCCGTCCTTAAGCCCCGCCTCCTGGGCCGGACTGCCCTTCTCCACACGCATAATTTCGACTCCGCGCGCCTCTCCCAGTCTGAGTGCTCTGGCGCGATCCGCGTTGATGTCGGACAGCCAAACGCCCAGATAGCCGCTGGCGCGCGCTTCCAGTTCGGGCACCGGCTGGCCTGCCTCATTCGATTGGCAGTACACGGAACCGGCGGTGACCAGGATTCCGAGAACGAGAACCGGTAATGAGAAAACAACTCGCATGAAAAACCTTTCGAGACGCGCCGCGGTGAGACGGACGCTACATTCTTATGGACGGCTCAGGCAGCAACTCGATTGGCTCGTTGACGGCAAAATCTTAAAGGAAAACAACTAGAAGGATCAGTACGCGTCCGGGGAAACATTCATCACGCGCAGGGCTTGCTGGCAGCGCCCGCGCACATAATCGTCGCCGCGGCTGAACCGCATTACATCCTGCAGCGTATCCGCAAGATCGGAATTCAGATCCAGTTTGCCGTCTACCGGGGCAAGAACATCGATCGCTTCCGAGCGGACACCGGCATTCTGGTCATGCTCCAGCACAAATTTGAGGGCAGCCAGCGTTTCGGGATCGCCCGAAAAGCGCCTTAGGCCTTCGAGCGCCTTCATACGCACAGCCGCATTGGCGTCGTGCCGGACGCTGTATAGTAAGGCGTCCCGGACATCGGCCCCACTTTGGCTGGTCAACATTTCGACGGAATCGACGCGAATGCCCGGATCGTTGGAATCCCGCGTAGCCGCAAGCAGCAGTTGGCGCACTTTTTCATCGTCCACGCTGCCCGTCACCTCGCCTTCGCGAATCTGCTCGATCACCAGACGGACATGATCCGGGCCGTTCGATTGAATGTCGCGGATACGCGCCGTCGAGGGGTTGATCAAACCCATATTCAAGGTATTGCCACTTCCGAAGCCTTGCGGGAGGCCATTCCGATCGATCCAGCGGGCGAAGGCAAAGCCGGCGAACAAAAGAAACGAGGCCACGGCGACTTGCGCGGACCAGCGCGTTGACAAAAAACCGAACGGATCTTTCCAATGCCACCACGCCGCGGCTGAGCGATGCGCTCCCGCTTCGCGCCCTAGCGCGGAGCGTAATTCCTGGCGCGAATTCGCCAGCAAATCGAGAGGAACATCGCGACCGCCGGAGCTCAGCGAGGTATGCCAGGTCTTCTCGTGCTCGAGCGCACGCTGGCAGAAGGCACATTCCTTAAGGTGATTCTCGAACGTTTCCTCGCGCGCAAAATCGAGCTCCCCGTAGAGATACAACGAGAGATCAGTCTGCGCTTCGTGACAGGTCATACAAAATCTCCCAGCGCGGAGCGCATTTTTTGGGTCGCCCGAAACAGGCAATTTTTGGCAGCTTCCTCGGTAACACCCAAGGCCTCGCCGATGGCGCGGAGGCGCATCCCCTGGAAGTGACGCATCTCGAAGACCACGCGCTCCCTCGGCGTGAGCTCGCCCAGCACTTTCTGGATCCGGGTGTTCACTTGCGCGCTCATAAGCTGACGCTGCGGGTCCACGCCGGCACGCCGCTCCGGAACAAACTGCAGACGGTCTACCTCGCCGCCCGGAGTTTCGAAGGACGAAGGCTCTTCCTTGCGAACCTTGCGCTTGCGCAACTGGTCTAGGCAGAGATTGGCGACAATCCGATAAAGCCAGGTGTGAAAGCTGCAATCGAAGCGGAACTTCGGCAGATTGCGGTAAACCCGCAGAAACACTTCCTGGTAGATGTCGCGCGCATCCTCTTCCGAGTGCAGAAGATTGAACGCCATGCGAAGCACGTTGTGGTCATAAGACCGCACCAGTTGCTCGAAGGCTTCCGCATCCCCGCCCTGCGCGGCCCGAATGAGATCGACTTCGCTTGAACGCTCAGCGGCGCTTGCCACGCCTATATTCCCAATAACCTGCGCCTGGGTTTGCACCACAACGATAGACGTATCAACGTGGCTTTTGTCACTGCCCGCCGCTCAGCCCGCCGTTCCGTCAGCTAGCTAACTCCAACTCAATCATTTTCTTAGCGGGATCGAGGTGGGCAATTCGAAAACTCCGCACCTGACCCGCGCGGGCCGACTCTTTGGATGGGCTGGCCGAAGCGCCCTTTTTCCACTTGGCCGCGAGCATGGCGCTGAGCGACCCGACATCCGCCGTTTTGGCCGGTTCGCCCTCCGCTTTCTGCTCTTCTTCCGTTTTCGAGCCCGGCTTCAACTGACAGGTCACGATAACGCCTTCGCCCAATTCCACTTTGGCGCGGTCGCCATTCACCTCCACCAGCCGGCCGCTCACCGTTTCTCCCGGCTTGTGCTCGGAAATGTAGTGATCGACCGTAGTGGGTTCCAGTTGTTTCATGCCGAGCCGGACGCGGCGGCGCTCACGGTCAATTTCGAGAACAACGGCCTTCACCGTCTGGCCTTTTGCCAGCTTTTCCCGGGGATGGTCGAGGCGCTTCTCGTTGGTGATGTCGGAAATGTGAATCATGCCCTCGATGCCATCGCCCATTTCGACGAAGGCGCCAAATTGCGTGAGATTTGCGATGGGGCCTTCTACCGTGGAACCGTGCGGAAATTTTTGCACAATGGTATCCCAGGGGTCGCCCAGTACCTGCTTGTAGCCGAGGCCGATGCGCCGTTCAGGAGCATTCACCTGCAAAACCACGGCCTCCACGCGCTCACCGATTTTGAGCAGATCTCCCGGTTTGCGTACGCGCTTGTCCCAGGAGAGCTCCGATAGGTGGATCAGCCCATCTACCCCGGGCATCAATTCGATGAAAGCGCCGAAGTCCGCCAGGCGTGAAACCGTGCCGCTCACCCGGTCGCCGATGTGCAGCGTGGCAGCGGCCACGGACCATGGATCTTCCTGCAACTGCTTAAGACCCAGAGAAATTTTCTTGTGAGCGGAATCGATTTTGAGAACCTTGACGTCAAGCTCGTCGCCGATTTTGACCACGTCGGCCGCCTTTCCGACACGCGCGTACGACATGTCGGCGATGTGGAGAAGACCATCCACACCAGGCTGCAATTCGACAAAGGCGCCAAAATCCGTAATGTTACGTACCCGGCCGCGCAGCACAGATCCCTCGCGCAGCCCGGCAAACGCCTCTTGCGTGCGTTGCGCCTGCCCTTCTTCGAGGACGACGCGGCGATCGACCACGACGTCTTCCTTTTCGGTGTCGAGCTTCGTGATGCGGCACTGAATTTCCTGTCCCACAAGGGTAGGCATCTCATCAGCGTCGCGAATCCCGCTGCGGGAGGCAGGCATAAACGCACGCACGCCGACATCGACGCGAAACCCGCCCTTGACCTGCTCGACGACGACGCCCGCAATGTTGCGTTTATCGGCGAAGGCGCTTTGCAATCCGCTCCAGTCTTTGGGGCGGTTGACCCGGACGGTGGAAAGGCCATAGTAGCCTTCTTCGTTGCGCGGGCCAACCGAGACGGCAACGGACGCGCCGATCGACGGCTCGCTTTTTTCGGTCTCGCGCCACCTGGCAATCGGCAAGGAGCCGTCGGTCTTTCTACCGATATCCACCAGGATTGCTTCGGGGCCAATAGAGACAATGGTTCCAGAAACAGTTTCACCGCCGGCGCTGTCGGAGTGTTGTTTTTCAAAGTTCGACAACATCTCGGCAAACGTAGAATCTTCTTGTGAATTGGCGCTTTCGGCGAATACGGAGGCGTCGGGATTGGAATTACTCATGACTACTTGGAATTTCCCTTATTTTGTCATAGAGAACCCAAAATGACGGAGCCAAGCGCGCGGGGCGAAGCGCCGGGCAAGCTTGCGTGGTTCCGGGCGCAGGATTTCGCATGGCTTCTTTTTGTCGCCGTACTCATTGCCAGCGCGCCAGAGAAAAATTATCAAGCGCTCATCGTACTTCCGCTCATTGGCGCATTCCAGATCATAGAGCCACGGCTTCGGCTATTTGCTTCTGAGCGGGGCCAAATTGTTTCGATTGCTTTGAAATTGATCTTTTGTTATCTGCTGGTCGGTTGGACACATACAATTGACAGCTACTATTACTCGATTTTCCTGATACCGGTAGTTTCAGCCGCGACGACGTTTGAGCTGCCGGCGGTGATTTTGGTAACCGCTATTGCGGGGCTGGCTTATTTCTCGTTCTTACTTCCCGTGTATATCGACTGGAGCACGTACCAATTGCCTGAAGGCCAATTGAGTCTCATGGGCGTTAGAGTTTCTTTTTATGCCATCGTCGCCTTTCTGGTATATGAGCAGGCAAAAGCCAAGCGCGACGAGATGATACGCACACAAGAGGCGGCGGAACGTCTTGCGGAGTCAAACAAGAATTTGCGCGAGGCGCAGGTTTCGCTGCGGCGCAGTGAGCGGTTGGCGGCGCTGGGCCAGTTGACAGCCGGCTTGGCTCATGAGCTGCGCAATCCTTTGGGAACGATCAAGGCTTCCGCCGAGATGCTGACCAAAGACGCCGTAAAGAGTCATCCTGAGGTGATGGCCGAGATGTCGGAATATATCGGCAGCGAAGTGAACCGCATGAACGGCTTGATTACCAGTTTTCTGAATTTCGCGAAACCGCTGCAGATTCAGCCGGTGGCAGGCGATTTGCGGCTGGCTGTGGACGACGTACTACGCCAGCAGGCGGAGTTGGCAAAGAGCCGGGAGGTGGGAATCGCGCTGCGGATGGAGGGCGAAGTCGAGTTTCCGTTCGATCCGGAGCTGCTAAAGGTAGCGCTCGGTAATCTGGTCCAGAACGCCATTCAAGCGAGCAAACCCGGACAAGAGGTGGAGATTCGGGTGGCCACGCGCGGTGAGAACGTGATGATCTTCGTCAGCGATCAAGGGGAAGGAATTCCGCAGCAGAATTTGGAAAGCATTTTCAACCCCTTTTTTACTACCAAGCCGCAAGGCGTGGGATTGGGCCTTCCTATTGTTGCGAAGATCGTGGATGAGCATCGGGGACGCATGCAGGTCTTCAGCGAAAGCGGTAAAGGAACCCGGTTCGAATTGACGCTTCCGCGCAGCTAGCGGGACAAGAAAGGGATAATGGCGGCTCAAAGAATACTCATCGTGGAAGACGAGGACAAGCTTCGCCGGGTCGTTCAGTTGGAGCTTGAATCGGCGGGCTTTGACGTCGACGGCGTGGCGACGGCCGAACGCGGCCTGCCGCTCGCAAGCTTTGCCAACGTAATCATTACGGATCTGCGCCTGCCTGAAATGGACGGCCTCCAGTTCATCAAGCAGTTGCAGGCGCGCGGCGTGCAAGCGGCCATTGTGGTCATCACCGCGCACGGCTCCGTCGAAACAGCGGTGGAAGCGATGAAGCTGGGGGCGGCCGACTTTCTGCAGAAGCCATTTTCGCTCGACCACCTGACCATGGTGGTTCACAAAGCGATGGCCGTGCAATCGCTACGGGCCGAAAACCAGCGCATGCGGGAAGAGCTGGACGAGCGCTATCAGTTCGACAACATCATCGGCGGGAGCGCGGCGATGCGGGAGATCTTTCATACCGTGGAGCGCGTCGCGCCGACACGGGCCACCGTGTTGCTCGCCGGAGAGAGCGGCGTCGGCAAAGACATGATCGCGCGCGCCATCCATCACCATTCCCCACGTAAAAACCACGCCTTTGTGAAGATCAACTGCACCGCGCTTCCCGAGAACCTGATGGAAAGCGAATTGTTCGGTTTCGACAAAGGCGCCTTTACCGGCGCTACCGTCAGCAAGCCGGGTAAATTCGAGCAGGCCGATCATGGCACCGTGTTTCTCGACGAGATCGGTGATGTCCCGGGCAACATCCAAGTCAAACTGTTGCGCATTCTGCAGGAACGGCAGTTTGAGCGCTTGGGATCGAATGTCACGCGCAATGTGGATGTGCGCGTGATTGCGGCGACCAACGTGGATCTGCGGGCGGCGCTCGAAGAAGGACGTTTTCGCGAAGATCTTTATTACCGGTTGAATGTCGTGCCCATCAGCATTCCGCCTCTGCGGGAGCGCAAAGAGGACATTCCGTTTCTGGCGATACACTTCGTGCGCAAGCTGGTTAAGGAGCTGGAATCATCCGCCAAAGAGATCAGCCCCGCCGCGATCGACAGACTGCTCGATCACTCGTGGCCGGGAAACGTGCGCGAGTTGGAGAACACCCTCGAGCGCAGTCTGGTGCTGGCCTCGGGCACAACACTGCAGCCGGCCGATATCCGGGTGGAAGCTGCGCGCGGAGTTGCCGCAACGACCTCATCGGCTAATGCGCCGCTACTGCCCGAAGGTGAAACGCTCGATCACTGGGAGCAAATGATGATTCGCGAAGCGCTGCGGCGCGCCAATGGCAACAAGAGCCAGGCGGCCAGAATGTTGGGATTGACGCGCAATGCCCTGCGCTACCGGCTTTCGCAAATGGGCCTCGAAAACGGCGCACCCGAAGGCGTGGAAGCGGCAGACGCCGCCAATTGACAAAGCCTATAACCGCACGATCTTGTCGGAGTGAAACCGTTTGAGAGCGTTTCGCGTATCCACGATCAGCTTGCTGTGCTCCACCACGGCAGCGTAATCAACGCTGCTGTGATCGGTAATGATCACCACGCAATCGGCAGCTTCTATGCAGGGAAGCATTTCCTGCGCCTCGAGCAGGTCGCCGTTCATGTGGATGCGCTTCACATGCGGATCGGAAAACGTCACCAACGCGCCCATCCGTTGCAGCAGCATGATGACATCCAGTGCCGGCGATTCGCGAACGTCGTCTATGTCGCGCTTGTAGGCCGTTCCAAGCACATGCACGCGTGAGCCGCGCACGGGCTTGGTGGCGTCGTTCAGAGCATGCTGAATCTTTTCGACAACAAATTCAGGCATCCGGCCGTTGATGTAGCCGGCCAGCTCGATAAAACGCGCCTCGATGCCGGCCTCTTTGCTTTTCCAGGAAAGATAAAACGGATCGATCGGAATGCAATGGCCGCCCAACCCAGGGCCGGGGTAGAACGGCATGAATCCGAACGGCTTGGTGGCGGCGGCGTCGATGATTTCCCAAACGTTGATTTTCATGCGATCACACATGATGGCCAATTCATTCACCAGGCCAATGTTGATCATGCGGAAGGTGTTCTCGAGTAATTTCACCATCTCGGCCACGCGCGTCGAGCTTACCGGAACCACTGTTTCAAGCGCCTGTTTGTAAAACAGCGCGCCCAATTCCGTACAGGCCGGCGTAATACCGCCGACGACTTTGGGTATGTTGATCGTCTGAAATTTGGGGTTGCCCGGATCGACGCGCTCCGGCGAAAAACAGAGAAAGAAATCTTTGCCGACCTCCAGGCCGCTGCTGGCCAACTTAGGCAGTAGTAACTCGTCCGTTGTACCCGGATAGGTAGTAGACTCCAGCATCACCAGCAATCCAGGATGAATATATTCGGCAATCGCTTCGGTGGCTGAAACAACGAAGCTCATGTCGGGATCTTTGGTTTTGCGGAGCGGGGTTGGGACACAGATGTCGATGGTGTCGAGCTCGCGGATCACCGAGAAGTCGCTGGTAGCTCGCAGCTTACCGCTTTGTACCAGCGGTTGAAAGACGCTGTCTTTCACGTCCCTGATGTAGGAAAATCCGCTATTGAAGTGGTCGACTTTGCTCTGCTGAACGTCTATGCCGACGACTTCAAAACCGGCGCGCGCAAATTCGACGGCGAGCGGCAATCCGACGTAACCGAGCCCCAGAACTCCCACACGCGCAGTCTTGGTGGCAATTCGCTGCCGTAACTTGCCGGCGGTCGACGACTGTGCGGAAACCTGCTCTGTTTTTTCAGAAATCAAGGGCATATCTACCTTAAACTTAGTTCTCCGGCCGGAGTTATTGTCTCGACGGACTCTCAGCTTTATCCCTGAGGATAGCAGCGAAATCGTCACGCCGGTAGATTTCGAGATCGGGCGCGCCTTTTACCTGAATAATCTTGACGATCCGGTACACCGGAGGCCGCCCGCGCTGCAACGCTTTGGACACGAAATCGCCGGACTGCGCAATCGCCCAGAGCTCGCGGTGGATAAGATCCGGGCGCGAGGTGGCTGCCAGCCAAGCGGGACCGTTCCCGATATTGAGTGTCTCTCGAAAGGGGATGCCGGCATTGCAGAAGATTCCCGGAATATCCCCATCCCCTTCAAGAATTCCTTGCCCCGCGTGATAGTGAGCACGCAGAAAGTTTGCCGCGGCGTGCGTCCAAGCCCGGCGCGAGACGGAATTCACTTGCGATTCCTTCCAGCAAACCCAGTTTTCGGGCGAAGCGTGCCAGACCCAAAAGGCAACGCAAACCACCGGCAGCAGAAGCCCTAGCCGCCTGGATTTGGCGGGAAGGATGGGCACGATCGCGCCAATGGCAAACGCCGCAACGACGGTCACGGGGATTCCGTATCTAGTGTTGTAGTAGGAATGGGGCCACAGGGTTGGAACAAAGATAGGAACTTTGGAGGAGTGAAGGCTCCAAACGAGGAAGGCGGGCGGAAGCAGCAGAAATAAGATCGGGAAGGCGGTCTTCCGAAGAGCGGCGCAGAGCACGCCGATGGCTCCTAAAATCACCAGCGCCCAACCAGCAACCAGCCGGCCAGCCTCGGCATAATATCGGAACGCCAACGGCCAATTGTGGAGGCCGGGATAGCTGGCTGTGCCCTGGATGGCGGCTGCGGAATACGGGCCGTTATAGAAATCGAGAGGATTCGAAGACTGCCACCAACTGTGGGCGAGCCAATACAAGGGCGCGAGACTGGCAGCCAACCCGAGGCCAATGAGAACCGGCCAGCGGCGGCGACCCGCGAAAAGCGCAAACCCGAGCGCGGCAAACGGAATGAGGAACCACCCGTCAAATCGTGTCAAGCTCATGGACCACGAGGCTGCGGTACCGAGTAACAGAAATTGCGTTCTGCCGGTTGCCCGAAAGCGCAGCATTGAAAACAACAGCACCGATAGACCCGCGAGAAAGACGATTTCCGTCATGGGAATGGAGGCGAGGTAAAGCACGTTTGGGTTGAGGGCAAAGCAAGCCAGAACTACGATGGCGCTCAGCGAATTTCCATAGGCATCGCGCGCCGCCCAGTAGAAAAAAGTTCCGGCGATTACGAAACAGCAAGCTACCGGGATGGTTCCGGCGAGGCCCGTGCTCCAGAGCCAATCGTTCGTTACAAAGGGCAAACAGATGACATGCAGCAGCGGCAGCCAGGGAGTGCCGACTTGATCGTATCCAGGGGTGCGTGAATCGATGAGGCTGCGGCTGGCGTTCAGATGCGCTTGCGCATCGCCCCAATAAAGAACGTAACCGTGCCGGAAAACCCAAGCCGCCGCAGCCGTAGCGAGCAAAGCGAGCAGCAGCGGGACCAGCGCGGTTTCCGCGGCGGCGTTGAGCCGCCTAGAACGCGGTGAATCGCCGGAATTCCTCAAAACGCTGGTCGATTTCTTTCCGCGTGAGCGTACGGAACCGTTCAACGCCGAATTCTTCGCAACAAAAGCTGCCCATGACGGAGCCGTAGATCACCGCCCGGTGAAGCTCGTGAACGTCAAAGTGGCCATTGCGCAGATCGAAGCCGCGCTCGGCGAGATAGCCTACGAAGCCGCCGGCAAAGCAATCGCCCGCGCCGGTGGGATCGAAAACATCCTCGAGCAAATAACCAGGCACGATGAAGAAGGCATTTTTGCTGAACAGCATCGCGCCATATTCACCGCGTTTGATGACCAGCGTTTTGGGACCGAGATCGATGATCTTCTGGGCCGCCTTCCGCAGATTCGACTCGCCCGAAAGCATGCGCGCCTCGCTGTCGTTAATCAGCAGGAAATCCCAATTGCGAATGGTATTAAGTAGCTCGTCCTTGCTGTTGTTGATCCAAAAATTCATGGTGTCTCCCCCCACGAAGCGGACACCCTTCATCTGCCGCTGCACGTCAAGCTGCAGGGCAGGCTGAATGTTTCCCAGGAAGAGATACGGTTCGCTCGCGTACGCGGACGGCAGCTTCGGCTGGAAATCGGCGAAAACGTTCAGATCCGTTTGCAAGGTAGTCCGATCGTTCATGTCGTCCGAATACACACCGGACCAGAAAAACGTTTTCCCAGACACCTGCTCTAGCCCATCCAAATCCACGCCCTTGTCTTTGAGCAGCGCGCGGTCTTCGCCGGCGAAGTCGTCGCCAACCACCGCGACAATCGATGTTTTCGCAAAATAGCTCGCGCACAGAGCAATGTAAGTGCAGGAGCCACCCAGTGTACGTTCTCGCTTTCCATGCGAGGTTTCAATGGCGTCATACGCAACGGACCCAATCACAACCAATGACATTGTCTGCATTGTACTGGACAGCCGTTACAATTGAGAAAGTCAGCACCGTCTTTCGTGCGATACCTGATACTGAGTGACCTCCACGCGAACTGGCATGCCTTAGAAGCGGTTCTGGCGGACGCCGAGGGCAAATACCAAGAGATCGTCTGCTGCGGCGATTTGGTCGGATACAATCCCCATCCGGACCAGGTAACGGAGTGGACGCAGGCCCATTGCCGCTTCGCCATACGCGGAAATCATGACAAAGTGGTGGCCGGCGTCGACAACCTCGAATGGTTCAATGACGTGGCGCAAGTGGCCGCACGCTGGACGATCTTGCATATGACGGATCAACACCTCAACTATTTGCGAGGACTGCCGAAGGGGCCATGGAAAGGCGAGCATTTTCATATCTGGCACGGAGCGCTCGCCAATGAAGACGAGTACGTGGCCACCGTCCGTGAAGCGGCGCCTTCCTTTGCGCATTTTGAACTTCCTTTGGCTTTTTTCGGCCACACTCATCTGCAGGGCGGCTTCTTTTCGAAGTACGGGCGGTTCGGGCTGATCTCGTCCGTTCGCAAAGGCCAAAACGACCAGACGATCGCAGTCGAGCCGGACACCCTGTACATGATCAATCCAGGCTCCGTGGGACAACCACGGGATGGCGACCCGCGCGCGGCTTACGCCACCTTCGACTCCGATCAAAAGCTGGTGACGCTCCGCAGAGTCGCTTATCCGGTCCAGAAGACGGCATCCGAGATCAAGAAAGCAGGTCTACCCGACGTGCTCGGGCTGCGGCTCTTCGAAGGGGTGTGACGACAAGGACGCGTTGAAATGAGCCCGCAAGCGCTTGGCGGCGGCAGCGCCGACGATGCGCGTAAGCTCGTCCTGCGAGGCTTGCCGCACGCGCTCCAGGCTACCCAGCGTCTTCAATAGTTTTTCCACCGTCTTTTCGCCCACGCCCGGAATTGCGTGCATTTCCGACGTCAGGCGCTGCGCGTTGCGGCGCGTGCGATGGAAGGTGACGGCGAAACGGTGGGCTTCGTCGCGAATCCTTTGTACCAGGTGCAGGATCGGCGAAAATTTGTCGAGAATGATCGGCTCGTCCTCTTGACCGTAGACGTAGATCCACTCCTCACGCTTGGCGATCGACGCGAGCGGCTGATAGGTGATGCCGATGGCTTCGAGAGCCTCGGCGGCGGCGTGCAGTTGTCCCAGGCCGCCATCCACCAGCACCAGGCCCGGAAACGGCGTATTTTCCGCCTGCAGTTTGGAATAGCGGCGCGTAATGACTTCACGCATGGAGGCGAAATCGTCGTTACCGGCTACCGTACGGATGATGAATTTCCGGTAGTCCGATTTTTTCATCTTGCCGTCTTCCCACACGACCATGCTGGCCACCTTGTCGGTGCCCTGAATGTGCGAGATGTCGAAGCACTCTATTCGGCGTGGCGCTTCGGGAAGATTCAAGGCATCCTGGACAGCCTCCTGAATCGCCTTCGAAGAGGGCTTCAAGACACGAAAGCGCTGGTCGAAGCTATGCTTGGCGTTGGTCTCAACGAGCGCCAGCATGGCCTTTTTTGATCCGCGCTGCGGGGTTGCGATTTCGACCTTCCGGCCGCGCGCTTCGGCAAGAAACTCCTCCAGCTCGGGGCGGCCTTCGAAGTCGGCGGGAACGTGAATGAGACCGGGAATGTAGACGTTGTCGAGATAGACCTGCTTCAGCAGCGCCTCGAAGAATTCAGAGGGATTAAACTCTTCCTGGTCTTCCCAGAAAAATTCGCGCCGGTCGACGATCTTGCCGTGGCGCAAGTGAAACAAGTTAACGGCAACCAGGGGCGGCTCGGCATGGTAGGCAAAGATATCGATGTCTTCGCCCTCCACCGCATCCATCTTCTGCCTTTGTTCCATCTCGCGAACGGTGGTGGCCAGGTTGCGAAGACTGGCTGCCTCCTCAAAGCGCATACTTTCGGAGGCCGCCGCCATGCGCCTCTCGAGCTCATTGGCAAGATCGCGATGGCGTCCTTCGAGAAACAGGCGCACGTCGCGAACGGCCGCGCTATACGCCTCGTCTGAAGTGAGTCCGGCTACGCACGGACCGAGACAGCGATGAATGTGATATTCGAGGCACGGATGCGTGTGGCGGCGGGAGAAATCGATCTTGCAGGAAGGAACCTTGAAGTGGCGATGAATAAAGTGAACCAGCCGGTGCGCCAGGTTGCCGGGAAAAAACGGTCCGTAGTAGCCCGCCCCGTCCTTCAGAATGCGGCGTGTGACGTAAACGCGCGGATATTTTTCATTGGTGAGTTTAACGTAAGGAAACGTCTTGTCGTCGCGCAGCAGGATGTTAAAGCGCGGCTTATATTGCTTAATTAAGTTGTTTTCGAGCGCCAGGGCTTCTTTGTTGTTATCGACCTGAATGAAATCGATGTCGCGCGCTTCCGAGATCAGCCCGCCGGTCTTCGCGTCCGCCAGGCGATCTTCGTTAAAATAACTTCTGACGCGGCTGCGAAGATTCTTCGCTTTGCCAACGTAGACTACCTTCCCTTGCGCGTCTTTGTAGAGGTAAACGCCGGGCTCGACAGGAAGCTGCGCTACCTTATCGCGAAGTTGAATATCGGCAGCTATAATTCAATTGTGACACGCGTGCTGTCATTTGTTTTTCTGTCAACCATGCTGTTTGCGGCGACATTTCCAAGCCGCGCGCAACAGAGCTCGCAAAAGCAGCCGCCCGCCGCGCAACAGCCGCCGAACGAGACGAATCCTCCGGAAGAAGATGAGTCGGTCGCACCAAAGAAATACCCGCTCGACCCTCTCGAATCAGACCGCAACATCAAGGTTGGCAACTTCTATTGGCATAAGGGAGACTATCGCGGCGCGCTGGGCCGTTACGAGGAGGCATCAAAATATAATCCCAACTCCGCCGAAGCGTTTTTCAAAATTGGCGAAGCGGAAATGAAGCTCAAGAACAAAGACGCAGCCAAACTGGCTTTTCAGCGAGTGATACGGCTCGCGCCGAATTCAAAACTGGCGGAAGAGTCGAAGAAAAAACTGGGCAGCAAGGGCTAACGCGCGGGAAAGCGGAGGCTGTGCTATCTTGGCCTCGTACGAATCAGCCCGGTGGGCTCGAAAAGAGGCGGGCGTGGCCTAAAGGTTGGGCAGTAGCCTTCCAAGCTACCTATACGGGTTCGATTCCCGTCGCCCGCTCCACTTCAGATAACGGACCTCAACAACAAAAAGACAGCATAAACCACGGGTAAGGCAAACAGGCTGCTATCTACCCGATCGAGCATGCCGCCGTGGCCAGGCAGCAAATTCCCGCTATCCTTGACGCCCGCGCCGCGCTTCATGGCCGACTCCGCGAGATCGCCAAACTGTCCGGCGACATTCCCCAGTACCGCCATAACGGTAACTTGCCACCAGGGAAGCTGCGGCATGAAACGGCCCAGGTAGAGGACACCGAAAAGCACCGACCCCAGGACCGAGGCGATGGCCCCCTCCCAGCTTTTCTTCGGGCTTACAACGGGCGCCAATTTGTGCCTTCCAAAACGGCGGCCTATGTAGTATGCAGCACTATCGCCAACCCAGTTCAAGGCGAGCGTGAAGAACAGCAGATGATGGCTCTCGCGACGTATGCCGATCGAAAACCGCCAGGGCGCGAAGGCGTAGAATGCACCGAGGAACGCACAGGCAACCTGCGGCAGAACATCCCGCAGGTTGTCGTAGCGCAGTGATGTCAAAAACGCGCAAATGACCAGAATGCTGACGCCAATCAGCGTCTGCTGCGGCCAGAACAGGATGATAACACCCGCCAGGAAGCCAAAGATACCGGGCCGGGGAATGGAGTGGGCCGCGACCAAGCCCGAGTATTCCCAATAGCAGAGCAGGCCCATGGTCAACGCCGCCGCGATGTATACCGGCTCGGGCGCCCAGCCAATGAGATATGCGGCGATTACAATCAGCCCGATTGCCGTAATCAGGCGCGTCATGAAAGAAAAAAATTCACCAGCAATCGGCCAACTAGGCCAAAGGCAATTCTAATGCGTCTTCTTCGAGGAGGAATGCGGGACTCTCAAACGCAGGGCTATCGATCATAGGGGTGGGCACGCGTGTCAAGCCGCCAAAACGGCGCTCGCGGTTCTGATATTCGCTCAGCGCTTCGAGCAAGTCGGTGCGGGTAAAGTCGGGCCATAAGGTCTCGGTGACGTATAGCTCGGCATAGGCGATTTGCCACAGCAGAAAATTGCTGATGCGCATTTCGCCGGAAGTGCGGATCAACAGATCGGGATCTTTCAAGCCGGCGGTGTAGAGGTGTCCGGCAATCGATTCTTCGGTGATTTCTAGGGCGTCCAGATTGCCTTCAAGGCGCGCGTTATCGAGCATCGCATTCATGGCATCCACCAATTCCATGCGGCCGCCGTAGTTAATCGCCAGATTGAGCCGCATGCCGCGATTCGAGGAGGTCTTGTCGATAACATCCTGCAGCTCCCGCTGCACAGAGGCGGGCAGCGATTCCAGCCGGCCGATGGCGGCCAACTGAATATCGTTGCGCATGAGATTATCCAATTCGCGTCGCAGGTAGAAGCGCAGCAATCGCCAGAGCCCTTCTATTTCATGCCGCGGCCGCTTCCAGTTTTCGGCGGAAAAGGCATATAGCGTCAAGGCCTCGAGCCCGAGTTGAGCGCAGGTCTCGACAGTCGTCCGCACCGCGTTGACGCCAGCCCGGTGGCCCATAATTCTCGGGAAATTCCGCTGCCTGGCCCAACGGCCATTTCCATCCATAATAATTGCGATGTGCGAGGGCAGACGCTTGGGGTCCAGTTGGCTGGCGATTCGCCAATCCGGTGCGCCCGGAGAGAGAACCTTCAACAGTTCCTTCATGTCGTAAAGTCCTATGGTACAGCAAGGACAAGCGCCGTTTCCACACCGCAGCCGTTCATTTCTACAATTTTACGAGCAGCGGCACCAGCGCCGCTCCCGCGCAAAGAAAGCTGCCGAAAGGCAGTTCATAGCTGGCTGCGTCCTCGCGTTTGAGCCAGATGTAAAGCAGACCCAGAACGGTGCCGGTCACCGCGCCGATTGTTAATGCAAGCAATCCGTTCTCGAGACCAAGAAAGACGCCCAGCAAGATGAGCAGCTTGACATCGCCGAGCCCGAGACCGTCTTTTTTTCGGATACGAGCATACAGCAGACCCGCCAGCCAGATAGGACCGGCCAGGAACAAGGCGCCCATGCCGGCGTTCGTGAGCGATCGCCAAACCATCCGCTGGTTGGGCAGTAACAACTCGCCCATTACTCCCGGAACTTTTACGAAAATCGCCAGCACTACGCCGGCCACGGACCCGCCAAGCGTGAGTTCATCGGGAAGAATGCGCTCTTCGAGATCTGTCCAAAACAGTACGATCAGTATGAGCTCGAATACGGTCCATTTCAGTGCCTCCAGCGACCAGCCGTAGCGCGCCACGGTCCACACGCATAGCGCCCCGGTAAGAAGTTCCACCAACGGATACCGGATGCCGATTCCCTTGCCGCAACTCCGGCAATGGGCTCTCAAAAGCGCGTAACTCAACAGTGGGACATTGTCATACCAGGCGATCGATTTGCCGCATTCGGGACAAAACGATCGCGGCACAATCACCGACAGATCTCTGGGCAGCCGGTAAATGCAAACATTCAAGAAGCTGCCGGTCAGCAAACCGAAGACTGCCGCGGCCAGCAAGTGTAGGAACGCCGCTTCAGCCAATCGCCCTCCGGTAGGAAGCGAGGGTGCCCTCAACGAGATGGCGTTGGCTGAAACAAGTCTCGATTTGCCGCTTGGCCTGCTCGATCAAGGCGTGAGCCAGCGCCGGATCCTTGAGCAATTTGCGCAAGGCGCGCGCAATTTCCGGTGGATCGTTTTCTACCAAGATTCCCGTTTCCCCTTGCCGAATCGTTTCAGGCAGCCCCCCCATGCGGCTGGCAATCACCGGTACGCCCATGCTCATGGCAAGCAGCGCGGCGGAACCGAGGCCTTCCGAGCGGGTGATATAGACGAAGACAGAGGCGCGCTCGAGATCGTGCGCCAAATCGTTCGAATAGACGACCGGTACTTGAGCGGCCTGCACGGCCTGCTCCACCAGATCGCGGCCTTTTTGCGGGTCGCAGGAAGCGAGCGCCACCGCTGGAAAGTCTGCGCGCCACTCCGTCACGGTTGTCACCGGCTCCACTCCATCGAAGACAACGTCGATTTTTTCCGGCGGCACTCCCGCCTGCTCCAACTCACCGGCGACAAATTGCGAAACAGCGAGGAATCGCGCCGGCCGCCCGTACTTCCATCGCGAGGCAAGCGAGCGGCTCACGGGGAACGCGACGCGCCGCGACACCACGAACGCCTTCCTGACGCCGAGCGCCGCCAAGCTGTGCGCATGAGCGTCATGGGCATGCGTAATGTCGGCCCGATTCGATTCGAGCCACACGTTTCGGAACGTTGCCGGCCGCACCGTAAAACCTGCCAAATCGGCTGCGCTCCACAGCGGAGCGCCTGGACGGGCCAGAAGATGACATTCGTGACCCGCTTCCCGCAAGCCGCTCAGCAGCAGCAGAACCTGGCGCTGCCCACCGCGCATCTCCCGACCCGCGTCGATATGCAGAATCCGCACTCTACAATTTCCGGCCCGGACTCATGTCGCGGGCTTTCGCATACTTGACGAAATTGTAGAGAGCCGCCATGTAGGCAATGGCCAGGCCTTCCGCTCCATCCAGAAAGCCGCGTTTGAGAACGTACGTGCGAAAGAAAGTCCAAGGAGGATCAAACAATAGTTTGCCGAAGTGCACGCTTTTTTCTCGCGTGACCAGTTCCTGGGCCGCCAGCGTGGTATAGCCATCCATCGTACGCAAATGCTCGGACAGGGAATTGCACGTAAAGTGCAAAAGGTTCGATTTCAGATGACCGACTGAACCCTCCACCCGAACCGATTCGTGAACGAACTCGCCGATCCAAGTAGCCTTTCGCCGGTCGAACAGGCGCACTTTGCGGTCCGGATACCAGCCACTGTGCAAGATCCAGCGGCCCAGGTATTGCGCCAGGCGGGGGACCGTGAAGCCGTCGTACTTGGGGCCGGTCTTCTTGATCTGCCAAATCTCCGCCTCGAGCGCTTCACTGAGGCTTTCGTCGGCATCGAGCGCCAATATCCAATCGTTCGCAGCCAGTTCGGCGGCGATATTTTTCTGAGCGGCGTAGCCATGCCATGACGCCTCGACGACGCGCGCGCCGAGCTTGTTGGCAATTTCGACAGTGCGGTCGTTCGAGCCGCTATCGAGCACCAAAATTTCGTCGCAGCAGCGCAGACTCTCAATCACGCGAGCCACGTTGCGTTCCTCGTTGAAGGTGATGATGGTCGCCGAAATCTTCATCTGTGGACTGACTCAAGAGATGCGGATAGGTACGATCGAAACCGAAAGCACAAACACCACCAGAGCCACGATACACAGAAATGAACGGCCTTGGGAGATGGGCCGCTGGTCATAAACCAACGGATGACGCCGGAACACAAAGAACGTCACGACCGCCCAAAACCACCATGGCCAGTACAGAAAGCCGAGCAATATTAATAGGACCACGACGCTAAGTGAAACAACGCGATGAGAGCGCTCGCCGAAAACCGCATACAAAATATGCCCGCCATCCAATTGGCCCATCGGCAGCAGGTTCATGAAAGTGGCCAGCAAGCCGGCCCAAGCCGCCACTGCCATGGGATGCAGCAGGATTCGCGAAGGCTCCAGGCTTCCAAAGCGCATCCACTCAACCGCACGCAACGCCAGCGGCGTTCCAAAAATAAACGGCCCCGGCTGCGTGGCTGCGGGCAAAACATGAGACATCATGACGCCCGCCACCAGAAACGGGATCAGCATCACGAAGCCGGCCAATGGTCCTGCAATTCCGATATCGAATAGGCCCTTGCGGGTGTAAATCGGTGAGCGGATGCGGATGAATGCGCCCAGTGTTCCAAACAGCGTAGGGGACGGAAGAAAGTACGGAAGACTGGCATCTACCCGCCACAACAGGCATTCCACATAATGGCCTAACTCGTGTGTCAGCAGAATGAGCAGCAGCGGAATAGAGAACCGAAGGCCGGACCACACTGCGGCATCGCCGTGAGTAAACAAAACGTAGCTATCCCAAATGCTCCTCACATCGAAGGGATTCCCAGCCTGGAAACTGCGGACTAGGGCGAAGCCGAAGAGCGTGGTGCTGACCAGAGTAAGAAGGAAAAGCAGCAGGCTCAGCCACCACTTAGCGGGCCAGCGCCCAGCTTGAGTTAGCGCTCGGAGGCTCTCGAAGCGTTGCGCCGAACTTTGCATCGGGCCGACGAGTCCGGGCTCAGGCACAGGCTCTACTGCAATGTTTGCAATTCCTTGCCAGGCTTGAAGCGGACCGCTTTACCGGGCGGAATCGCCACTTCGGCGCCCGTCCTGGGATTACGGCCAATGCCCGTCTTGCGAGGGCGCACATTAAAGATGCCAAAACCTCTCAACTCAATGCGGTCGCCTTCGCTAAGCGCCTTTTTCATGGTATCGAAAACTGTTTCCACCGCCATTTCGGCCTTGGTTTTGGTGATACCCGTGCGATTCACGACCTCGTTGATGATGTCTAACTTGATCAAAAAGCCTCCAGAGTGTTTGCAGCCCAGCGCCCTATTGCCGGAAGCCCGAATATTCAAAGCCTCCTATTCGACCCAATCCTCATGATATGAAGGAGGTTAACGCAATGTCAACGTATTGAGTACCGAACCCGGCGGCTGATCCCGAAGAGCGCACTTTTTGCACGCTCCGTCTCCGGCTCCCATCCTTATTACCGTACTCACGCTCCGAGTTCAGTCTATTCGCCCTTTATTCATAATAATTTAGCGACCATTCGCCAATTGGTCCCTGAGTTGCTCGGATGAAGGTCGGTGGGATTGGTAGCAAGCAATGAATTCGTTCCGTGTTCTGATTGTTGAGGATAGCCCAAGCGACCTTCGGCTCATCCGGGAGGCCTTAAAAGAGACCGCCTTCCCGGTGCAAATTGCGGTGGCTCGCGACGGCGAGGAAGCGATCGATTATCTTCGTCGGGTGCAAAATAACCTGGTAACCCGGCCGCATTTGGTGCTGCTCGATCTGAATTTGCCGCGAAAATCCGGCAAACAGGTGTTGGCTGAGGTGAAGGCCTCACCAGTTCTGAGGCAGATCCCAATCCTGGTGATGACCACTTCGCGGGCGGATGCCGATATTATCGACGCCTACCGCCTGAATGCGAACGGCTATATCACCAAGCCGGATGATCTGCCCGGGTACGTCCGTGTTCTTCGAAGCATCGAAGATTTTTGGTTCATGACAGCCACCCTTCCCGATGGTTTTCGACTGCCCCTGCTTACGAATCCAAATCGGCTAGCTAGCTGAGTTAACTCTTTGCCGCAAAGCCCCCCGCGCCGCCTCGAGCGCCGCTTCGTAGTTTGGATGGCTTCCCACTTCGGGAACGTATTCCACATGCCGGAGTTGGTTGTCCGCGTCCAGCACGAAGATCGCGCGGCTTTCGATCCGCATACCTTCAATCAAGGTTCCGTAGTGTTCGCCGAACGAACCTGAACGATGATCGGACAACATGCCGATACGATTGATTCCAAAGTTGCCGCACCAGCGCTTTTGCGCGAAAGGCAGATCCATGCTGACGGTGTAGATCTGCACGTCCGAAAGCTTAGCGGCTTCTTCCTCGAAGCGTTTGGTTTGCGCATCGCAGACCGGCGTGTCGAGCGAAGGAACAACGCTGAGAATACGAACACCTTTGCCGGTCTTCTCCAGGTTCACCGGTTGCAGCGAACTATCGACAACATCAAAATCCGGAGCCTGATCGCCGGCTTTCAATTCAGGCCCCGTGAGGGGAAACGACTTCCCCATAAGGATCGTGGTACGGCTCGATTGAGTATTATTCCCCATCGGCACAGTTTAGCAGGGATTTAGGCGATCACCTTGGGCAGTTCGCAAGCGAAGTTCCGGCATTCGTAAACGGTGATGCGCGCTTTCCGCTCGAGACTCGATATAAAAGGGGCGCGCGCTTTTAGTTCGGTTGCCGTCGCGTCGGAAATTGCCAGCACGATGCCGTTAGGCGTGAAGCGCGAGGTGTATTGCCGGAGCAGAGCTTGGCACTCCGCGTCGATCCCGGCGCAGCGAATAATAACCTGCTCGGCCTCGGCGAGCCGCCGGCCCAGCGCGGCCAGCATTTGCGGCGCTATGGTTGGCTGCACCTTGATCTTCGGCGCAAACGAGCGCAACGATCGGTCGGCTCGCCCACGATAGGACACTTCGCCAGTCAACGAAGCGAGCCGGAGCAGCACGTCGGTCGCCACCGAATTGCCGGAAGGCTCGGCGCCGTCGTAGTCCTCCTTCAGCCGCAAAAGCAGATCTCCGGCATCCTTTTCCGTGCTGAAAAATCCTCCGTCTTGCTCATCCTCAAACCGTCCCAGCCCGAGATTTGATAACTGGATAGCCGTCTCTAAGAGTGAGCCGTCCGGCGCTGCCTCAAATAGATCAAGTAAAGCCTGTGCAAAGAATGCGTAATCGTCTACAAACGCTGGGACGGCCGCTTCTCCTTCCGAATAACGGCGCAATAGCTGGCCGGAATGCGGATCGTACATCCGGGCGAGGAGAAAAGCCGCGGCGCGCTGCGCCGCTTCCAAAAATTTCACTTCGCCAAGTACCCTATATCCCTTGACAAGAGCCGAAATAAATAAAGCGTTCCATGAAGTTAATATCTTGTTGTCAGCGTGCGGTCGGGGCCGCCGGCTTCTTGCCTTTAATAGAACGCCGAGGCCACTTTTGAGCTCCGGGATCACGGGCTCGGCCTGGAAGAGAATGTTCCGGCCTGCAAATTCGCCCTGTGGATCAGCCTCAACGTTTCCATCCGGTTTAACTCCGAAGTGCTTATAAAATAAGGCCGCATCATCGGCGAGTAAGGAGCCGATCTCTTGCTCGCGCCAGATGTAGAAGCATCCTTCTCCCGAGTGTGAAGGGTTCTCCGGATCGGGGCTGTCCGCGTCTTCCGCCGAATAGAACGCGCCGCTTGAATCGGTCAAGTCGCGCAGGACATATTCAAGCGTTCCGCGCGCGACCTCGGCAAACAGCGCGTCGCCGGTGATTTGATATGCCTCGAGATAAGCCATGGCGAGCTGGGCTTGGTCGTACAGCATTTTCTCGAAGTGCGGAACAAACCAGCGCTCGTCGACGGAATAACGATGGAAGCCGCCGCCCAATTGATCGTGCATGCCCCCGGCCGCCATGGCACGCAGCGTCTGCACAACCATATCTAATGCTTCAGAATTATCCTCTAAGGCATAGTAGCGGCAGAGATAATTCAGAACCGACGGACGTGGAAACTTGGGGGCGCCGCCAAAGCCGCCCCATTTCGTATCGAAAGTGCGACGGAACTGCCAAAACGCCGCGGCAAACAGTTCGCGGTCTGGTTCCAGCACCGTTTTCGGAAAGGAGCTGAGAGAACGGAGCTGCTCGGCGACATTGCTGCTCGATTCCTCTATCTTGTCCCGTTCGTTCTTCCAAACGTGCGCGAGGTGAAGTAGCAATTCGCGAAAACCGGGACGCCCGTAGCGCGAACCCGGCGGAAAATAAGTGCCTCCAAAGAAAGGCTTCAACTCGGGCGTGAGCCAAACCGACATGGGCCACCCGCCGCTGCCGGTGGAAGCCTGGACAAACAGCATATAGATGCGATCGACATCGGGACGCTCCTCACGATCGACTTTCACCGGGATGAACTCTGTATTCAGCACTTGAGCGACGCGCTCATCTTCGAAGGATTCGTGCGCCATCACGTGGCACCAGTGGCAAGTTGAGTAGCCGATGGAAAGAAAGATCGGCTTATCCTCCCGGCGAGACTTTTCGAAGGCGGCAGGGCCCCAAGGAAGCCAATCGACGGGATTATTCGCGTGCTGCCGGAGATACGGACTCTTCTCGCCGGCTAACGCGTTGCTGTGCACTCTTTAAAGGCCCTTCTTCGACGCCACCAAATGCCCGGCCCGGGAAGTGGCGCCGGCGGCCGCCAGCAACTCTTCGATGTGCTGATGAACGGCATCTTCCTCCATCACTTTGTCCCAATCGGGGCCGCTCGTAGCCGGCGTTTGGAAGTGAATGTAGCCTTTGCGGTCGATGAGCGCAAGCTGCGGCACAACCAGCCGGTCTATGATGCTGAACCCCATAAAAGAAATCATCTGCTCGCGCGGAACCCAACCTACCGGAAAACCAACCTGAAAGTTCGTGGCAAAGTTCGAAACGAGGGCGTTCGCCGTGCTCTCGTTGCCGCCGTTATCAAGTCCGTTGATCGCCAGATCAAGCGCCTGAAAGCCGCGGCTGCCGAACTCCTGCTGGTATTTCGTCATGACGTGCGACGCAGCTTGGCAATGGGGACAAGTGGTCATGATAAATTCAAGCGCCACGACTTTCCCGCGGTACTGGCTCAACAGCTTTTGTCCTTGTCCGGGAATGGTAAACGCCAATTCGGGCGCTTTGCGAAGCGCACCGGTATCGGCGCCATATAGCGTTGTGACAGCGAGCGCGAGTGCTAAAAAGAGACTATAGGTCTTGTTCACGATTGGTCTCCAAACCTCAGTGTACCCGTGAGGAGCTTCCCGAGAAGCAACTGATCGTCAGTGTGGGTATCAGTAAGACCAGTTATGGCGAAGTCGTAGCCTTGTGCAGGCAGTGGGCGGCGGAACGCCGGCAGGGAAAACGAAACAGCGCGCGCTTTATCTGCGTCACGAGCGTACACGGCGTGATCCTGGCGAAAGACGACCCGAGGATCGCCAATATTCTGAATGCGGCCGACATTGCAACGCCGGACGGAATGCCGGTAGTTTGGGCCTTGCGATCATTTGGTTCGCGTGGGCAGCAGCGCGTATACGGGCCGACGCTCATGCTCGAGCTATGCCGCAGCGCGGTGGAAAATGGCCATCGCTTATTTCTTTACGGCGGCCGCGACGAGACATTGCCGCTGCTCGAAGCGCGGTTGATCGAGCGCTTCCCCGGCCTGATCGTCGCCGGCCGCTATTCCCCGCCCTTTCGCCCGCTCACCGAAAGTGAAGATGAGCACGTCCGGACGATGATTCAAGCGTCCGACGCCGACATCGTGTTTGTGGGCATTGGCACGCCAAAACAGGAAGACTGGATGTATGCGCACCGCGATTGCTTTCCGGGCGTAACGCTCATCGGCGTAGGGGCGGCGTTCGATTTCCATGCGGGGCGTAACAGGCAGGCGCCAGGCTGGATCCAGCGTCGTGGCCTGGAATGGCTCTTCCGGCTCGGCAGCGAGCCGGGGCGACTGTGGAAGCGGTATATTCTAGTGACGCCTAGATTCCTACCGCTCTGGGCTATCCAGAAATGGAAGTCCGCGCAAATGGCGCGTTAGGCTGATGAGGGAAGGAGAACTCAGATGAAGAAGACGTTTGGATTTCTTGCACTTTTACTGCTATTCAGCGTGATCGTTTTTGCCCAGAAGAAGGACAAAGAGGGCGGTCAGCACGGCGCTGTCCGCGGTGTTGGCGGTGGCCACATTCCCGCTCACGGACCTGCGCCGGCCCGGCCTCAAGCGCATGCGGCTCCGGCAGCCGCCCACGGGTTTAGCGACAAAGCCGGGCACCCGGAGGCGCCCCATGTTCATACCAACGATAAATGGATCGGGCATAATTCGGGCCGCAACGATCCGAAGTATCACCTCGATCACCCCTGGGAACACGGCCGCTTCACCGGCGGTTTCGGCAAAGGTCATGTCTGGCATTTAGCCGGCGGCGGTCCGCAGCGCTTCGGCTTTAACGGTTTCTTCTTCAGCGTCGCCGAGCCTGACCTTGGCTTCTGCAACAACTGGCTTTGGGATTCCGACCAGATCGTGATTTACGAAGACCCCGACCACGATGGCTGGTATCTCGCCTACAACGTACGGCTCGGCACGTACGTTCATGTCATGTTTTTGGGGAGCTAGTTGTTGAGACTTTTGTTGTCGGGCGGCGCAGGTTGAGCGCCGTCTGCATCCAGATACTCGATCCAGCCGTCCATCATCTCGGTTTCACTGGCGCTGCCCCAACGAATCGCTCTCGTCGGATCCGGATTGCCCGCTTTGTTGGCCGAGTTGTCGAACGTGGCAAGCACTTCGATGCGCGTGCCCACGGGTAAATAGATCGGATCCTTCGCGCGATAAGTGAACTGCCAGTTGAAGTCGTATGCCGGCACAAAAAGCAAGATTTGCTTCCGGCCGTCCGGCAGATCCGCCACAATGCGCATGGATTTCCCGCGCAAATGCATGTGCGGCGTGAGACTCGTGATGAGCACGTTCTTATTGAACGTGTGGCATTCGCTCACCGCATGATTCGGATCGCCCGCCGGAATTAGGAACATCTGGTTCGATAAATCGATTCTGCGCGAGATCTGGCGCGGCGGTTCCTTCGCAAAGATAAGCCCGACGCTGGTGCGGTCCGTTTCCACCTTCCTAGTGGTTCGCGAATAGTGAATTTGAAAATTCAGCGTCGCTCCCGCCGGAATTTTGCGAGCCGTGCCCGCCGGGTAGACGTCCGGCGCACGGCCCGGCAGATAGGAACTGATCAGGCTTCCGAGATCGGAGCTTTTCGAGCCGGGAAACAAGCCGTTGTCGTCGACCGCACAGCCATTGTCGATTACCGGCGCCTCGGGGCGAACCCATTCGAGGGAACCCTGGCGAATGCGAATCCAGCGCGCGTAGTCGCTAGCCGGATTGGCCGCCGGTTTTGCCTTCACGCCGGTTGATTCTGCCAGATCGGCGACAAAAACATGGGCATGATGAACCACTTTGCGATTGCCGGGCCGCAATTCGGCCGCCACAATCCAACGATCCTCCTTGAAGTTGGTAGGCACGTTGACGTAGGTGTATTCGTCGGGGCCGGTGGCATCCAGGCGATGTTCCGGAATGGCGATCACGGCATCCGGTTTGCCAATCTTCCATCCATCCGGGAACTCCGGCCGCGCGGGCATCTCTTGGGGGTCGCCCTCCAGCTTGGCGCCGGCGGCCCACGCCCGGATGGTATTGATTTCCAATTGTGACAGCCGTGGGTCGTTCGACCAATGCCCATAGGCGGCATCCGCCTTCCAAGGCGGCATTTGGCCGGAGACGACAGCCTCGCGGATGGCGGCGGCCCACGGCCGAACTTCGGCGTACGTCAGTAGCGACATCGGAGCGATATCGTTCGGGTGGTGGCATTGGATGCAGTGCTGGTACAAAATCGGCGCAACGTCATGGCTGAAGGTAGGCTCGGCCGCTCTCGCCGTAGTTGTCTCGTCGCATAAGGCAACGGAGGAAGCGAGCAACGCTGCGCAGAAGAGGGCAAGTGGTTTCATGGACGCTCTACTCTATTCTGCCTATTTTGCATCAATTGCCTACGAAAGGTCCGCGACCGATTACTCAGCCCGTAAAGATTCGATCGGATCGACGGTGGCCGCGCGGAGAGCAGGCACCAGGGCGGCGGTAATCGTAACGATCAGGAGAAGAAGTCCCACGGTCAGCAGTGTCAACGGGTCAAAAGCCGAAACCCCGTGTAGCATCGAGACGATGAGCCGGACGGCAAACAGCAGCACGATGCCGCCGAGAAGCACGCCCCAGCCAAGCAAGCTGACGGCCTCGAGCAGAATCATGCGGATGATCAGGCGCCTGCCCGCTCCGAGCGCCATGCGCATCCCAATTTCGCCGGTGCGTTGCACAACGCTCGCCGAGAGTAATCCATAGAGCCCAAGGGCGCTCAACAGCAGCGCCAGAACGCTAAAGAAATTGCTCAGCAGCGTGATCAGCTCCTGGCTGCCTAGAGCGGCATCCATCTGTTCGCGAAGTGTGACGAACAAAACCAGCGGGATGCTGGGCGCGAGTTCCGAGAGCGCTTTGCGAAAAGCCGCGGCCGCGGAGGCCTTGTTGTCCGAGTTGATCAGGAAAACGAGATTGCCAAGGTTCCGATCTATGCGTTGCAGCGTGATCGGAAAATAGAGGGTCCGGGGCGGACCTTGCCGCACATCGAAGAACTTCGCATCTTCGGCAATGCCGACGACGTGACACGCGGTGCCGGTTGGGAAGTCGCGCTCGTCGAGCGCGCGCACGTAGCGGCCCAGCGGCTCCTCGTGTGGGAATAGATAGGCGGCAGCGGCCCGATTGAGGACACAAACGTTGAGGGCACGTTCGTCTTTCCTGAATTCCCTTCCCTCGACGATGCGGGTGTGCATGGTCCGGAAGTATCCCGGACCAACTTCGTTGTAGGGCATGTGGGAATCTTCCGGCGGATTGGGACCTTGCCCATCGGCCTGGAAGCGAGACGTGATCTCGACGCCGGTAAGCGGTGTTTGGGACGTGACGGCAACGGCAGTAACGCCGGGCATTTCGGCGATGCGATCCACCATACGCTGGTACAGGTTGAGCTTGGCTTCGGCTGGGAGCTTGAGCAGGTGAAGCGGCGAGGTTTGGATCGTGACGTGGTCGATGTCAAAGCCGGTACGTTCGTTGCGTAGCTTAATCACGCTCTGCGACAGTAGCGAGGCAAGAACGACGAGCACAAGCGAAAGCGCGACCTGGATCGGTACGAACATGCGGCCGGCAATGTGGCGTTTGCCGCCGAGGCTGGTGCGGGATTTGAGAAGATCGCCCGGATCGGCGTGACCGGCGCGCCACGCCGGAACGAAGCCGAAAAGCAGCGTGCTGAGGACGGCGAAGAAAGCGGCCGCCCAGAACATGAATCGATCCGGATGGATGGACATGGATTCGCCCATCATGGGATCGCGAAAGAAATGTAGTAGCAGATCGCAGCCGCGCCAGGCGAGTAACGCTCCCAAGGCGCTGCCGGCCAGAGCAACCAGGAAGCTTTCTGTGAGATATTGCCGGACAAGGCGCGAAACGCGAGCTCCCAGCGCCACGCGCACCGCAAATTCGCGCTCGCGCGCATAGACTTTCGCCATCATCAGTCCACCGACGTTGATGCAGCAGAGCAGCAGAACAATGCCGACCAGGCCCTGCATCAGATACAGCGGCTTCGAGTAAGTGTGCGTGATGTAACTGGGGAGACCGCTGCGGGCCGAGTCAACGCGCAGGTATGCTTTTTCGAAATAGGGGAGGTGCTGGTACTTGACGGGAATGAATTGGAGGAAGAACGATTTCTGAAGATGCGCCACCTCGGCGCTTGCGCTGGCAATAGAGACGCCCGGTTTCAGACGGGCGATGACGGAGCAGCCGAATAGCGAATCGGGCGTATTTAAGAGGTCCCGCTGCGCAATCACATTGATGAATTGAATCGGCAGATAGACCTTTACATCATTGCCGGGCCAGACGCCTTTGAACTCCGGCGGCGTGACTCCCACGATGGTGACTTGCGTCCCGGCGATACGAACCTGCTTCCCGATAACTGCGGGATCGGCGCCAAAACGATCATTCCAGAAGCCATAGCTGAGAACGACCGGCCAGCCTTGTGCGGGAGCGCCGCGCACATCGTCAAAGGGCGCGATGAGGCGCCCCAGATAGGGCCGCATGGAGATTACCTGGAAGGCGTTTCCCGTCACGAGACCGGCGCCGTAATCGCGAAGCGAGCCCTGATCGTCGTCCATGACGGCGCGGCTCAGATCCCAACCGGACAGTTCGCTGAGGGAAGTAACGCTGGTCCGCAAGGTCTCGAGCATGCGGTAGGGAACGAAGGTAGCGCCCGTCGGATCCACGCTGGCCGCGCTGGCGATGCCGACCTGCACCAGTTGCGAAGGCGCGCGCGTGGGCAGGCTGCGCAACACCAGGCCGTACAGAAAACTGAAGATGGCCGTGTTGGCGCCGATACCGAGCGCCAACGTCAGAACGGCCGTGCAAGCGAAAACCGGACTCTTGCGAAGACCGCGAAGACCCAAAATGATATCGCGCCGCCAGCTCTCCCACATGTGGTTTCCCCCGGCTCTCAGTATTTCAAAAGCGAGAGCCACGTCTTCTTCTCACCGATTCCCCGGCAGGCGTCTATAAGGCATCCGTCCTCGACCAGTCTTTTTTCCTCGGCGGTTAGGCTCCATGATTCGGCATGGGCGAGAGCGGAAACAAGTTTCTGTTCGAGGCCTCTTGGCCGCCTCCCTTGCATCCACCCGAAAAAGGTATCCCAGCAGATAAGCGTCGAATTCGCAATCGCGCGCATGGCCGGCGAGCGGCCGATCCAGATAGGTCTCGTTGCGGCGGCTCTTTGGTCAACCGAAGGTGAAAATAAAGATCGTCGGGATTTTGGGCCGGCAGCAGAAATGCCGCGAGCAGCAACCATGTCCCTGCGCAGAAGCCTCGCTGCATTTCTTATCCACCTGATGAGACTCCGGTTTCATCCCGCCGGTTCCAACCGGCCCTATTCGGTGCGCAGTGCCTCGAGCGGCGAAATCCGGCTTGCTCGAAAGGCTGGAATGAAAGACGCCGCCAAGGCCGATAATCCGAGCGTCGCCATGGCTACGAAAATCACCATCGGGTCATATGGATTCAAGCCATAAAGTTGATTACCGAGGAATCGTCCCGCGGCGAAGGTCAACGGCAGTCCGATCGATAATCCAATCAGAATCAATCCAAATGCGCCGCGTAGGATCAGCGCCAGCACGTGGCTGCCGTCGGCTCCCAGCGCCATACGCACGCCGATTTCGCTGGTGCGGCGGCCGGCGTTATAAGCGGTGACTCCGTACAGCCCGATACACGCTAAGACCAGCGAAAGAAGGCCGAAGAACGAGGTGAGGCGCGCCATCAGCCGCTGCTGCCCGAACTGGCCGGCCACTTGCTCTTTCAGGGTGCGTAGCGAAATGATTGGCAGATTGGGATCCACCGAAGCCATGGCTTGCCGCACTTGCGCCAACGGCAGCCTCGCTTCCGGCCTGCTCACAATTACGATGTCATGCAGAAAATGCGTGCTATCGATCGCCGCGATTCCGGTCTCCGGAGAAACGTCGTGCTGCGCTTCCGGGAGAAAAAAGAATGGGCCGATCGGCTTGTCGAGATTAAAAGTCAAATAGCGGGCGTCCTTGGCGACACCCACAATTTCGTATTGGCGTGACGAGCCCGCTTCGGGACGTCCGAAATGCTTCCCGATCGGATTTTCATTCGGGAAAAACCTTCGTGCAAACGCCTCATTGATGACTGCCACATGCCGCGTTGTCGCGGTATCCTGCTCGGTGACGCCGCGTCCTCGAATGATGGGAGTTCCGATTGCGTCAAAGTATCCCGCCGTGACTCGATCCCAGGAAGCGGCGTTCCCATCCCAGGAAGCGGCGTTCCCATTGCTGGGTCCGGGAGCCGGATGTCCATCCACCCAGATGTCGGCGCCCCAATCGTTCCCGTCTAGCGGTGAGTACGTGCAGAGTGCCACGACCGCCACGCCGGGAATGCTCGCTAGCGACTCATGAATGCGCCGGTAGAGTGGCGTGAGCTGCTCCGGCCGATAGCCGGCAAGCCGCGGATTCACATTCGCCACCATGCGGCGATCCTGATCGAATCCAAAATTTTGATTCTCGAGTCTGTACAGTGCGGCGGTGAGCAGTCCGGAGGCGGATAACAGCACCAGCGACAGCGCCGCCTGAGACACCACCAGTGTCTTTCGCGGGAGCGAGCCTATACGATCGGTCAAACGCCCGCCTCCCCGAAGGGCTTCGATCGGATCCACCCGCGTCGCTATCCACGCCGGGGCGATACCGAAAGCTACTCCCGTTGCCAACGAAATAATGAAAGCGAACAGCAGCACGGGCATGGAAGGCGAAGCGCTGATGGGTATGCCGGCAGCGCCGCCAACCGGCGGGAATGCAAAATGCAAAATCAGGCGCGTGCCTATAAAGGCGATCGCCAGGCCTGCCGCGCCTCCTAATAGCGAGAGCGCAATACTTTCGGTGAGCGCTTGCCTCACCAGCCGCGGCGCCTGCGCCCCGAGCGCCATGCTCAAGGATGTCTGCCGCCGCCGCTCCATGCCCCGCACCAGCATCAGATTCGCCACGTTGGCGCAAACGATGAGCAGCACAAACGCCGAAACCATCACCAGGATTTGCAGCCAGTGTTCATATTGCTGGCGCATGCTGGTGATGCCCGCGCCTCCAGGGCTCAGAAACAGCGTCTGCTCCGGAAATCGTGCCCGATCGTTGGGGCTCATCTCACCCCAATGCGAGCGCAGCCACTGCTTAAGCTCGACGCGCATTTCGGCCTCTACGGAGGCGGCCTTCACGCCCGGCTCGATCCGGCCAATCAGATCCAACCAGTGGGTATCGGGCTTATTCAGATCGGCATCGGCCTCGATGAACGGTTCAGTGGCCAACGGCAGAAAGAAATCGGGCGGATTGTTGCGCAGCGTGTCGCCAAAAAAACCCGGCGGAGCGATTCCTATTACGGTAAATGGCTTTTCATCTAGATTGAAGACACTCCCAATGACGCTTGGATCCGATCCATACCTTTGCTGCCATAAGCGATAGCTCATCACCGCCACGGGCGGCGCGCCGGCTCGATCGTCGCTGGCGGCGAATACCCGCCCGGCATACGCCGTTATGCCAAACATCTTGAAGTAATTGCCGGAGACGAACTCGCCTGGATCGCTTTGGGCGGCCTCCGAGCGGCCCGCGCGACGGACGCCAAACAGTGACCCACCCGCAGAAAACGCCGCCAGTTCGGCAAACCCTTTGGTGTTGTCGCGGAAGTGTTTGTACAGATCGTATGAGACCAGAGAAAACTCATTCCGCTGACTGTAGCCACCCCAGTAACAGCAGCGTGATTCCTTCCCCAGCCGGTACAATTCGCCGGGATTCGCCACCGCCAGCGTTTTTAATAAGACAGCGTGCACCAAAGTAAAAATAGAAGTGGTAGCGCCAATGCCCAGCGCCAGCGTTAGCACCGTTGTGATTGTGAACGCCGGGGCCTTTCCCAAACGCCGCAGCGCGTGGCGCGTATCCTGCATGAGTGTTTCGAGAAACGGAAGCCCTCTTTGATCTCGATAGCTCTCCCTCATCGCCTCCACCGCTCCGAACTTCAGTGCAGCCTGCCGCCGCGCCTCGGCGGGCGATAAGCCGGCCCGCATGTTCTCAGCCGTTTGCAGCGCGAGATGTTCTTCAATTTCAGCCCGCAACCGTTCTTCGCCTCGCTGCGTGGTAGCCCACGAGCTCAGCCGCCGGATGAATCGCCTTAGTGTTCTCATTGAAGTCCCCATTCCTTTTGGGTTTCCAACAGGAAGCATGACACACTTCCATTGGGAAAACAACAGGTCATCGGAACGGCTTTGCCTCTTCTGTTTGTCGCGAAAACGCACACCGGATTCCGCCTACGGACACAGGCGGCAGGGGAATCGCGGTGACTTGCCTGCAAATTGTTCGCTAAATTCGGCAGCTTAGCTGCATGGGAAGCGCTATGCTTCGTTTTGTTACCTGTCTCATCGCGGCATGCTCCCTCTTCGGCCAGTCTCCCGCTCACACGCAAACCTTCGCTCTGCGCGACACCAACGATCTGGTTGCGCAGCACGTCAAGGTGGAGCAAGCGGAATACCAGGGGCGCCAATGCGTGCGTCTCATGAGCGAACCGCGCGCGAACGGCTTCGCGCTGATCAAAGGAACGGACTTCGAGGACGGAACCATCGAGGCAGACTTTGCCGTGCGCGTAACGACGCCCCCCGGTGTGAGAATGCCGGGTTTCATCGGCATTGCGTTTCGGGCTCGCCCGGATGCCTCGCATTATGAGCTCTTTTACGTTCGTCCGGGAAATTCGCTCTCGAACGACCAGGCCATGCGCAATCACTCCGCGCAGTATTGCGAAGCGCCTGATTATGACTGGTACCGGCTGCGAAGAGAATGGCCCTGGACCTACGAAGCCTATGCGGACATCCAGCCGGAGACCTGGACGAAGCTCAGAATCGAGGTAGCTGGACGTTCCGCGAAACTGTACCTGAACGGGTCCGCCAAGCCAACCCTGATCGTCGAGGGCCTTAAAGGAGAAGACCTCCATGGAGCAGTCGCCCTGTGGGGCAATCCTGGCGAAGAGTCCTATTTCTCGAATCTCCGGATTACGCCGGCAACGCCCGTCCCCTTACAAAATGACGGCGAACCCACCGGAGCATGGGACGTGACCTATGCAAGCGATGCAGGCAAGGTGGCCGGCTCCATGAAATTAACTCGCAATGGAACGCAGATAACGGGCTCGTGGTCTGGCGCGTTCGGCGACGATCTGCCGGTGACCGGAGTTTGGCGGAACGGATACGTGGAGCTCACTTTCAAGGGCAACTGGCCGAAAGAAATGTTCATCGGTAAGCCGGGCAACGCCGAGGTCGCGCTGGCCGGGTGGATCGACGGCGACAAGGGAAGCGGCCGCATGAACGTCGAGGGCCGGGCGGACGGCAGTTGGCTAGCCATGCGAAAGAAATAGCGGTGAGTCCCTACAGCCAACCCGGTGTCTATTCGCCTTGAAAGTGACGATTGCCTGGCGGCGGTCTGGTCGTCGCCGCTCGTCGGCAGCTACACTACGGTCACGTATTATGGCTGAACAACTGGTCCTCCACGTTGAGGATGACGATGCGAGTTATTTCATTTTCCAAAAGCTGTTTGAAGAAATCTGTCCCGATATACGCCTGGAACGAGCTCGTGACGGTGCCGAGGCGCTGGCACTTCTTGAGGGTTTCATCCTGGATCCGTCGATTCAGGTGCGGCTCGTACTGCTGGACGTGTTCCTACCGATCGTTGGCGGCTGGGAAGTGCTCGCCGATATCCGGGCCGCCGAACCGCTTCGGGACGTGTCAATTGTCATGTTCTCAGGCGTATTCCGAGACAAGGACCGGGCCCGCTGCGCGGCGCTCAATGTTGAATACGTCGAAAAGCCTAGGGAACTGCGGGATCTCGTGACTTTCGTGAAAGCGATCTGCGATCGCCTCATGTCATCGGAGGTAAAGTAGCCGGCCGATAGCAGTCATCGCGATCCTCGGCTCGGCCAGAAAGACCCCTTGTGGTAACAGAACTCACTCGAAAGTTTGCCAGTAGCTCTGTTATTTTGCATGGTGGTCTATAGAGTGCCATGTCCGAGCGAGTCCTTCTGTCCGTGGAAGATAGCGATTCAGAATATTACATCATCGGGCTCGCGCTGAAGGAACTCGGCCTCCCGATCCGATTCTGCCGGGTAATGGATGGTGAGCAGGCTCTCTGGTTTCTCGAAAAAACCAATGGCTATGAGAATGCACCTCGGCCCAATCTTATTTTGCTCAACTTGAATTTGCCGAAAAAAGATGGCTTTCAGGTTCTTGGCGAGATTCGGAGCAGCGAAGCTCTACGTTCTATTCCGACCATCATTTTCACTACGTCCAGGGATAAATCTTCGAAAACAAAGGCGCTGGCTCTTGGCGCCGAAGACTACATTTCCAAGCCGGAAACCCTGAGGGATCTGGTGGAGACCCTACGAACCGTTTGCTCCCAGTTCCTAATTGGGCAATGACGCCAACGCCGGATCGCGAGCGTCAGGTCGGCAATGCGCTTGTCGGCGTTGTCCGCAGCAGGCGTAGTCGGCGCAAGTAGAGTCGTGACTTGAAGCGATAATTGGCCTACCGGAGCCTGCAGGATGTGACAGAATCATCTGAATGTGGGTTGAGCATGGCTAACTTTTGTAGGAATTGCGGGTTTTCTTTGGGCGCTGGCGGCACTTTCTGTCCGCAGTGCGGGACGCAACAAACGGGACCGGTCAACGCGGGCGCTGCTCCCGCGCCGCTGCCGTCAGTTCCGGCCGCTAAGAGCAGCACCGGTCTGAAAATTTTCCTGGTCGTCTTGGTGGTTCTGGCGGTAGGGATGATCGGGGTGGTCGGTGGCCTGTATTACGTAGGCCACAGGATAAAACAAGCCGTGGTGGCAAGAGCCGAGCGCTATGGCGTCGATCTGCATCATAGCGCTTCGGATAGCTCGTCCGCCGCCGTTGCACAAACCTACCGGGTCTGCGACCTGCTCTCGAAAGAAGATGCGGCTAGGCTGCTCGGCGAGCCGATCGATCGCACCGAGACTCGCGATAGCGCTTGCCTTTACTACGGACCTCCCGGCCTCAGCGCAAAGCTGGCGAAGGAAGGATTTTCGAATACAACCCAGCGTGCGGAAAAGCCCGGTGGCACTGTCGGCGCGGGAGAAATGGCCGATAGCGTAAACAAACTCGTGAACAGCCTCGCCGCCGACGCCGGCAAAGGAACGTACGGCGCGAACGAAATGCCGCTGCTCAACCTCATGCTGGCGCCCACCGACGGAAAGACCCGCATGACCGCGCTGCGCATGACCAAACGAGTTTTTGGCGGCATACCGGGAGTGGCGGCCGATATTCCCGATCTGGGAGACAGCGCCATTCAATTAGGAAATCTCGGCTTGAACGTGCTCAAAGGGAATGCGCTGATCCAGGTCATCGCCGGCCCGGTGCCGCAGGCCAACGAGAAGCAAATCCTCGTCGCTCGGGAAGTCCTGCCGCGGATTTGAGACCGCGGCGGCCTCTAACTCGCGTTCGTTATAGAGTAGTCGCTTTCACGGTGGCGCTGGCGGCCGTTACCTATCTGGATCGCGTCTGCATTTCGATCACCGCGCCGGACATCATGCGCGACCTGCGCCTGACCCACATCCAGATGAGTTACGTCTTCAGCGCCTTCACGCTGTCGTATGCGCTATTTGAGATTCCCACGGCGTGGTGGGCCGACCGCATCGGGAGCCGGCGCGTGCTCACGCGCATCGTTCTCTGGTGGTCCGCGTTCACCATCGCGACCGCCGGTGCCTTCAGCTATGCGGCTCTTTTGGCAATCCGCTTTTTGTTCGGCGTCGGCGAAGCGGGCGCCTGGCCGAATGCCGCTCGCGTGTTTACCCGCTGGATTCCCACGCGCGAGCGCGGCCGCGTACAGGGCATCTTTTTCGCGGGCGCCCACCTATCCGGCGGTCTCACGCCAATTCTTGTCGCCTACCTAGCAACTTTCCTGCACTGGCGCGTTATTTTCGTCCTTTTCGGCTGTGTCGGCCTGCTATGGGCGCTGTCGTGGTTCTGGTGGTTTCGCGACGAGCCGCGCGACCATCCCTCGGTCGGACCCGTGGAACGCGATCTCATCGAGAACACGCGCGGGCTTCCACCGGATCACGGCGCCTCGTGGCGCGATGTGCTGCGCACGCCGAGCCTGTTCCCGCTCTGCGTGCAGTATTTCGCCAACACCTATGGCTTCTATTTCTTTATCACGTGGCTGCCCACCTATCTGTCCAAATCGCGCGGCATGGCGAGTTTTGAACTGGCCACGTTTGCCGGTCTCCCGTTGGTTCTGAGCGTTGCGGCCGATGTTGGCGGCGGCATCACCACCGATGCGCTCTCGCGCCGCTTCGGAACGCGAGTGGGCCGCTGCGGCGTGGGCGCGGCCGGCTATTTCTTCGCGGCGATCGCCATGCTTGCTGGCACATTGGCGGCCAACGCGCGCCTGGCTGGGCTGCTCATCGCTCTAGGAGGCGCGGCCTCGATGTTTACGCTGGCTCCGGCCTGGGCCACCGCTATCGATCTCGGCGGAAGAAACTCGGCCGTCCTTAGCGCGACCATGAATACCGCGGGACAAGTCGGCGGCATCCTGAGCCCCATCGTGCTGGCGTATGTCGTCGACCGCTTCGCTAACTGGAGTACGCCGCTGCACATTTTGTCGGGTTTATATTTAGTCGCAGCACTTTCTTGGATTCTGATTCGCCCAGAACGAGCGGGATCCGGCGACGCATAATAGAGGCATGGCGGCGGGCACTCCTATTTCCGTGGACGAATATCTCCGCGCCGTTTGCGAACCGGATTGCGAGTACGAAGACGGAATTTTAATCGAGCGCAACGTGGGAGAATCGCCGCATAGCTGGTTGCAGGGCCTCCTATGTGCATTTCTCTGGGGGCACAGCAAGCAATGGGGCATCCTTCCCTACCCGGAGCAACGGGTACACATACGACCCGGAAAATACCTGATTCCCGATATCTACGTTCACCGGGGGGCCAAGCCGGCGGCCAAGGTATTTACCGAGCCGCCACTGGTTTGGATCGAAATCTTATCGAGTGAAGATAAGCCGGTACGCGTTACGCGCAAGGTTAAAGAAGTGGTTGAGTTCGGGGCGGCCTATGTGTGGGTGATTGACCCGGAGACACTGGAAAGCTATGTCGCGACGAAACACGAGCAGTACGAGCTACGCGACGGCGTTTTTAGAATCGAGTCAATGAATCTGGCCGTTCCTCTGCGCGACCTGGAAGAGCATTGTTCCTGAGCTTCAAAGCGACCACGCGCATACCGGATCTTCGGGTCATATTTATTCTTAGATTTTTCGCGAGCGCCGCCTTCGCCCAAAAGCCGATCGCCAAACCTATAACCATCCGCGTAGACGCGTCGCAGACGGTCGCTCCCCTCAATCCCGTCTGGTCCTACTTCGGTTACGACGAACCAAACTACACGTACGCGAAGGACGGAAGCAAACTGATTCGGGAGCTGGCGGCCTTGAGCCGAACCCCCGTTCATATCCGCACGCATCATCTTTTGACGACCGGAGATGGAACACCCGCTCTGAAGTTTGGATCGACGAATGCTTACACGCAAGACGCGATCGGCAATCCGATCTACGACTGGACGATTGTCGACAAGATCCTCGAAACATACCTACGCGCCGGCGCCGAGCCGTTTGTCGAAATCGGCTTCATGCCACAAGCTCTGTCGAGCCGGCCGGAGCCGTACGTACCGGTTTGGAAGCCCGGCGAGAAATTCGACAGATATTACCTGGGCTGGTCATACCCACCAGCCAGCTACCCAAAGTGGGCCGAGCTCATTTTCCAATTGGTGAAACACTGTGCCGAAAAATATGGCGCAGCCGAGGCCGCAAGTTGGAATTGGGAAGTCTGGAACGAGCCGAACATCAGTTATTGGCACGGCACGCCGCAAGAATACGACGAACTATACGATTACACGGCAGCGGCGGTGAAACGCGCACTCCCGGCGGCGCGTGTAGGCGGTCCCGCCTCTACCGGACCCGCCAACCCGAAAGCCGCAGCTTTTCTGCGGCAGTTCCTCGAACACTGTGCCTCGGGAAGAAATGAAGCGACGGGCGCTACCGGCTCGCCGCTTGATTTCATCAGCTTTCACGCCAAAGGCCGCCCGGAGGTCGTGGACCAACACGTCCGCATGGGCATTTCGCAAGAGCTCCAAGACGTCTCGCATGGATTCGATATCGTTCGCTCGTTCCCCAAATTCCGTAGCCTGCCCATCGTGTTGAGCGAAGCCGATCCGGAGGGTTGCGCGGCCTGCCCGGCGCGGGTGTATCCGCCGAACGCCTATCGTAACGGCACTTTATATCCCGCCTACACGGCCGCGGCCATGAAGGCGCTGCTGCAGCTTGCCGCGCGCGACCATATGAATCTCGAAGGCATGCTGACCTGGGCTTTCGAATTCGAAGGTCAACCGTACTTCGCCGGTTTTCGTTCGCTGGCGACCCGTGGCATCGACAAGCCCATTTTGAATCTGTTTCGCATGACCGGGCGAATGAGCGGCGACCGTATACAGGTGGAGAGCCAGGGCGCGGTCAGCCTGGATTCCCTGCTTGCCGGAGGCGTCCCGGCACGGCCGGACATTGACGCGCTGGCAGCGCGGTCCGCACACAAAGTCTCGGTTCTGGTTTGGAACTATCAGGATGACGATGTGCCCGCGCCGGCCATCGACATCGACTTGATCTTTAGTGGACTTCCTCAGAACGCCAGGGGACTTTTGCTGACCCACTATCGCATCGATCGCGAGCACGGCAACGCCTTCACCGTTTGGCAGCGGATGGGATCGCCGCAAAATCCAAGCGCGCGGGCATATTCGAAGTTGGAGGCAGCGGGCCAACTGCAGCTTCTCGCGCCGCCCCGCCGGATGAGTAGCCTTGCAGGCCCGGCGAATCTCAGGTTTTCGCTCCCCTCGCAAGGGATATCGTTATTGGAATTGAAATGGTAGCGTGCTAACCGTTTAGCGGAGCCACACTTTTGAATCCATACGTCTCATAGCGCACGGAAAGCTTTCCGCCTTCTACCCGAACCACCGAGAACCCTTCCGGCGTTCCCATCCGCGTGCCATGCCACCAATTGCCGCAGACTGCTCCGCTCGTGATGTAGGGTACACCTTTCCAATCCACCCGCTCGTTGATATGCGTGTGCCCCTGCAGCACCCCGAGCACGTTATGGCCTTCGAATAGCGCAATCACCTGGTACGCATTCGCCACGCTCAAACCATGGTGTTTCGGCTCCGTCGCGGGCGGCGGCACATATGAGCTGAATGCCGTCACCAGCGGAATATGCACGGCCACGATAATCGGCGTTCCGGTGGGCAGCGCGCGCAGGTCGGAAGCCAGCCAGTTGAGCTGCGTCGCGTCCACACGTCCTTCATACGACCGGTCGCCGGTAATGCCAATGGAATCCAATACGATGAAATGCACGCCTTTGTGATCGAACGAGTAATACGTCTTGCCGAATCGGTCCTCATACATCTTCTTTCCATACAGCGGATCCGCCGGCGTGACGCCGCTGCTCGGAAACACTCCAAAACAGTCATGGTTGCCGAGAGTGTGGTGAAGCTTCATTCCCAGCGCTTGCTCGGTTTTCGCATATAGGTCGAAAACCCCGTCCGCCCGCTGGCGGTTCACCCCAAGGGAATCAAAAACATGATCCCCGCCCTGAATCGCGAAATCGCTTTTGATGGTTCGCGCTTTCCGGAAACATTCGCCGCAACCCTGCGCGGCATTCAGTTCCGGCTCCAGATGCGTATCGGTTATGAACAAAAATGTAAATTCGTTTGCGCCGGCGTTCGCCTTTGATCCAAGAGCTACGGACAGGCCCGCGGCTCCGGTGAGCGCAAGAAAATTCCTGCGATGCAACCTGGTCATCCTTCCACTTTAGGCGGACCGCTTTCTACTTTGATGCTATGCCGAAACCGGCTCTGGCGCAGGCCGGGAGGAAAGCGCCGCTACGATGTTCAGGACGGCGTCGATATCGATGGGCTTCGAGAGGAAGCCGTCCATACCCGCCGCCCGGCAGCGCTCGCGGTCGGCAGGCGAGACCAGCGCGGTCAGCGCGTATATCGGAACGTGCGAGCCGGGTCGCTCCTCCGAGCGGATGCGACGCGCGGCTTCAAACCCGTCCATGTGTGGCATCTCAATGTCCATCAGAACCAGATCGAACCGCCGTTCGCTAAAAAGTGGCGCTACCTGCTCGCCGTCGGCTGCTTCGACGACGGTGTGTCCACTGGATTCGAGGAGACTTTTCGCCAGCCGGCGGCTCACTGCGTTGTCTTCGGCCACCAGAATGGAAAGAACCCGCCCGGTAGGCAGGTTGAGGAGAGCCGGTGCGGTCTGAACCGTTTCGGCAGGCACCTGCAAACAGGCGGTGAAGTGAACTGTCGTGCCGGCTCCAAGGTGGCTTTGCACGTCGATTTCGCCGCCCATCATTTGGACTAGCTTGTGACAGAGAGCGAGGCCGAAGGCAGACGTCTTGCGCTTTCTGTCAAGCGGGCCGTCACCGGGCGAGCCGGTAGGTTGGGTGAGAGGTTCGAAGAGGCCCTTCAACTTATCTTGTGGAATGCCAACGCCGGTATCGGCGACGGTGATGCGCACGGTCACGGTCGGCAAAGCAACGGAAACGAGCTGTGCTGTGAGGATCACGCTCCCAGAAGTGGTAAATTTGACGGCATTTTCCAATAAATTGAAGAGAATTTGCAGCAGACGGGTCGGATCACCCCGCAACGGGGAGGGAATTTGGCCGTCGACTTTGTATTTAAGGGAGAGATGACGGCCTTCCGCTTCGGGACGGATCATGTCGATGGCCGAGCGAACACAATCGTCCAGGGAAAAGGAGGTCTCATCCAGTTGTAAGGTTCCCGCATCGATACGGGAGAATTCGAGGACGTCAGTTACGATGTGAAGGAGCCAGTCGGCCGAGGTGCGGACCGTGCTGAGGTGTTGCCGTAATTCTGGATTCAAAGGTGTTTTGAGACTGAGTTCCGTAAACCCCATAATGGCGTTTAAAGGCGTCCGGATTTCGTGGCTCATATTGGCTAGAAATTCCGATTTGACCTGATTGGCGTCTTCCGCTAATTGTCTGCGAGCGGCTTCGATAGCCAGTTTGCCTCGCCAAATCTTCAATTTGTAATAGAGGCAAACGCGGAGGGAAAGGTACCAGCCAAGTGGAACCAGCAAGAGCGTAGCAGCACAGCCAATCAAGAGTTGCTGTGGCGTGCAGGTCCGGGCGATCCCTAACAGGAGCCGTAACGCGCTGGTCATTGCTCGAAGTTCGGCCCGGGCCGATCCTCGGCCGATCGCCCGAAACTTAGTGCTGTAAGAGTCGTTGAAGTACGTAACTTTTCTCTTACACCAACGCATCGAACGTATAGGAAACTTGGCTTGAACACTACAACACCTGTGTAAGGCCCTTATCGGCTGTCATCTTCATTCCGATAGGAGGGTCTAGCACGTGAGAATACTGGCTGTGGAAGCACACGCAGGTGGGCTAGGAGGCTAAATCTAAGGTGTTTCGCAATCGCAGCGACGCCGGCCGCATTCTCGCTGAACAGTTACGCCCCATGGTCAGCCGAATGGCGCTGATATTGGGATTACCGCGCGGCGGAATCCCGGTGGCATTTGAAGTAGCCCGCGCGCTTGGCGCCGAGCTCGACGTCTGCGTGGTCCGCAAATTAGGCACGCCGGGCGAGGAAGAACTTGCCATGGGCGCGATTGCCAGCGGCGGCGTACGTGTATTGAATCAGGATTTGATCGATTATTGGCGTATTTCCGATGAGCAGTTGGAACGGGTAACCTCACGCGAGCGCGAAGAGCTGGAACGCCGGGAACGGCTGTATCGCGAAGGCCGCCCCGCGGCTCACGTCCACGGCCGAACAGTAGTCCTGGTGGACGATGGCCTTGCTACCGGCGCGTCCATGCTTGCCGCCTGCCGCGCGCTACGCACCCAGGAACCGGCGCGCCTGTTGGTCGCGGCTCCGGTAGCGGCCCGGCAAACCTGGAGTGAATTCCGCGAAGAAGCGGACGAGGTGGTTTGCGCCGCTACTCCGCGAACTCTGGGTGCGGTGGGACTGTGGTACGAGGAGTTCCGTCAAGTCACTGACGAAGACGTGCGCCAACTGCTCGAACAGGCGGCGCATAATACGCTGGCCGAAGCCGCCGGCGCAGGCGTCGCTCAGGCCGCTTCTCGGCGCTAGCCGCTTAAATGGAGCCAAATTCGTTGCCCGTGCATCTAAGCAATTGGGGGGATTCCATGAATCGAAACACCCAATTGATCAACGAACATTACGACGCGCTTATGTTTGCCAATTCACCGAAGGTCGCGCGCAAGGCGGCTCATGAGCTCATTCGCGCGGTGCTTGGCGAGGAAGCGGTCGAGCAGCCGCTCGAAGAAGCGTTGCGCGAGGTTTGCCGTAAACTCCGCCCATCGCAGGATCCAAAAGAACAAGCGCGCTTTGAAAGCGAGTTCGTCGAACTCGCCATTGCGCCGAGTAATTCGCGCCAGATGGCCGCTTGATGCAGCCCGGGCGGGTACTGCCTTCGCACTAGGGTCAGCCTGTTATGGCGACTAAACGTCGTAAATTCGACAAAACCAAACGTGTGAAGGCCATCGCCAGAGCGCGCGTGGGAAATCCTCCGCCCGCGCGCGTTCTCGACGATAAGCCGGCGCGTTCCAAACCCAAACACAAAATCGATTGGCTCGAATCGACCGCCGATTGAACCAGCCTGTCAAGCCTTCCGCGGGCTCAACCGTCGGCGAAGCCCAAACAGCACTGCACCCGCCCCTGCCATTAACCAGCCGGTCGACGGTTCAGGCGAAGTCCCGGTTAAGTCAATTTCATAAGCCGTCAAATCGTAGTTCGGAGCCGTATAGACGCCGTCGTCCCAACCCGCTATCGGGTTCGCCCCGCCCGCCGAAAAATCAGGCCCGTTTACCGCTGTCGAGTCGGCAGCTTCGTTAAAGAGATAATTGTTCAGCGAATCCCACGGCGCTTCGTCCGAGCGGGTGATCGCCAGGAAATAATTACCCGCGGTGAAAGGACCCAAGCCGTTCCCCGAGAAGCCGCAGGGATTCGAGGCGATGGCCGAAGGCAGGCAGGAAAGCGTGTTCGCGCCGGTGATATCGTCATTTTCGTACACCGCGTGGCCGGTCCCATCGAACAAAAACAACTTCGTATCCGGAACTCCCGAGATGAGCGGGACTGTGGTAGCCGAAAAAGCGAGCGGATCGAGAATGTCGATTTCAAACACGTTCACGGCGGTGGCGCCTAGCAGGTTGCCGTCGATGCCCGTCGCGAACGTGTTCGTGACGTCCTGCGCGGTCGCCGGCAACGAGCCAGGATTCGTGGCATTTACGATTTCCGCCGAAGCCGGAAAATTAGCAAGAAAGCCAACACAAATAGCGGCGTAAATAAAAAGATTTCGCGACAATTTACTCCCCTTTCGACTAAAATAGCCCTTGCCAGTGTAATCGGTTAAGGGGATAAAGGCAAATGCCGCACATTTTGGGGTCAAAAAATAGCAGACTGCGCTCGGCGCCTCGACCACGTCTTTCCTGGGTTCTGGCGGTTGTGCCAACCCTTGCCTTCAGCCAATCCACCACGCGGATTCAGACGCCGGTGGATTTATCCTCGTATATCTATACGGGTAACAGAAACGTCACTGCTGCGCCGGCTTCTCGCCGCTTCTCGAAAGGCCCGGCGCAGCAAGGCCAAGTGCAGGTGATTGTGCGCCTGCAAGATCCGCCGCTCGTCGTCGCAGCGGGCCCGAATGCCAAACAGAACGGCATTCAAATGACTGCCGACCAACAGCGCGCCTACTTAGCGAATCTCACCCAGAAACAAAACGCTCTGATGACCCAGATACAAGCGCAAGGCGGCCGCGAATTGGGACGCGTCGCCAAGGGGCACAATGCGCTGATCGTTGAAATCGGCGCCAGTCAGGTAAGCGCGCTAAGCGGCCTGAACGGCGTTACATCCGTTCGTCCGCTCATTAATTTCCAGGTAGCGCAGTCCAGCGGAGCATCCGGGCAGCCGGACCTTCCCGCTACCCTGCCCTACGTCGGCGCGGCCGCAGTCCAGAACAGCGGCGTGACCGGGCGAGGCGTGAAAGTCGCCATGCTCGATACCGGCATCGATTACACGCATTACAACTTGGGCGGTTCGGGCAATGTAGCAGACTACACAATCGCGGCGGCGGCCGCAGCCGGCGCTCCGCCGCCCAATCTCTTTCCCACCGCCAAAGTAGTGGGCGGCTACGACTTCGTCGGCGACACCTGGCCGAACGGCGACGGTTTGCTTCATCCCGATCCCAATCCCATCGATTTGAATGGCCATGGCAGCCACACTTCCGATATCGTGGGCGGACGCAGCTTGGATGGCCTTCACAAAGGCGTAGCCCCCGACAGCAAGCTGTATGCCGTCAAGGTCTGCAGTTCGGTTTCGACGGCGTGCTCCGGTTTGGCGATTCTCGAAGGCCTGGAGTTCGCGCTCGATCCCGATAACACCGGCACGCTGAACAACCCGGTGGATGTCATCAGCATGTCGATCGGTGGATCGTTCGGACAGCGCGAAGACGATGCGTCTGAAATGTTCACCAACATCGTGCAATTCGGCCTCGTAGGGGTAGTTTCGGCTGGGAATGATGGCGACATTCCGTATGTCGTAGGATTCCCCGCCGCTACACCCGAAGTGCTGGCGGCGGCTGCGACCACGGCCGTAAACGGCATCGATATTCCGTTGATACTGAACTCGCCTGCACCGGTCGCGGGCAGCTACCCGAATACCGCGATGCTCGATTTCGCGCCGATTACCTCCCCGGTCACCGCCAACGTCGCGTATATTGGACAAGGCTGCCCGGCCGGCTCGATCAGCGCCGGCAGCCCGGCCGATCCTTACCTCGCGAATCCGAGCGGCAAGATAGCGCTCATCGATCGCGGCGCATGTTCGGTGAGTCTCAAGATCGATCGTGCGGCGAGCGCCGGGGCGGTTGCAGTGTTGATCGGATTGGTCGCTCCCGGGGATGCGGTCGCCTTTTCAAATGGCGGCGGATCGAATTTCGTGCCTACGCTCGTCATCACGCAAGCCGTCAGCACGCTGATCAAGAACGCTTTGGCGGGTTCGCCGGTCAACGCCACCTTGAGCCCGAACAACGCCATTCCGCTGAGCGGCAATATCGCCAGCTACTCTTCGCGCGGTCCCAATTACAGCTACAACATGCTGAAGCCCGATATGAGCGCGCCCGGTACCATCGATGCCGCCCAACCCGGCACCGGAAACGGACAGACCACGGAAAGCGGAACATCTTTCGCCTGTCCGATGACTGCCGGTTCGGCGGCGCTCCTGCTTTCGAAGAATCCGTCATTGACGCCGCTCGACGTGAAAGCGTTATTGATGGAGACTAGCGAGCCGCAGGTGTTTCAGAATGCGGCGACATCGCCTGGCGTGCTTGCGCCCATGAGCCGCATGGGAAGCGGCGAGCTGCGCGTGGATCGCGCCGTGGCCGCCAGTACCGCCGCCTGGGACGCTAGCGATCCGCTCGCCGTCAGCCTCTCGTTCGGCACGTACCGCCTCAACCTGAATCAGACCTTCAAAAAGAAAGTGGTGATTCGCAACTACAGCAACACCTCTCGCAGCTATACGATTTCAAACGTCTATCGCGATGCGCCAAACGCCAGCGGCGTGGTGCTCACCACCCCGGCCACCGTTTCCGTGCCGGCCAATGGCAGCGCCAACTTCAACTTGACTCTGCAGGTAAACGCCGCGGCTCTTCCCGTTTGGGACTTCTTTGGCGGACAAAATACCGGCACCGGCAGTCTATTGCAAACGGTCGAATACGCCGGTTATTTGACGTTCACCAGCGGCTCGGAAAATATTCACCTGCCCTGGCACATCCTGCCGCATAAGGCCGCGAACGTAACGCCCGCCTTCACCTCAGTCGCGCTGAACGGTCAGCCATTCCCATTGAATCTTTCGAATATAAACACCTCCGCCGGCGGCCAGGTGGACGTTTTTTCTCTGACCGGCACCAACATGCAGTACCCGCCATCCTTTCTGCCCGCGCCGGGCGACGATTTCGCGGTCATCAATCTCCGCGCCGCCGGCGTGCGCCTGGTCTGCCTGGCACTCAGTGGATCAAGCTGCACCAGTTACGGCGTCCAGTTCGCGGTCAATACCTTTGGTCAACGGTCCCATCCCTCCGTACCGGCGGAGTTCGACATCGACATATACCTGAACGGCTATACGGCCACTCCAGATTTGATTATTTTCAATGAAGACATCGGTCTCGCCACCACAGGGACTACTTTCAGTGGACAGGATGGCGTGTTCGTGGTAGATGTGGCGGCGAATACCGCTACCCTAGTCAGCTATGCCGGCGTGGATCTCGATTCGGCCAACGCCATTTTCACGCTTCCTCTCAGCGCGCTTAACACGGCCGCGGGCCTTCAAGTGACTCCCAGCACGCCGTTCATTTTTACGCTGCTAGCGGTTGACAATTACTACACCGGCTTCGTGACGGGTGTTATCGGCCCTATGCAGTATGAGCTCGATTCGCCCAAATACTACGCCTCCGCGATTTCCTTCGTGCTTCCGCCAAACACGGGCGGCGCGCTCGGCGTCTTTCCGAACAATGCTTCGAATCCCTTCCTCGGAGGTCCGTACAACGGAAATGCGCCTTCGCAGAGCGGGCTGCTGCTGATATATAAAGATGCGAAAACGCCCGAAGCGGACATCGTGACCGTCACACCGTAGGCGGTCGCTTCGACTTCGTGGAGGGCCGTGTAAGCGGGCCAATCGACCGGCCTTGCGCCGAGCTTTCGATCAGTATGCCCAGCCGTCTCAGCCTGGTCTCCTCTTTCTTCGCGCTGACGACCCACCAGGTCGCCGTTCTTCGATACCACGGCGCTTGCGCTTGAAAGTATTTCCAGGCGGCGGCATCGGCTTGGAATTGCCGTTCGTCGGCGTCACATAGTTTCGCGGCGGCTCGTTGTTCGTAGGCGTAAATGCCCGATTTGCGCTCCTGTCGGGCCTCGAACGCGCGCAGTCCAGCCGGCCGCATGGCGCCGCTATCGCTAAGCTCGCCGGCGCGCTTGATGTTGATCGCGCTCCAGATGCTTTGCGCCCGGCGAGGCGTAAAACGAATGGTATAGCTGGTTTCGTCGATGCTCTTGCGCACCCCGTCAATCCAGCCGAAACAAAGCGCCTCGTCCACCGACTCCGGCCAGGTGATGCTTGGCTTGCGGGAATCTTTTTTGTAAAAACCCACCAGGAGTTCTTTCGCCTTCAGATGATTTTTCTCGAGCCATTCTCTGAACGCGAGTGGCGATTTGAAAAAGGTGGGCTTCATGGGCGTTCTTTTCAGCATGCGGCATATAAAGTAAGGAGGGGCTTTTCTTGCACGATCGATATCCAGGGCGCGTTCGCATCGTCGAAGTCGGGCCACGCGACGGCTTGCAGAACGAGGCCGGCATCGTCGACGTAGACACTAAAGTCGCGCTCATCGAGGCGCTGGTGGATGCAGGGGTTCGAGCCGTTGAGTGCGGAAGCTTTGTCTCGCCGAAGTGGGTGCCGCAGATGGCCGATACGGCGGCCGTGTTCCAAAAACTGAAGCGGCAGGCGGGCGTCGCCTACTCGGCTCTGGCGCCAAACCTGAGAGGACTTGCGGCGGCGGTCGGCTGCGGCGTAGAGGAGATCGCGGTCTTTACTTCCGCGTCGGAGACCTTTTCCAAGCGCAATATCAACCGCTCGATCGATGAAAGCCTCACGCGTTTGCGAGTCGTAGCCGCCGAAGCCCTTGCTCGAAACATCCGGCTCCGCGGATATGTTTCCTGCGCCCTCGGCTGTTCATTCGAAGGCGAGATTCCGGCAAGCGCCGTCGCGCGGAGGGCAAAGGAACTCATCGCCATGGGATGCTACGAGGTTTCGCTCGGCGATACCATTGGCGTCGGCACTCCCTTGAAGGCACGGGCGATGATCGAAACCGTCGCGACCGAAGTACCAATCAATCAATTGGCGGTGCATTTTCACGATACCTGGGGACAAGCGCTCGCGAATATCTTAGCGGCCCTGCAGCTTGGCGTCGCAGTGGTCGACGCATCGGTGGCGGGCTTGGGCGGTTGCCCTTACGCGCCGGGCGCCAGCGGAAACGTCTCTACCGAAGATGTCGTTTACCTCCTCGACGGCATGCGAATCGAGACCGGCATTCAACTCGAAAAGCTGGCGTCGGCCGGACGCATGATTTCTTCCGCGCTAGGGCGCAAGCCCGTGTCCAAGGCCGCACTGGCGATCGCGGCGCGCTCGTCTGAGCTATGATCGCGAGGTGAATAAAGTGGTCGAAAGCGCGGACCAAGCCGTCGCGGATATTCACGATGGCGCGCGCATCATGCTGGGAGGCTTCGGCCTCTGCGGCATTCCGGAAAACTTGATCGCGGCGCTGGTGCGGCGTGGCCAAAAAGAGGGTCTGAACGGGCTTCATACCGTCAGCAACAACATGGGCGTAGACGGCTTCGGCATGGGATTGATGCTCGAAGCGGACATGATCGCCTCGCATGTGGGCAGTTACGTCGGTGAAAACCGGCTGCTCGAATCGCTGGTGATTGCCGGCAAGCTGTCGGTCACGCTAATTCCGCAAGGCACACTGGCCGAGCGGATACGCGCGGGCGGAGCCGGCATTCCCGCATTCTACACACCCGCCGGCGTCGGTACCGCGGTGGCGGACGGCAAAGAAGTGCGCGAATTCGAGGGCCGAAATTATCTTTTGGAGCACGCGCTGACGGCCGATTTCGCGCTGATCAAAGCCTGGCGGGGAGATCGCATGGGAAATCTCATCTACCGCAAAACCGCTCGCAACTTCAACCCCATGATGGCAACCGCGGCCAGGATCACCATCGCGGAAGTGGAAGACCTGGTCGAAACTGGAACGCTCAATCCGGACCAGGTGATGACTCCTGGAATTTATGTGACGAGAATCGTGAAGGGCGCGCGCTATGAACGACGCATCGAGCGCCGGACTTTGAGGAAAGGTTGAGCGTGGCAGACGGCGATAAACGAGAGCTCATCGTGCGGCGCGTGGCCCGGGAACTGCGCGACGGATTTTACGTCAACCTGGGGATCGGCATGCCTACGCTGGTGGCGAATCATGTGCCGCCCGGCATTGAAGTGATTCTGCAATCGGAAAACGGCATGCTCGGCGTGGGCCCCTATCCGCTCGAAGGCAGCGAAGACGCGGACCTGATTAATGCCGGCAAAGAGACCATCACCGAATTGCCGGGCAGCGCCTATTTTTCGAGCGCCGAGTCGTTCGCCATGATCCGAGGCGGACATGTCGACCTCAGCATCCTGGGCGCCATGGAAGTGGATGAAGCGGGTAACTTGGCGAACTGGATGGTGCCCGGCAAAGTGGTCAAAGGCATGGGCGGCGCGATGGATTTGGTGGCGAGCGCGCGGCGCGTCATTGTGGCGATGGAGCACACCACAAGAACCGGTGAGCCGAAAATTTTGAAACGCTGCACGCTGCCGCTGACGGGTTTGAAAGTCGTCAATACCATCGTGACGGAACTCGCCGTCATTCAAGTGACGCCAGACGGGCTGGTGATGGAAGAACTCGCGCCGGGCGCAACAGTGGAACAAGTACGCAGCGCAACGGCCGCGAATGTAGCGGTGAGCGGCGCCCTAAAAGCAATGTTCTAAGGAGTCGAGACATGGCGAACGTTAGTAGGCGGGAATTCGCGGCGGCCGTGGTCAGCACCGCGGCGATCACCTCCGATTCGGTTCCTACCGACCCGGACGCTCCGTCTCCGGGGACCGGAACACAGCCCGAGCAGACGCCCTTCGGCCAGCAAATTGAGTTTACGCGCCGGGATGTTCCATCGCGTGTCGAGCCATTCGCCATGACCGACGTTCGTTTGCTGGCCGGCGCATTTTACGACGCACAGGAGGCAAATCGCAAATTTCTCGGTGAACTCCCGCCCGACCGCCTCCTGCATGTGTTTCGGCTGAATGCCGGGCTCCCATCGAGGGCCGTGCCGTTCGGCGGCTGGGAGAAGCCGAATTGCGAATTACGCGGGCACTTCGTTGGACACTACTTATCCGCTTGCGCGTTGATGTATTCGTCAACTGGCGACCCGGAAATGAAAGCGCGTGGCGAAGAGCTGGTAAGCGAGCTCGCAAAATGCCAAGCCAGGCTGCCGGGCGGATATCTGAGCGCATTCCCAACGGAATATTTCGATCGATTAAAGGCGCGCAAAAAAGTATGGGCGCCGTTCTACACGCTGCATAAGATCATGGCGGGCATGCTCGACATGCATCAACACTGCGGCAGCCGTCAAGCGCTGGCTGTACTGAGCGGCATGGCGGATTGGGCGGACGCTTACACCGCGGGCATGCCGGAACCGCATATGCAGATGGTGCTCGATACCGAATATGGCGGCATGAACGAGGTTCTCTATAACTTGGCCGCCGACTCGAATGATGCCCGTTTTGCGCGAACGGCAGACCGCTTCACCAGAAAGCTCTTCTTCAATCCCCTCGCCCTGCGGCGCGACGAGTTGCGGGGGCTGCACGTAAATACGCATATCCCGCAAGTAATCGGCGCGGCGCGGCGCTACGAAATCAGCGGCGACCAGAGATTTCGGGATGTCGCCGAATACTTTTGGCAAGCGGTGGTGGGAACGCGAAGCTATGCCACCGGCGGAACCAGCAACAATGAACACTGGCTGGCTTCGCCGAACCAGTTGGCTGCGGAACTGGCGATGGGCTACGACACCAATGAATGCTGCTGCGCCTACAACATGCTGAAGCTCGCGCGCAAATTGTATTCTTGGTCCGGCGATCCGCGCTTCTTCGACTACTACGAGCGCGCGCTATTCAATCACCGCCTCGGAACCATCAATGCGGACGGCGCGACGCAATATTATCTCGGCATCGCGCCAGGGTCGTGGCGAACCTTCGCCACCAAATTCGATAGCTTCTGGTGCTGCAATGGCACGGGCGTCGAAGAATATTCGAAGCTGAACGACAGCATTTACTTCCACGACGCGAACGGCATTTATATAAACCTGTTCATTCCTTCCGAGCTGAATTGGAAGCAGAAAAACTTCCGGCTGCGCCAGCAGACGAATTTTCCCGACGACGCCCGCAGCAAATTTGTCGTGCATACGGATGCACCGGCACATTTGACGCTGCACGTGCGCGTGCCGGCATGGGTGGTGGGCATCCCCACGCTGAAGATCAACCGCAAAACAAGCGACGTTTCGGCGCGTCCGGGCAGTTATGTATCCATCACACGAACCTGGCAGACCGGCGATGAAGTCGAAATCGAGTTGCCCATGGAGTTGCGCTATGAATCGATGCCTGACGACCACAGCCTGCGCGCGATTCTATATGGACCGCTGCTGCTGGCGGGCGAACTGGGTAGCACGGGCCTGAGGCCGGAACTCGAAATTGGGCAGGAAGGTCCGAATCTAAAAAAGTACCCCGCGCCTCCCATACCGTCGTTCCGCGCCGCCAACCAGCAAGTCTCCAAGTGGATTCAGCTTGGCGAACGCCCTCTTACCTTTCGCACGCAAGGGCAAGCCGAGGACGTAACGTTTCGACCGTTCTATCGCGTGTCGGAACAGCGCTACTCCGTCTATTGGCACATTACGGATAAAGAACTCTGAGGGCGAAACGAAAGATCGGGCCATACAGGCTATCGAAGATTCGCCAGCCGATGATCAGACCGAGATAGCTGAACCGCCTCATCGAAAACCCCCACTCCGTGAACCGGCGCGCCGTCGCATCCGTCATAAAAATGGCTACGGCATTGAAGCCGTCGAGCGGCGGCACCGGAAGCAGATTGAAGGATCCTAGCAGAATATTCAGCGAAAAAAGCAGGCTGAAGAACTTCGCGGCGGCTTCGGCCATGCCGGGCGACGCCGGATCGACAATCTCCGTGAACCGCGCCGCTTCCGGCGGAACAAACGATCCCATTCCGATCCCAACGTGTATGGCGAGCGCGGCGAGCGCCGCCAAAGCAAAGTTGGCCGCGGGACCCGCCAGCGCCATCTTCGCAGCCCGGCGCGGATGCAGACGCGACCATGCGGGATCGTAAGGCGCGCTGGCCCAACCCATCATCCAGCCGCTTAGAAAATAAGTCAGCAGCGGAAAAACCACCATGCCGAAGGGCTCGCGCCGGATATGAGGCACCGGGTTAAGAGTGACTTGGCCGCCGTGAAAAGCGGTCGGATCTCCGCCCCACTTCGCCACCAGAGCGTGCGCCGATTCGTGGCAAACCGTCGAAAGAAGAAACACGACATACCAGAGCAGGCCAACGGCGAATGCATCGAGAGACATGGTTTGGAGTCGCGAACTCCAGATTAGCGCGCGCCGCTACAGCTTTAGCGGCAGATTTTGCCGTTCGTAAGCAGATCGAGGAACCAGAATTTTTCGACACGCGCCAGATCGATTTCTTCCGGGGCCCGCAGGATAAAGCGCCGGACTGCGGCAATCGGTATCCACCACATATCGCCGCCCTGTCGTTTGCTGCGCTCCGTGCCTCGCGGCTGCGCGGCAAGCAGTCCGCGTTTAATCCATGTGCACACTTTGTGGACATCCACCCCAAACGCCTTTGCCAACGTGCAGGCGGAATAACCGTCCAGATTGCGCTTGATGCGTAGCCGGACTAGTTTTACTTGGATGGCCGCGAGTGAGCGCTCGTAGCCATCGCGCGCCAGATATTGCTGAATCGCGGCGGCCCTCAAATAGCCGCGTTTCTCCAGAATTTCTTCTTCCGTGTAGGACCACGGTCGCTCTTTCGTCCGCGTCAGGCAAAGCGTCGCTCCACGCCGCACCACAGCGGATTTCGACCAGCCTAGCTCGCGTCTTACCGTCGTTAACGCGCTTCGGTCTCCCTGCCGTTGACGAATATACGCATTCCTTATTTTTTCATCGATTTCGGGAGTCGAAATATATCGGGCCTTCATTACCTTGCTTGCCCTCATTTAAGCAACGCTCTCTGAAAAATCGCTGAAGGAGTTTCAGCCGTTTTTCAGTCGTGTCCGCTAGCATGTGGATCAGGTAGCAGTGCGAATTCTGATCGTCGAAGATGAAGAACGCATGGCCACGCTGCTGGAACGCGGTTTAACGGAAGAAGGACATGCCGTTCACGTAGCGCGCGATGGCAGCGAAGGGCTGTCTGCCGCCCTCGCTTCGAGTTTCGATGCCATCATCCTCGACATCACGCTGCCGCGCCTGGATGGCCTTACCGTGGCGCAACGTTTGCGCCGCGCTTCGAACCGGACGCCGTTACTCATGCTCACCGCTCGCGACAGCATGGCCGACATCGTGAAGGGGCTCGATACCGGCGCCGACGATTATCTGGTGAAGCCCTTTGCCTTCGAAGTCCTACTCGCGCGCCTGCGAGCAGTCAGCCGGCGCGGCCCCATTCCCCGACCGGTCCTCCTTCAATGCGGCGATCTGTGTCTCGACACCGCTACCCGCCGGGTTACCCGCCGCGATCAGGTCATCAACCTGACCCCCCGAGAGCACAGCCTGTTGGAATTGCTACTCCGCAATGCCGGGCGGCCCGTCAGTAGAAACGTCATCCTCGAAAGCGTTTGGGGCTTCGATGCCGAAGTAGAGGAAAACACGGTGGAAGCGTTTGTGCGCTTGCTTCGGAACAAAGTGGACGCGCCCTTCGAGACAAAGCTGATTCATACCGTGCGCGGCTTCGGCTATTGTCTGCAACTGCCACGCTTATGAACCGCCGATCACGTCACTTCCGATCGATCCGGTTCCGTCTCGCCGTTTGGTATACGCTGGCGCTCGCCGCCGGTCTCGTCCTCTTTGCCATCACGATTTGGATCGCCATGCGGCACAGCCTGATCCGCGACATCGACAACACGCTGGCGGCTCGTCAACGCAGTATCGAATCGTTTCTGAACTCCGAATTAAAAGAACCGGGGGTCAACCTTGCCGAAGAACTCAACGAGTATTGGAGCGCACTTCCGGCAAATACGTTCATCCGCGTGGAAGACCAGAACGGCGCGCTTGTTTTTACGTCCAGTGCCGCCTCGCCCAAGCCGGACGACGCGTATCGTCTGCTAACCGGAAAGATTTCTGTCGCGGGGCGTCCCTGGACCGTTTCGCTCGCCGCGCCCACGGACGACGTCGAGTTGCTCTTGCAGCGTCTTCGCCTGCTGCTCATCGCGCTGGCTCCACTGGTCGTCGCCATCGCTGCCATCGGGGGTGCCTGGCTGGGCCGCCGGGCCCTCAAGCCCGTTGATGAGATCGTCGGCGCCGCGCGCTCCATCGGAATCGAAAATCTTTCCGCGCGCCTGACCGTTCCTCAAACCGGCGACGAATTGCAGCGGCTCTCCGAAACCTGGAACGCAATGTTGTCGCGCCTCGAAATGTCCGTCAAACGTTTGGCGCGCTTCACTGCCGACGCCTCGCACGAATTGCGTACGCCCTTGGCCGTGATTCGAACCACCGCCGAGATAGCCTCCCGCAAACCTCGCTCAACGGAGGCGTACCGCGACGCCCTGAACCAGATCGTTTCCGAATCGGAGCGCATGACGAGGCTTGTCGAGGACCTGCTATTCCTCGCGCGCTGCGACGACCACGGCGTCGAGATTCCTTTATCCGCGCTGGATCTTTCGCCTATCGTCGATGATGTCTGCGCGCGCATGGCCTCTTTCGCCGAATCTAGAGCCATTCGCCTGGCCCATTGTGTCCCCGAAAGCCGCGTGGAGGTGTGGGGCAACGAACCGTCACTTCGCCAGCTCATGCTCGTCCTCATAGACAACGCGGTGAAATACTCCCGGTCCGGAGGAGAAGTTCAGGTCCACTTACGAAGAAGCGATCAGGATATTCGCCTCGAAGTGCGCGACTGTGGTCCCGGAATTCCCGATTCCGATCTGCCGCACATTTTCGAGCGCTTTTATCGCGCCTCCCAAGCTCGCGAACTCGCCAGCCAAGGCGCTGGTTTGGGCCTTTCGCTAGCGGCGGGCATCGCCCAACATCATCGCGCCGCCATCGAGGTGGCAAGCGTGCCCGATCAAGGATCTACTTTCAGCGTCGTATTCCCGCTTACCTGGCGAGAATCAGAACCTTGAAGGTATCGGGCAGAATCGCCGGACGGGGACGCGGATTGGCGGCGCTCGCAGCCGGCGCCGGTCCCAAATCGGCGCAGGACAGATAGATCTTGTGAGTCTTCGTATCCACCGTCATCGTTCTCGCGCCCTTGGTCGTCGGCACAGTTTCGGCAACCGCATATTTATCGGGACTGGATTCCCGAACCACCGTCAGCGTGCCGTCGCCGTTGGACGAAAAGGCGAATCCTGTGCCGGGGTCAAATCCGGCCGCATCCGGACCGTTGCCGATCGCGGGCGTCGCCACAATCTTTCCCGAATCCGCATCCACCACCGCCATCATCTTGTTGTCGCAAACCGAGAAAAGGCGCCGGTTCTTTGTGTCAATGGCCAGGCCGGAGGGCGATTCGCAAGGCGCCAGCGGCCAGCGCGCCTCCAACTTCAAAGTTTTCGAATCGATCTCGACAATCTCGCTCTTGTCCTCAATATTCGCGTAAACATGGCCGCGTCCGTCGCTCACCGGAAATTCAGGCTTTCCTGCCAAAGCGATGGTCCCGGCGACTGTTTCGCTCGACGCATCGATCGCCGTCGCATTTTGACTCCGTCCGTTAAAGGCGAATACGCGACCGGACGGCTGGTCAAAGACCACGCCGTCCGGATTCGTGCCTGCCTGCACTTTGTTTTTCACGGCGAGCGTGCCCAGCTCGAAAATCACCACCTCGTTGCTGCCTCCATCGGTGATGAAGCCGAGCTTGCGGGCGTGGTCGATCGCAATGCCGTGAATTCGTTTCATGCCGCCGATTTTGCCCACCACTTTCCCCGAATCGAGGTCAACCACCACAACTTCGCTGCCGTGCGAGACATACAGCCGATGATTTGGCGAGTCCGCGGCCAGGTAGTCCCATCCGCCGCTCCCTCCGATCGGAATCGAACCAGTCACTTTGTAGCCCTGCGCAAACGCAAGACTTGCCGCAGTTATCGCCGCGGCCATGATCCACGAAACGCGGTTGCAATTCATTCCGCAATGAGCATAACCGCCGAATCTGAAAACTCGCTGAAAATTACTGGATCAGGTCAAGAATGTGGCGCGAGCGCAGCCAGGCTTCCGCCAGTTTCGGCCAAGTGGTAACCGGCTCCTCCGAGGCGCGCAGCCCATAGCCGTGACCGCCCGTAGTAAACAGGTGCATCTCAACCGGCACTTTCGCATCTTTGAGCGCGCGGAAATAGACCAGGCTATTTTCCACGTGCACCGGATCGTCTTCGGTTTGCACTAGGAACGTCGGCGGCGTTCGCGCCGTCACGTGAAATTCGGGCGCGAGCGTCATGCGGTCGTCGTTGGCGGTCAGGTAAGCCGGATAAATGAGAATCGTGAAATCGGGGCGGCAACTGACCCGATCGGCATCATCCAGCGCCGGATACGTACGCTCCTCATAGTCATTACTGATGAGAGCTGCCAGATGGGCGCCCGCCGAAAAGCCCAAAACGCCAATGCGGTGTGTATCGATATGCCAGGCGCCGGCATGGCTACGCACAATACCCAAAGCGCGCTGCGCATCTTGCAAAGGACCGGCATAGCGTGGCACGCCCGGCGGCTCCGGCACCCGATATTTCACCAGCGCCGCATTTACTCCGATCGAATTCAGCCAGGAGCACACCTCCGTTCCTTCTAGATCTAGGGCCAAAATGCGATAGCCGCCGCCGGGAAACACCACCACCGTCGCCCCGCTGTTGTTCTGCGATGGCGCGGGATAAAACGCAACAGACGGCTCCGTCACATTGCCGATCCGGATCACCGGTCTGCCCGCAACGGCATGATCCTTGGCGGTAGTCATATCGCCTTCCGGACCGGGAGCAAATTTCGGCCCCGGGGCGCCGGTAGGCCAAAGCGAAATGGGCGGTTCCGAAACCGCGCCAAGAAGCGGCAGCGCCAACGCCAAAAACAAGTAAGAAATCTTCGGCATCTGCTTAGATCTGCGAGTACGAGGTCGGTTTGAGAATTAGATTCGAGATGTTTGAGACGATCGATTCAAAGCTGAACGTAGGCGACGCACTCAGCTTCTTCCAATCCGGATCGGTCTGGAATGCCTTCCATTTCGCGTCCAATTCCGACAGATCCGGAAAGCTCAACATATAAGTAAGGTTCGGCATGCGGCCGCCGATGAGGGTATCCCCGTAAAACACCTGCCAGAAACCGGCCTTTTCGAAAACCGCGAACTCGCCATGATGGAACATCTCCACCTTCAGACGATGATCGGAGTTCGAGGGGCTTTCGTAAGTACGCAACTGGAACACTCGCGCGCCGTGTTGCGCCGTCACCGGCGGCACCGTCAATTTCGGATGGCCTTCGAAAGCAATGAGCAGTGAGCTTTCCATCCGCAAATAGGCCGGGTCTTTCGCGGGCGCGCGCAAGAATGCCTCGCCCGCCTTCATATATTCTTCGTCGTGCGCCAGTCGAAGCTCGGTGGTGACCAGTGTCTTGAGCGAAGTGGCTGGAATCAGGACGTAAACCGAGGGCGTTTGCGGACCGAGATACAGATCGAACACGCCGACAGTTTTCATGCCCAGCCGGTTCAGCGCCGGAATCAGCGCTTCAGCCAGGTATTTGTTAGTCAGCTTCGTCTGCGGCCCCGATTGAAGGTAGTAACGGCGCAGCTCATAATATTCGCGGTTTGAATCTTGCGGTTGTGCCTCGAGCGTGTCGTTTGAAAGCGCCAAGGCCGAGGCTGCCAGCGACGAGGTGAGAAAACGGCGTCTTTGCATCTTCTTTAACTTACTGCACCGGGATCAACTCGATCTCCCGCAGACGGATGCCGCCCTTTGCTTTGGGATTGATTTTCGGCGCTTCCACCGTCAAATGCAGCTTCCCGGATTCCAGGTGCACTTCTCCCAGCTTGGTCCGCGTATCTGGAAAAAGCGGGTTTCTCGGATCCGGAATCTTGCCTTCGTCCTCAATTACATGCTCCACGCTATGCCCCTGAGTGGTCACTTTCAGCTCGTGGTCCGAAGTCCAGGTCGAGTTATCGCGTCCACCCGCACCCCGCGCGCTACCAGTGCGGGCAATTACCTCATAGACACCCGGCCGATATAAGTCGAAATCCCAAGCAAGCGTATCGGAAGTTTGAGTCCATCCCATAGTCGTGCCCCGATTACCCACTTTGATCTTCGAATCGGCGCTCAACACCGCGAATTGATCGTTCAACGTAACCGTGCCATCCGGTTGTTGGGTCAAGTCCTTGTCCGCTTCGGGCATGCCGTCGACCTCGAGTACCACGACCGACACGTTCGGATCGGGGGCCTGCGCCGGTAAGCTCAGCACTAATTCCTTATGTCCGGCGGTAACTTTTTGACTAACCTGCACCTTGGGCTTCGGTTGTGCCAATAAGTACGCTTTGTGCACCTTACTTTCAAAGCCATACAACGTAAATTTCCCGTTTTCCGGCCACTCGACAATGTTGAGAAACGCGCGTCCCGGCTTGATCGTCACCGAGCCCCAGCTAAATTCATACGGGTAAGGGCTTGGCTTGGCGCTGTAAACAGCGGCTCCATTCGTCTTGAGCCACGCGCCAACCGCTTTCAGGCGATCGACCGATGGCTGCGGAATGACGCCTTCCGCCGTTGGACCTACGTTGAGCAAATAATTGCCGTTCTTACTCGCCACGTCCACTAATTGGCGAATCAAGGTCTGCGGCGATTTCCAGTTGTTGTCATTCTTCTTGAATCCCCAGGTATCGTTGAGAGTCGCTGGAACTTCCCAATCGTAGTCGAGCTGTTTCGCCGGAATTTCATTGTCGCCCGTGCTTCGATAATCGCCCATATCGTGGCCGATGCGCCCGTCCACCAGACAGCGCGGCTGCAGCTTATGCACCAGGTCCACCAGTTCCCTGCTCTCCTCGGGCGTGATGTTCTTGGGCGTATCGAACCAGATGAGCGCCACCGGTCCGTAGTTGGTCAGCAGCTCGCGAACCTGCGGAATCGCCTTCTGATGAAAATACTTATCGAAATTCTTTTTAGCCGGATCGAAATCCCAGGTATTGCCGTCGCCGTCCGGCTCATGCCAGTCTTGCGTTTGCGAGTAATAGAAGCCCAACGGCATTCCGGCGCGTTTACACGCGGCCGCCAATTCCCCAACCACATCGCGATGAAAAGGCGTGGCGTCGTACACGTTGTATTTCGAGACTCGCGAGTGAAACATGGCGAACCCATCGTGATGCTTCGCCGTGATCACCATGTATTTTTGCCCAGCAGCCTGCGCGGTGCGCACCCATGCATCGGCATCGAACTTCAGCGGGTTGAACTGCTTCGCGAGCTGCTCGTATTGGCTGACCGGAATCTTGGCGTGATTCATGATCCACTCGCCAATTCCCGGTATTTCTTGGCCTTTCCATTCACCCGCTGGGACGGCGTACAGCCCCCAGTGAATGAACATGCCGAAGCGGGCGTCGCGCCACCACGTCAGCCGTTCCGCTTTCGACGGAGCCGCCTGCGCTCCCGCGCCGGCCAGGATCAGGGTCACAAGAATCGCAGTTTTCGTTCGCATGCGCATTCCCCATATTTTAGCGCTATAAATACAAAAGCGCACCGCAAGCAAAGATTCCAGCGGCCTCACCGATCGATTTGGTGTATCGTCATCTAAGACCATGCGCATACAATTCTCGAATTTACTCGCCTTAGCGGCTCTGGTCGCCCTGGCTGCGCCGGCGCAGGAGCCCGCTCCCATCCAAATGAAGCCGCAGGACACCGAAGTCTGGGAGCCGGTGCCCAAAGTCGTAACTCCGGGCGCCACCTGCAACGCGCCTCCTTCCGACGCTATCGTGCTCTTCGACGGCAAGAACCTCGACGAATGGGTCTCCAATCGCGACAAATCCCCCGCCAAATGGACTGTCGCCGATGGCGTGATGACGGTGAACAAGGCCAAAGGCTCCGGCAACATCGAAACCAAGCGTAGCTTCAAGAACTACCAACTCCACATCGAGTGGAAAATTCCCGAAGACATCACCGGTTCCGGTCAGGCCCGCGGCAACAGCGGCGTATTTCTGGCCTCTACCGGCCCCGGCGACGACGGCTATGAGCTGCAGGTTCTCGATTCCTACAACAACAAGACGTACGTCAACGGCCAGGCCGGCAGCATCTACAAGCAAGCCATTCCGCTGGCAAACGCCAATCGCAAACCCGGCGAATGGCAGACCTATGACGTGGTGTGGACCGCGCCCGAATTCAATTCCGACGGCTCGCTGAAAACTCCCGCCTATGTCACCGTCTTTTTCAACGGCGTGCTGGTCGAGAATCACTTTGAACTGAAGGGCGAAACCCGTTACATCGGCAAACCATTTTACAAGAAGTACGACACCGCGCCCATTAAGCTCCAGGCGCACGGCGACAAGAGCGAACCCATCAGCTTCCGGAATATCTGGGTCCGCAAGCTCAATTAACGTTCGGTGCCGTCGTCTTAAACTTGCGCCCACAAAATTGCTCATATAGACTGTCTGTATGAACGTGTGGCGTCGATTGAAAGTCTTATACCGCAATCTCGCGCGCAAGCGAGCCATTGAGGATGATCTCGCCCAGGAGATCCATTCCTACCGGGAGATGCTTGAGGACGACAAGGCGCGCGCGGGCGCAGATCCAAGCATCGCGCGGCGTGAGGCCCGGCTCGAAATGGGCGGAGCGGAACAAATTAAGGAGAGCGTTCGCGACGTTCGCGTCGGCGTCACATTGGAGACGCTAGTTACTGAACTGAGGCAGTCATTGCGTGCGCTAGGCCGCAATAAAGATCTGACGGTTCTTTGCACGCTGATGCTGGCGCTCGGCATCGGCGCCGCCACCGTGGTCTTCGGCATTTTCTATGCGGCGCTAATCGAGCCCCTGCCCTTCCGTGACTCCGCGCGATTGCTCCAGATTTGGGAGTCAAGGCTAAGCCGCGGCATCGATCAAGCCTCATTCGCGGAGGCCAACTTCTGGGACGTCCGCGCCCGGAACCATTCGTTTCAGGAACTCGCTGCCTACCATTACGACGAAGCCAACCTCACCGGCGACGGCCCTGCCGAAAAGGTCATTGATATCTCGGTCACCGCCGGTTTTTTCCGCACTCTCGGCGTATCGCCCATCCTGGGGCGCGACTTCTCCTACTCAGACGACCGCAACGGATTTGACAACCGCATCGTCATTCTCGGCAACCGCTTCTGGCGCGGACGTCTAGGCGCAGACCCGAACATTTTAGGAAAGACTCTGCGCTTGAACGATCGAGCCTGCACCGTAGTCGGCGTTCTTCCGCCCGGCGAGCCCTGGATCGACGAGCAGATTTACCAGCCCTTTGGCTACCAACCCAACGCCGACCGCACGAGTTGGGAATTCGATGTCATCGGACGGCTCGCTCCAGGCGTTTCTCACGCTGCCGCGCGCGCCGATTTGAAGCGTCTCGCCGCTACCCTTGCCAAGTCCTACCCGAAGGAAGACAAGGGAATCGGATTCTTTCTCGCGCCTTCCAGTTCCTGGGTCGCCGGTAACACGACCCGGCGTGCGCTCTGGGTGCTCCTCGGCGCCGTCGCGTTCCTGTTGCTGATTGCCTGCCTGAACATCGCCAATCTGTTGCTCGCTCGCGGCACTGTCCGTCAACGCGAAATCGCCGTCCGCATCGCTCTCGGAGCCGGACGCGCGCGCCTCGTGCGCTTCATGATGCTGGAGTCCGTCCTGCTCAGCGGATTCGGCGCCGCGCTTGGATTGGCGCTTGCCTACGCCACTCTCCGCGCTGTTCAGGCGCTCGAGATCCGCGGCATTCCTCGGTTGGCCGACGCCAGCCTGAACCCCTGGGTCCTCGGATTCGCGGCGCTCGCCGCCATCCTCACCGGTGTGCTGTCAGGACTGGCGCCCGCATGCCAAACTCCGGCCCATAGCGCCGCCACGGCGCTGCGTGATGGCGATCGCCAGACCGGAAGCCGTGCGCAAGGACGTTTGCGCGCGGCGCTCGTTACCGGCGAGGTGGCGCTCTCGTTTCTTTTGCTGGTGGGCGCGGGCCTGCTCATTCGCAGCTTCACCGGATTGATGAACGTGAACCGCGGATTCCAAACCGAAAACCGCCTCGTATTCTCGGTCAACATGCCCGGTTCCTACTATCAAAACGGTGTGGGCAAACGCTTCCTGGATCGCTTCTTCGAGCGTCTTTCCGCCGTCCCGCGGATACTCGCCGCGGGTGCCGTCAGCAGTCGGCCCGTCGAAGGAGCCGCCGACACCGGCATGGGCATCGACGCCCTTTCAGCTCCTCATAACGCCGCGCAAGCCGCCGCACCTTGGGCCGGATGGCGCATCGTCTCGCCGGACTATTTCCGCGCCATCGGGCTGCCACTGCTCCAGGGTCGAGGCTTCAATGAGCGCGATCAACCTGTCTGGAGCCAGCAGGACAAGCCGGTCCCACAGCGGCACGTAATCATCAGCCGGCGGCTGGCCAAATTGCTCTTCCCGAATGAAGATGCCCTCGGCCGCCACGTTCTCCTTTGGAAGGGACAAGGCAATCTGGATGCCGAAATAGTCGGCGTCGTAGCAGACAGCCGCGAGCGCGGTCTTGCTTCCGCGGCGACCCTCACCATCTATCTTCCCTATGGCGCAAACGCGCTACCGTCCGAGTTCGTCGTCCACACCCGCGGTAATCCGCTCGCCATAGCACCAACCATCCGTGCGATCGTCGCCGGCCTCGACCCCAATCTCCCTGTCGCGGACGTCCGCTCGTTCGACGAAGTGGTCCACCGTTCCCTGTCGCCGCAGCGCTTCAACGCCATTCTCCTCGCGGTGTTCGGCGGTCTGGCCCTTCTGCTCGCCACCACCGGTATCTACGGCGTGCTCGCCTATTCGATGAACCGGCGCACCGCGGAAATCGGCCTGCGCGTAGCGTTAGGCGCCAGCGCCCGCAACATTCTCGTCATGACCGTGGGCCAAGGCATGCGGCCTGCCCTATTGGGAATCGCACTCGGCACGCTCGGAGCCTGCTGGTTATCGCACTACCTGGTCAGCCTGCTGTTTGGCGTCAAATCATTTGACGTCCTGACGTACGCCGCCGTCGCCGCACTGCTGTTAGTGACCGCCTTACTCGCCTGCCTGTTGCCCGGCCGCCGCGCCATGCGCACCGACCCGGCTGTCGCGCTCCGGACCGAGTAGATCAGCATCTTGTACGGCCGCCAACCTGAGTGTTATTTTGATGGTGGCGTGTTCAGGACGCCTCCGTGTCCGCGGAAAGGGACCGCGTCCCGCCTGAATTTCGACTTTCGGCGATTTGGTTGACCGAACTCTTTTCTGCCCGAGCTAGCGGACACCGGGCGTCATGAAAGGAGCTCAAGTGAAACAAAAGCTGCCCACTCGCCGGATGCGTGAGCACCCGGACCTCGAACAACTTAAACGCCAGGCCAAGCAACTCTTCAGTGCCTTCAAGGCAGGCGATTCAGCGGCCGTCGATGAGGTCAACACTCATTACGACGAGGCACAAGCTGCGGCCTTCGCTTTGCACGACGCGCAACTCGTGATCGCGCGGAGCTACGGCTTCGACAGTTGGCCGAAGCTGAAGGCTTACGTCGACGGCGTAACGATCAGGCAATTGGTGGAAGCGGTGTGCGCCGGCAGCGTCGAGCGCGTACGAATGATGTTAAATGCGCGCCCCGAGCTTGCCGGTATGACCGTTTCCTACGGCGACGAACACCGCGCGATCCACTACGCCGTGACGTACCGCCGCCCGGAGCTTGCACGCTTGCTCATGCAGCACGGCGCCAACGCACGGGCGGGCATACATCCCCATCGCGATGCCACCTCCGCATGGACCTTGGCACAGGAGCGCGGTTATGACGAGATTGTTTCCATCATCGAAGAGGAAGAGCAACGCCGGACGAAACTCATACCCGATCGGGCGGCTCCAACGACGGAACTCGCCGATGAGCCCGCTCGCACGGCAGTCGCCAACGGTGATCTACCGTTGCTGCGCGCGCGTCTTGAGGAAGGCAAACTCACCAATCACATTCGCTGGCACGATGGCGGCCTGCTTACCGTCGCGGTGCAGAACAATCGTATCGACGTGCTCGAGTTTCTGCTCGATTCCGGATTCGATCCCGACGAACGTGTCTCGTCCGGCGAAGGAGACTGGATCGCGAACTCGCAGGGGTATCCGTTGTGGCGCGCCGCGGCGTTGGGCCGGTACGAGATGGCGTCCTTGCTGCTCGATCGAGGCGCGGACCCAAACGTCCACGTCGATTCCAGCGGGTCGCCCGTGCACAGCGCCTATAGCCATAAGCAGTGGCAAATGGTAGAGCTGCTGCAAGCACGAGGTGGAATCGTGACCGCCGACACCGCTGCCCTCTATCGTCAGACCGGGCTCGCCCGGCAGATGCTGACGGATGACGAGCGCGGCGTCTTACCGCAAAACATGCATCCATTCGGCAAACCCCTTGCCGAAGAGCTGCTCCGCTTCGGCGCGGACGCAGGCGCTACCGAGATCGTTCGAATGTCGTTGGAGCGCATCCACTGGGATCGCCAGGACGTGCGCTGGTTTCGCATGCTTGCGTCGCCCTTATCCTTCTGGCACCACATTCCGTGGCTGTACGCGGGCAATAAAGACTTCGACCGGGAAAGTTATCTGGAGTGTTTCCGTCTCATTCTGAACGCGTGCGATGTTAACGTCGTTGGTGCGTTCGGACGGACCATCCTGCACGAGATCGCGGCGATGGGCGATTGGATCAGCGACGGCGAAGTAGCGGCGTTTGGCCGTGCGGCGCTCGAGGCAGGCGCGCGCATGGACCGGCGTGATGACATCCTGAACAGCACTACCCTCGGGTGGGCATGCCGTTGGGGGCGGCTCCCGCTTGTGGAGCTACTAACTGAAAACGGAGCTGACCCGGAGGAGAATGACGCCGAGGTATGGGCGCGCCCACTCTCCTGGGCGCGAAAAATGGGTCACCACGAAATCGTAAGGGCGCTCAGCTAACCGTCCTATTCGGCGCGCAGCGCCTCGAGTGGATCTCTTACCGCCGCCTGCCACGCGGGATGTGCGCTAGCGGCCATTCCAGTAATCAGCAGCAGCGTCGCCGCACTGCAGTATGTCCAAAAATCGTTGCTGCTGATCCCATAGAGCAGGCTGCTGACAAGGCGCGATAACAACAGGGCCGCGACCACGCTCACGCCAAGACCGCACGCCAGCGGAATCATGGCTCGGTATAAAATCACGGCCGCGACCTTAGAGGGAGTAGCGCCCAGCGCCACGCGAATGCCAATCTCCCGTGCCCGCAGAGCCGACGTGTACGCGATTACGCCATACACGCCCATAGCCGTCAGAAGCAGCGAGAGGCCGCTGAGCACCGAGAAAATCCAGGCCGAGAATCGCGGACGCCAGATAGAGTCCGCGATCAACTCCTTCATGGTTTCCACTTTCACGACAGGCTGATTCGGGTCCACGGCCCAAACCTGCTTTCGTAGGGCGGAAGCCAGCGCCTTTGGTTCCCCCGCGGTTCGCACCACGATAGTCGACATAAATGTGGCGAAGATGTACTGCTGATACGGAATGTAGACCTCGCCCATAGCCGGCAATTCGTAGCTCCTCTGCCTGGAGTCCTTCACCACGCCCACAACCCTGGGGCCTGACGCATTCGCGGCGCCGGTCAGCTTCCGATTCAGCGGATTCTCGTTCGGAAAGAGCTGGCGTGCCAAGGTTTCGTTGATGATCGCCACCTCGGGGGCCCCGGCCCGATCGCCGTCGTTGAATGTGCGGCCCGCAATCAGCGGAATACCCATAGCCGCAAAGTAATCTGAACTGATGGTGCGCGCGGAGGTCTCTTGCGGCTTGCCATCAGGTCCGGTGAAGCCAAAGCTAAGCGAGGTGTTGAGATCGGAAAGCGGCGGATTGTTCACGATGCCGGCGGCCTTCACTCCCGGCACCGACTTCACTCGCTGCAAAATGTCGCGATAGTACGCGATTTGTCGGGGCCTGGTGTCGTACTTACCCGTTGGGCGGGGCTGTGCTAGCGTGCCCACCGGCACGCGCAAGGTAAGCACATGGTCGGGCCGAAATCCGTGGTCTTCCTGCTGCACCCGGATAAGACTCCGGATCATCAAGCCCGATCCGGCCAATAGCAGGAATGCAAAGCCCGTCTCTAATGCAATGATCGTCGAGAAGAGCCGCGAAGACGCTCCCGGCCTGCTGCTGCCCGACCCGCTTCGCAATACCATCTGCAGATCGGTGCGCGCCGCCAACAGAATGGGTGCGAGACTGCACAGAATCGCGAGGAACAGGCAAAGCGCTGTGTCAAAGACCAGGACTCGTCCGTTCATTCCTACCTGCTGCAAATGCGGAAGCACAATCGGCAATTGCTTCAGCTCTTTCGTGAGAAGCTGCAGCAGCAAACCGGCCATAGCGATGCCGCCCACACTGCCGAGGACAGCGAGAACGAGGCTTTCGCATAACAATTGCCGCACAATTCGCCAAAGCCCGGCGCCGAGCGACGCTCGAATGGTGATCTCTTTTTCCCGCTCCACCGCGCGGGTCAACAGAAGGCCGCCCACATCCGCGCAGACGATCAACATCATCAAACCAACTGCCGCGAGCACGAACAGGAGCGTCAACGTGTATTTCTCGTCCGGCGTATCGCGCCACTGCTTCACGAGTATCTGCAAGCCGACACGATCTTTCGGTTCTTCCCGCTCCATCTGCTGCGACACAATTGCGAGCGCGCTCCGGGCTCGCGCCACCGCGACGCCCCGCCGCAAACGGGCGATGACTTGAAGCCAGGGAGGGTTCGCACTCAGTCGCAGCGGTGTCCACAGGTCCGCCTCTGCATAGCGAAATTCAAAATCCGGACGCATGACGCCCACGATCGTGTGAGCCTCGTCGGAGATGGTGATTCGACGGCCGATCATCCGCGGATCGGCATGATAACGCCGCCGCCAGAGACGGTCGCTGATCGCCACCACGTGCCGGCCCCCTCCGTCGTCGTCGGACACGATGAGGCTCCGGCCGAATTGCGCCTGAGCACCGAGCACAGGGAACAGCCCCAACGTGCGCACGCCGATGACCTGTTCCGGCTCCCCGCCACCGGTCAGCGTCACCGTGTCTCGCAGGTACGCGGCAACTCGTTCAAAGATGTCGTTGCGGCCGGCCCATTTCTGGTAGTCCTTGAAGGGCACGCCGGTCCACTTCCCGCTTGTCACCCTTTCTTCGACCCGCACGAGGCTTTTGCTGTCGGGGAATGGAGAGGGCCGCAGAAGAACCGCATCCACAATGCTGAAGACCGCCGAATTCGCTCCGATTCCCAACGCCAAAATGAACACCACCGCGGCGGAGAAAAACGGGTTCTTGCGTACCCAGCGAACGGCCCACCAGAGATCTTGACGCATCCTAACGAATCAGTATGTCCCATTTGGATACTCCACGCCATTCCCTGAGCTGAGTGTGAACGGATGAGTAAAAGGTTACAGATCAGACAGCACCCAGGGCTCCGCCCTATAAGCTAACTTAAGAGGCCACCAGCGAATTCTGACGGACTTTTCACTTGTCCGAGAAAGCCATCTTTTTGGAGTTGGATTTCAAATAATGCCGTGGGCCATTATGGCTGTTACTGTTGAATAGTGATTACTGATCATTGAGCTGAACTACGTCCCCGGCTAGTTCAAAGGCCTCATCCGCGCACCGGATTTCCCAGTATTATTGCTTAGGGAACTAAAAATGTAAACTGCGTGGCCCTCTCCGTTTCGCTTACTTTCGTGAGGCTCTGTTTTGCTCAAGCCCCTGCCGACCCGCAGTAAGAAGGGCCGCTAGCGGTGTCGTCATATAGTGGAGGATATTTCGTTAACTGGGGTAGTCCAGAGAGTGGATATACCGAAGTTACAATTTACGGACCAGATACGAAGGCTCTTTACTCCGCTCCAATCGATATTGCGCCGAATGTCTGGACTTGCCCCCATTTTTGGCACAAAAAGTTAAGGCTCAAAATTCATCGAATGGAGAATTTGAGTCATAGGGTTATCGCGAAGGAAGTTCACGAGAGAGTTCAAAATAGCAGCGCTGCGGCGATTGGAAGCAGGGGCTTCGATTGCCGCAGTGGCGCGAGCGTGCGAGATCAATCCGAACCTGCTGCACCGCTGGCGGAAGGATTTCCAGCATTCTGCTGAGCACGCCTTTCTTGGTCAGGGGAATCGGCGTGCGGACGACAGCCTGTTGGCCGAGTTGGAAAGAAAAATCGGCCAACAGGCATGGGAGATCGATTTTTTGAAACGGTGCTTGCAGCGCATCGAAGAACAGCGGATGCTGCAGGCATTGAATGGAAAGCCGCAATCTACCGCGAGGTTCAGCAAGAAGTGAGCGGAAAGCTGGCGATCAAGCAGATGTGTAGGTTGGCCGGAGTGAGCCGCAAAGGCTTCTATCGGTTCGACCCGGAGCGCGTGCGCGAGGATCACGATATGGATCTGCGGGACGCCATGCAACGCATTGCATTGGAAATGCCGAGTTATGGCCGGTTGCGGATCACGGCGGAACTGAAACGCCGAGCATAGATAGTGAAACACAAGCGCGTGCAGCGCATTATGCGAGAAGATAACCGGCTGTGCCTGCGAAGGCGAAAGTTTGTGGTGGCAACCACGGACTCGCGGCAGGACTTCCGAATTTACCGGAACCTGGCACGGAAGATGACGCTGAGCGGGATCGATCAACTGTGGACGGCCGATATTACTTACATCCGGCTGGAAACAGAGTTCGTCCATCTGGCGGTGGTGCTGGATGCATTTTCGCGCAAGGTGATCGGTTGGGCTGTGGACCGCACACTGGAAGCGAGCCTTCCGCTCGCGGCACTCAAGATGGCACTGGCCAATCGACAGTTCAAGCCGGGGCTGGTCCATCATTCCGACCGCGGCGTGCAGTACGCCTCCAACGAATACGCCGGCCTGTTGATCGAACACGGTATTCAGATCAGCATGAGCCGCAAAGCGATCCTTACGACAAGGCGCAGACCGAGAGTTGTACGAAGATATGAAGACCCTCAAGTACGAGGAAGTCTTCCGCCAGGAATACCGGGATCTGGTGGAGGCTGGCAGATCGCTGCGGCACTTCATCGAAAAAATCTACAATCGGAAGCGCCTGCATTCGGCGCTCGGATACCGTCCGCCGGCAGAGTTTAAAAAAGAACTCACGCTGGCCACTCACGCAACTCTGTCAGGAGCAGCATGAGTTTTTTCAGGCATCGGGAAATCTATCGATCCGATGTGAGTCGAGTGGTCCGGGAACAGCGCAATCGCCGCTCCCGGCCTCATCGTCTCGATGAGTTTCCAGCTGGTTATTCCTTGGCGGGTTGCTCTCCCGCATTGCCCGCCTCCGCTTCGCCAGCTGGCCCTCATTCTGCAATAAGGCCAACCGTTGCGCTAGAATTATTCAGCCAACGGCGAACTGTGTCTTAACTTTTTGTGTCACCCCGAGGGGTCAACCGCAGTGTGACAGCTCACAGTCGCCACCCTAAACCGTAAATATCTCGATCGCTTGCGCCAGCGACGTGAGCGGATCGCGCAGCGGCGTGTATTCGTGAGCCACCACTCCGGCGAAGCCTAGATCGGCGATGGCTTGTGCAACGAAGTGATAATTCAGCTCTTGCGTCTGATCGATTTCGTGGCGGCCGGGATTCCCGCCGGTGTGAAAGTGCCCGATGTATTGGATATTTTCGCGAACGGTGCGGACCACATCGCCCTCCATGATCTGCATGTGATAAATGTCATACAACAATTTCACGCGCGGCGAGTTTACCTGCTGCATCACGCCCACGCCCCATGCGGTGTGATCACACATGTAGTCCTTGTGATTCACCTTGCTGTTGAGCAGCTCCATGCAAATAGTCACGCCCTTGTCTTCGGCCTGAGACTTGACCTTGTTCAGCAGCAAGACGCTGTTGGCCGCACCCTCCTCGTCGGGCATGCCGCGGCGGTTTCCGGAAAACGTGATCACGTTGGGAGAACCGGCTGCCGCACAGAGATCGATCGCTTCGCGAAGGCTCTGCTCGATGCGATCGTGATTCTCTTTCCTGTTGATGCCGTCTCGTATGGTCGCGCCCCGCGGCTCGGGCGTCATAGTAGGGACCAGGCCGTACTTCTTCAAAACCGGCCAGTCTTCGGGCTTCACGAGATCGAAGCCGTAGATTCCGAGATCCGCCGCGTGCCGGCACATTTCATCGAGCGTCATCTGCTTTCCACGGAAAACACCGGCGGTGACGCTCTGCTTTAAGCGGCCCTTGGCGGGCACATCCGCCAGCAACGCGGCGGCGCCCATCGAAAGCGGCACAAACGTTCTTCTTGTTATCATGTATTGCTTTTGCAGCAACGATTGTACGTGAGTGGTCCAATATGTAAAGTGTGACTTCAGAACAGTATCTGGCGAACCCACAAAGCATCGCATCTCTGATCGACCATACTCTGCTTAAGCCGGAAGCAACAGAAAGCGATATCGCCCGTCTGTGCCGGGAAGCTCGCGAACACAATTTTGCGACGGTATGCGTCAATCCTTGCTGGGTGTCGTTTGCCCGCGAGCAAATGGCCGGTGCGACGGTTCGTGTGTGCGCGGTCGTCGGATTTCCTCTGGGCGCGAATGCCGGCGAAGTCAAGGCCGGCGAAGCGGAGCTGGCCCTCTCACAAGGCGCGGCCGAACTCGACATGGTGCAGAACATTGGCGCCTTGCGGTCCGGAAATGAGCCGCTGGTAAAGAAGGAGATCGCGGACATTGCGGCGCTCGCCCATACGCGCGGCGCGATTCTGAAAGTGATTTTGGAGACCTGTCTTTTGAGCGATCAACAGAAAACGGCAGCTTGCCGTTTGGCGGCGGAAGCGGGAGCGGATTTCGTCAAAACGTCCACCGGCTTCTCTTCGGGCGGCGCGACCGAAGAGGATGTGCGATTGATGCGCCGCGTGGTG
>DASYAX010000133.1:0-24567 GCA_036501045.1 Bryobacteraceae bacterium
CGATGCCATTCCGCTGCTCACACAGTATCTAAAAGCCCAGCCTGATGCATTGGCGGCACATGCGGATCTGGGTCGGGCTTATCTTCACCTGGAGCAGTACGCCAACGCTGCGACTGAATTGCGGAAGGCAGCGGCGGCGGATGATCAGGGCGAAATTCACTATCAGCTCTCGACGGCGCTGCGCAAATTAGGACGCATCCGGGAAGCCGACGCAGCGCTGAAAGAATCCGTCGACATTCGAAGAGCGCGAGCCGCCCGCGATCAGCGGCGCTATGAAGTTCATCGATGACCGTTATATCGCAGTTGCTGAAACTCGGCCATTGCTTTGCGCGCCCCCTGCTCATCACCGGCATCGCGACAGGCTCGGTACAACAGAAAATGGTAGCTGCCGTCCGGATCCGCGGCTAACACCTTTCGGAGTTCCGCGATAGCTAACTTCGGTTGTCGTCTTCCGAGATAGATGCGCGCCAGCACAACTCGTGTCTCAATCAGATCGGGGTTTCCGGCAAGTGCGAGCTCGGCATGCTGGCGCGCTTCCGCGTTCTTGCCATCATGCTGCAGAATGTCGGCCAGCATTCCGTTTGCCTCCGCATCTTTCGGACTCTTCTCCAGCACTCTTTTCAGAAACGGCAAAGCCTCATCGAATTCTCGCGCTTTCCAATATCCAGAGGCTAGTCCCAGATAAGCGGCGTCCAAATTTGAATCCAGCTTAATAGCAGTTTGATACTCGGGAACGGCCTCCGCAAACTTTCCTGACGACGAAAGCGATTCGGCCATGAGCAAATGTGTGCGCGCAGATGCCGGCTCCAACTGCACGGCTTGACTCAAGGCCTCCATGGCTTCCTCCAACAGCTTCTGAACTTTGGGTTTTATCGATTCGTTATCTGCTTTGCCTTCGCGCGCAGCATGGTTCAGAAGTTCTTCCGCTAAGCTTCGATCCGTGACGCCCGCGCCATACCAGGCTTCAGCCAACGTTCCGTCCAGCTTTGTCGCATTCAAATACGCTTCATTGGCCGCCTGATAATTTCGGGTCGCCACGTAAGCCTTTCCCAAAGCCAGCAGCGGGGTGGGATGATCTGGATCGGATTGCTGTGCTTGCCGCAAATAGGGAAGAGCAGCCGCCGGCTCGTTCAAGTCGAGTTCGCACAGACCGGCAAACAGGTTCGCGCCGGCCAGACTGGGTGATTGCCGGATCGCGATTCGAAGTTGCTGCAGTGCCTCCCGGTTTCGTCCCGCCAGGTGCAGCATGATACCGTAATTGCTGCGAACTTGGGGACTATCTGTACCGGCCGCGATCAGTTGGCCATAAAGTTTAGCCGCTTCTGCGTATTGCCCCGCGGACTGTGCAGAACGGATTTCGTCCGCCAGCGATTCCTGCGCAAAAAGCCGGATGCTCAGGCTGGCGCATAGTATGGCGGCTGGTAAATAGCGTTTCACCAATAGAGTTTCATGCCGAACTGAATAGATCGCCCTGCTAGTGCCCCCGGTATCACCCCGAAAGTCGAAGTCCCGTAAGTCGTACCGGGTGCGAAGAACTGCGTACGGTTGAAAATATTATAGAATTCGGCCCGTAGCTGGAGGCGTGAGGTCTCATTCCACAATTGCCAATATTTCTGCAATGTGAGGTCGGTGCTATTGGTTCCTTGGGAGCGAAGATAGCCCATAGTTCTGGGCACGTTTCCGAAGGTGAAGGGCAGCGGCTGAGTAAAGGCAGCCGTGTTGAAGAACTCGTAGATGGAATTGCCATTAAGGTTTGGATTTCCCACAATATTAGGCCGTTGATTGCCGCCAAACGAGTTCGTGTTGTTGGTGGCATCCGTGATCGACAGCGGAAATCCATCTTTGAAGTTCGAGATGCCGGCTACCTGCCAGCCTCCGATGGCGGCATCGACAACTTTGTTTGAGGGCGCGAAGGGTTTTCCTTTACCCACTGGAAGTTCATAAACATAACTGACCACCAGGCTGCGTGGAATGTCATCAATCATCAATGACTTTTCCAGGGAAGTGTTGTACCAGTTGCGGACAGATTGTGCCTGTCCGTTGGTCCAACCTTCTGGTCCCTCGCTGTTCGTCAGATATTTCGACCACGTGTACGAAACCAGGAACTGCAATCCCTTGGAGAATCGGCGATTGGCCGAGATAGCAAGCGCGTTGTAAGTGCTCGACGCTGACGGCGGCTGCACGTCTTCCACCCCGGTATATTCCGGAAATGGCCGAAGTAATTGACCATAGGCAACCGTGGGACTGGAGAGCGCGCCGCTGGTGATCACCCCGTAAAAAGGATTCGGAACTTGCTGGAGCAACTGGTTGCCCAGGGCTAAGTCGGCCGTAGGCAGTTGGTTAAGCTCGGTCGTGGAACCGAATAAGAGCTTTGTGCCATGGTTCCCGATATAAGCAGCCTGAAATACGGTGCCACCCAGTTGATACTGCATGTTGGCCGTCCATTGCTGGACATATGGGCTGGCGCGGTTGGGAAGAACAGCATTTATGTTCTGGCCGACATTAGTTGCGCCTCCGCTCGCTTGCCCCACGGGAGCCAGCAGTCCAGTCGGAAAGGGATTGCTGAGGAGGTTTTGCGGTGTCACGCCGTCAAGCGTTCCGACATACGGAGTGGTTTGCGAATAACCGTTCAGAGACAGACCTTGATAGTCTCCGAACTCCATGGCAGGAGTGTAGAAGATCCCATATCCGGCGCGAAAGACAAAATTCTTGAAGGCTGAGTAAGCCAACCCTACGCGTGGAGCAAAGTTCTTGTAGTTAGTGTCGTAGACGCCCCGGTTATTACCGTTCACATACTGTAGATCTCCTGGAAGGTTGAGGCCCGGCAATTGGCTACTGATCGGATTGGCGGCAAGTGTGAAGTATGAAAGACGGTTGAAACGGTCTCTAGGCGCCGTCTGAATGTCATAGCGAACCCCGAGATTCAGCGTAAGAGACTTCGTCGCCTTCCAGTCATCATTAAAATACCAACCGTAATTAGCCTTGCTGTAGGCAGCCTCTGCCGTATAAGAAATTCCGGCGCTGCTGTTGTCCGCCGTTCCCAGCAGAAACGAGGCGGCACTCGAACCCGTGTCCGCGTTGGCGGCGGTGGGGAATGGTCCCTGTGTGAAATCAGGTGCGAAGTTGAAGGAAGCCTGTGCAGAATTGAAGGTATTCAAAATGAAGGTAATGCCCATGAATCCCATGGACAGCGAATGCGCGCCCAAATTTCTCGTAAAGTCTGCCGCATAGGTCCGGGCTTCCCGTGGGGTGGCATTCAGACTGCCGGAGCCAAGATTTTGATACCCGCTAAGACTGATGTTCGGAAACGCGCCGGGCCCCAAGTAGCTGTTAATCGCAGCCGGCAGTCCCACTGTCGTGACATCGAACGGAACACCTTGCGGCTTGCGAGCTTCCACCCAACGCCCCCAACCAAAATTGAGCGACATCACGAAAGCGGGAGAAAAAACGTAGGTATAACCTATACCGCCTTCGAAACGATTATCTGGCGCGAGAGTTCCATTTCCTCCAGGATCTGAAGCGCCAAAAAACTCACCCTCAAGTTGCTTAAACTGCCGCTTCTGTGACCATCTCGCATAGAAATTCTGTTTTTCACTGATATTTTCATCAACTTTGATGGTGTATTGGTCACTGTTCGTCGGCAGCCCTGCTGTTCCGGCAAAGTTGTTCGCCCCGGTCAGGGCAGCGCCCGGTTTGTTCGGCAATGGATAGTAATTCATCAGCTTCACGGCAACAGGATTTAGTTCCGTGGTGGGAATAGTGTTGTTAGTGAATGGAGTTCGCACGTACTGGCGATTGACGAGTCTGGTGCTGAAGGGATCGTAAATAGTTGCCAGAGAGCCATCCTGGTTGAAAGTCTGCGAAAAATCGCCGCCTCGCTGCAACACTGTTGGAACCGTAGTCAGCAGGGTTGTGGGCGTTTGTTGGCGAAGCCCTTCATAGGCTCCAAAGATAAACGTTTTGTCCCTTTGTTTATAAAAGTGGGGAATGTAGACTGGGCCGCCAACGGTGAATCCAAACTGGTTGCGCTTGAACTGTGGTCGTGCCAGGCCATTCAGGTTATTGAAGTAGTTGTTCGCGTCTAAATTGTTATTCCTCAGAAATTCGAAGGCGTCTCCATGCAGGCTGCGAGTGCCGGATTTGGTTACCGCGTTCACCACGTTGCCCATGCTCAAGCCGTACTGAGGAGAGAACGTATTGGTCTGAATACGAAACTCTTGCAATTCATCCACTGACGGGACGTAGATCACGCCATCCCAGTCGCCAGCACCGTCCCATGCGCCATCCAGGAGAAATGCCGTCGTACCGAATCGGCCGCCGCCGAAATTGAAGAACGCGATATCCTGATCGACGTTGCCCTGTGAGCCTGGAGGATTCAGCGCTTGGAACTGCTGACTGTTATTGACGCTAGAATCGAGTTCTACAAGTCCATACACGTTGCGAATATTCAGCGGCAACTCCACAGCTTGCTTGCTGCTGACTTCAGAACCAAGGTCGGCGCTTCCGGTATTAAGAACCGGAGCCTGCGCGGTGACTTCCACTACTTGATTCACGTTTCCAACTTGAAGCCGCGCGTTCAGGGTAGACGACTGTCCCACCGCCAGCACGATGTTCGATTGGAGAAAAGAATCGAAGCCGACTTTCTCTACCTTCAATTGATAGGTGCCCGGAGGGATCAGGCTAAAGGTGTAAAGACCGTTATCTCCCGTGATCACTTGGCGGCTAAAACTGACGCTTGCGTTGGAGAGCGTGACGCTTGCTCCTGGAACAGTGGCGCCGTTTGGATCTTGCACCGTACCCGTCAAGTTCGCACTCACAGCCTCGCTCTGCGGCCAAGTTGGAACCGCCCAGAACAAAAAGAATGACAGGAACAACAGGATCGGCAAGTGAATTTTCGGCGACATGGCAAAACTCCCCTATACAAGTTAATCTTGGTAATCCCGCGGTACTACCGCGAGGGGATAATATCACCGCTTGAATGAGCAAACGCGGACCAGGTTTACGGACATTTCAAAAGCGAGCCGCATTCTGCGTGACCCAGAAGCTTCTGGCCGCCCTATTCGTATATTTGACCAACAGCGCGGCGGCAACGCTAATCTGCGCCGGATGCCACCCGGCTGAAAGCACGGCCTTCGCCAACTCTGCCATGGGCCGATCCATCGGGACCCCGACGCGTACGGTTCCTTCAGGACGCGTGACGCACAGCGACTCCGGAACCGTCGTCGATATCACCTGGGCCAACGCGCAAATGGTCCACCGCCTGAGCGAACTGGGGTTTCGTGCGCACTATTCCATCAGCTTTCAAATCGGAGCGGGCAAAGTCGGCCACAGTTATGTCGCGCAACTCGGACAATACTTGTTGCAATCTCCCGTCTCGTATTACAGCCGTTACGGCTGGGACATCTCGCCGGGATTCAAAGACGCGGTGATTTTCGATTTCGACCGCGTATTGGGCGATAAGTGCCTGTTTTGCCATGCGAGAAATGTGGAGTTTTCAGGCCCGCGCAAACTGACGGCCGGCGCAAAGATCGAAGCCATTGACTGCGCTCGCTGTCATGGCGACCCGCAGGAACACTTGAGCCATCCGTTGCAATCAAACATCGTGAACCCGGCGCGGCTGGGCGTACGGGCGCGGAATAGCGTGTGCGAGCAGTGCCATCTGGAGGGTGTGGCGCGAGTCCTAAATCCAGGCAAGAGCTTGCAGAATTTCCACGCTGGCGCCGAACTCGAGACCACACTTTCCGTCTATGTGGATGACCAGCGCCGGCCGGGTGGAAAAGTCGTGAGTCAGGTCGAGCAATTGGCGCTGAGCCGGTGTGCACGCGAAAGCGGCGGCAAGTTGTGGTGCGGGACCTGCCATGATCCGCACGGCCTGGCATCCACGAATCGAACCAGCCAGGTAAACGCTATCTGTAACTCTTGTCATGCCGGCTTTTCGACCTCGAGTCATCCACCTCAGACCTCGGATTGCATAGCTTGTCACATGCCGCGGCTCAGTCCAAACGATGTGGCGCATGCCTCATTTACGGATCATCGGATTCTGGCAAGACCGGTGACGCATACCGGAGACAGCTCGTCTGGTTCACTGCGCCCCTGGCATGAGCCCCTCGCCGGTATCAGGCAACGAAATCTCGGATTGGCGGAGCTTCAAGCCTCCGCCTTACCGGGTTTCCATTTGTTAGGCGACGCCGCGGGAAGGCTATTGGAAAGATTGCCGGCGGAACAACGTGAGAATGACCCGGTTGTTCTAGCGGCACTGGGCGATGTCGCTTTGTCGCGCGGAGATCCCGAGAAAAGTGAGGCGCTCTTTCGCAAAGCGTCCGAACTCGCGCCGTCGAACGCGGAGTACTTGATGTATCTTGGTATTGCTTCAAAACAGAATGGTGATTTGGTACAGGCCACCCGCGCGCTCAGGGGCGCCATTGCGATCGATCCCTCCCTCCAACAGGCATATCTGGAGTTATCGGCTCTTTATGCTAAGCAACGGAAAGTGCGCGACGCATCCGCTGTGTTGAACGATTATCTGAAATGGAATCCTCAGAGTGTTGTGGTTCGGTCCGCTCGTGAGGGACTGCACTAGGAATTTCCGCAACTGATCTTACCGCCAAGATAGTCAGCGTCGGGCCCAAAAAGCCGGTATCGTCAACGTCGAATGGTAACGTGAACGTCACATTCATGGCACAAAACGAGTGCGGCTTGCAAAGAAAAACGCACTTGGCACAACAATACTAATGCGGCTTGTAAGCGGCTGATGCTTTACCAGGTGCTCTAAATGCCGTAATTGAAATGACTTCTGGTGCGGATGAGAGGACTTGAACCTCCACGAAGTTTCCCCCACTAGAACCTGAATCTAGCGCGTCTGCCAATTCCGCCACATCCGCTTGTCTGCGACCGGACGCTCACCATTGTAACCAACCGTGCTACCATCACGCGCAAGACATGCTTCTACGACTGCCGCTTGCTGTGCTGCTGCTTCTTTCGCTAGCCATGCCGTGGGGCATGGTAGGCGAGCCGGTACACCTTATCCTCGACACCGATATCGGCAATGACGTGGACGATGCCCTGGCGTTGGCCATGATTCATGCGCTCGAGAACCGGGCTGAAGTTCAACTTCTTGCCGTCACGATTACCAAAGACAATCGGTACGCAGCGCCTTTCGTCGATCTGATCGATACATTTTATGGCCGCCCCGACATTCCGGTTGGCGTAGTACGCCATGGCAAGACTCCGAAAGATTCGGCGATGCTGAAGATTCCGGTGGAGCAACGCGATGCTTATGGCGGATCTGTCTATCCGCACCGCTTGCAAGATGGCAGCCAAGCGCCGGAGGCGGTGGAGTTACTGACACGAATTCTCAGCGCTCAACCGGATCAATCCGTCACCATTGCGCAAATCGGTTTCAGTACGAATTTGGCGCGGCTTGTTTCGTCGGCCGCCGGCCGTGAGCTGGTTCAACACAAGGTGAAGCGGCTATGCCTGATGGCGGGTAATTTCGCCAAACCGCAACGCGAGTATAACGTCTACACCGACCCCGATTCGTTTGAGAGTCTGCTCAAGAATTGGCCTGGGCCGATCGTCTTCAGCGGCTACGAGGTGGGGCTCGAAATCACCTTCCCCTACGAGAGCATCCAGAAGGATTTCCTTTATGCCAGCCACGATCCTATTGTCGACGCGTACCATATCTACGTCGCGAAAGCGGAAGATCATCCCAATTGGGATTCCACCGCGGTTTTGGAAGCGATTCGGCCGGATCGTGGTTACTTCAGTCTGTCTGCTCCGGGCCGGGTCAGCCTAGGCGCGAAAAGCACTACCGTGTTCACGCCCGACAAGCATGGAAATTGCCGCTATCTGGTCATCAAGTCCGATGAGGTGAGCCGCGTCCGCGAACTCATCGCCGCGCTCGTCAGCGAGCCGCCGCAGCCCGCGGCCAGCGCCAAGAGTCCGCAGCGCCTGGCTTTTTTGAGAGGCCTCCCGAAGAGCCGCGGCGCTCTATAGCTAAAATTAGAGCAATGCCAGCCACATCCGCCAGCGCGGGACCTGCCGCGCCTACGCGCTCTCCTTATTTGATCGCCGCCACGGCCTGGTTACTGCCCGGCGCCGGTCATCTGCTGCTCGGCCGCCGTGGACGCGCTGCGATCATTTTTGCGACCGTTGTGATCACTTTCCTGGTAGGCCTGATGATGCGCGGCCCGCTCTTTGAGCCAACCGGCGCGGGCGACGTTCTCTCGCGCCTCATCCAATACGGCGGCTTCCTCGGCGATCTGGCTTCCGGGCTGATCTATCTGGCGGCCAGGTGGCTCGGCTATGCGCCGCCCGATGTCGCCGGACACAACCCGGACTACGGCTCGAAGTTCATCGTTGCCGCGGGATTATTGAACATTTTGGCGATGGTGGATGCATACGAAATCGCTACCCACCAGAAAGACTAGCGATTATTTCATGAAACTCACTCTCGATCACTTCGAAACCTCCGTTCTGTTCGCATTGGTGTGTAGCGTGATGCTGGGATTGGTCACCAAGCGCACTGACGAAGCGCGCCTGAGATACGGCCTGTACTGTTTCGGCTGCTTCCTGGCCGCGCTCTTTGGCATTGGCTGGGTCATGCGCCTGCTGCACGGCTAGGCCGTCTCGCGCCCGTTTGTGATTGTCATGAAGACGTTTTACATCGAGACGTTCGGCTGTCAGATGAACGCCCACGATTCTGAAAAAGTGGTGGGCACCCTGCTCGCCAAAGGCTACACGCAAGTTGAGGAGCCGCAGCAAGCGGAGCTGGTCCTCTATAACACGTGCAGTATCCGGGACAAGGCCGAGCAAAAGGTATTCAACCGCCTTCAACAGTTCAAGCGCGAGGCAGGGAAGGGAAAGATCTTCGGTGTTCTGGGCTGCGTCGCGCAGCAGGAAGGGGAGCGCATTTTCGAGCGCGCGCCCCACGTGAGCCTGGTAGCCGGTTCAGCCAGCTATACCAAGCTGCCGGAAATGCTGGTGCAACTCGAGGCGGGGAATCGCCGCGTGACGGGGTTGAGCCTCGATACTAACGAAACATTTGATACGCCCTTAACGCGGCGCGACAATCCTCATCGCGCCTATATCACCATCATTGAAGGGTGCGACAAAGCCTGCGCGTATTGCGTAGTGCCGTTTACACGCGGCCCGGAGCGCAGCCGCGCCAGCGAGAGCGTCGCGCGCGAGGCACAAACACTCGCCGAACGCGGCTACACGGAAGTTCAATTGCTCGGCCAGAACGTCAACAGCTATCGGGATCCTTCCGCTGCGGGATTGGACTTCGCGCAGTTGCTCGCGAAGACGGGAGAGATTCCCGGCATCCGGCGCGTGCGCTTCACCACCTCGCATCCGCGCGATTTCGTCAAGAGCATCATCGACGCCATCGACGCCAATCCGGTGCTGTGCGATCACGTGCATCTGCCGGTGCAATCCGGTTCGGACGCCGTGTTAGCGCGCATGCAACGCCTTTACACCCGGGATGAATACATGCGGCGGATCGAGTGGATGAAGAATGCGCGGCGCGATATCGCCATCAGCACCGACATCATCGTCGGCTTTCCCGGCGAAACGGAAACCGATTTCGATGCGACGCTGCGCCTGGCGAGCGAGATCGAGTACGACTCCATGTTCATCTTCAAGTACTCGAAACGGCCCAATACATCGGCGCTCGAATACCAAGATCATGTTCCTGAAGAAGAAAAAACCCGCCGCTGGACGATGTTACAGGAACTGCAGCGATCCATCCAAATGCGCCGCAACGCGCAATATACCGGAAAGACGGCGCAGGTGCATGTGGAAGGCTACAATCTGGCGACCGGCCAATGGATTGGCCGTACTAGTCAAAATAAGACGCTCAATTTTCAGCATGCGGGTGTGCCGGCGCCCAGCGAAGGCCGCAGCCTGACGGGTCAATATCTGGATGTGCTGGTGACGCGCGCCGGGCCGAATAGCCTGGCCGGTGAGTGCCTTTCTTCCGATGGCGCGCGCGTGCAGTAACGTGGTGAGTAGGCATTTGCATTTTGGGAATGGAGGGAAAACATGGAAGTAGAAATGAAAATTCGCGGCCTGATGATGGACCCGATGACCAACATGCCCATTGTGGTGCTCAAGGATCTTACCGGGGACTCGGTGCTGCCCATTTGGGTTGGTATTTACGAAGCCAATGCCATCGCTCTCGAGATTGAGAAAGTAACCACGCCCCGGCCCATGACGCATGATCTGATCAAGGTGCTGCTGATGGGACTCGATACCGCGATCAAGAAGGTCGTGGTCAACGAACTGAGAGACGATACGTTTTATGCCATGATCTGGCTCGAGCGGGAAGGCCGGTTAATGAGCGTGGATTCCCGGCCGAGCGATGCGTTGGCGCTCGCGCTACGCCACGATTGCCCCATCTATGTCGACGACAAGGTGCTCCAGTCGTCCCGCAATTCCGCGACGGTTTCCGAGAAGGTGAACAACGAGGAACTGCGCAAATGGCTCGAGAACTTGAACGACGAAGATCTGGGCCGCTACAAAATGTAAAACGGCGGCCGTTTGTCACGGCCGCCGTTGCCTTCGTTCTCAGCTAGCGCTTAGTGGCGCCTTCGGCCTTTCTTCGGAGGAGCCGTAGTCTGGACGCCCGGCACGGTCGGATCCTTGAACGTCACCATGAAAGGATCTTTGTTATAGCTATCGGCGACGCCGTCGAATTCGAGCGTTTCTCCGATCTTTATTTTGTCCAGGGCGGCCGCCGGTAGCGGCTGTGAGAACAACAGCGTAGCATCGGCCTTCGTTTTGTCTTCTATTCCCAGCTCCACCTTAGTCGGTCTATCGGGCGGGTCGATGGTGATCACGGTGCCGCTGAAATCCTTCACTCCATCCGCTCCGCCGGGAATTTCGGCGCCCTTCATCGAGTTATTGAAGAAGGTGGGCCCTTGGTCGCCTATCAAATTCGTTTTGATGGTGTACCAGAGCTTGAATGCCGGGTCTGCCGCCATTCTGGCGTTCGTTGCGTCCGCATCCTTTTGCGCCGCGGCGGCGGCGCTGCCAATCGTGAATCCAGCGGGCGGCAGCGGGCTCGTCTTAGCCTGCGCCAAAATCTGGTCGGCGCCATCCGCGTTGCCGTGATAATCCTTGTAGGCTTTGTTGAAGAAATCGGTCAGTTGCGTTCGCGTAGCAGGCGGGAGAGCCGGTCCCGGACCGGTGTATTCCGCCGCGCGGGCATATTCAAAGAGCGCCTGAGGCTCTTTCTTGTCTTCGTAGTAAAGCTTGGCCAGCAACGCGGAAATGTTTCCCTGGTCCGGATTAGCGGTTAAACTGGCCGCATACTCGGTTTCGGCGGTAGCATTATCTTTCTTGAGGCTTGCTTCCCAGGCCAGCGCATTGTGTGCTACCCCGAGCCTGATGGCCTTGGCCTTGGCGAAATCTTCCGCGCTCATGTTCTTGGGCTTGTTAGCGTCGGAAAAGGCCTCATCGGCGGTCCCTACGAAGGCGTGCGCCGCGGAAGCAACCTGGCTCAGCAATTCCGGAGAAGGGTTCGCACCACCTACCGCTGGGCCCCACAGCGAAATCAGATACATCGCGTTGGCGTTCTTCGGATCGAGCTTCAGCAGGTCCTCGCTTTTGTTGATCAATGGCTGGCGCTGCGTTGGGTCGCTCCCCGCCAATTGTGCCAGCGTGGCGACAAAGTATTGCAGCCGCTCCGTCGAATAGTCGCTCTGGGGATATTTATCCTGCCAGGTATTCAGGAGTTCCAGCCGAGCCTTCGGGTCCGTCGTCTGGGTGATCTTCAGGAAAAGATCGTATTCTGCCCGGTCCTTATAATTCTTCGCCGGCTGGGTCCCCGCCGCAGGCTGCTGGCCGGCCACACGCGCTTGGGCAACCGGCGCGGCAATGAAGCTGCTGACGAGGGCGAAAGCGCCCAGCGCAGCGAGCGGTTTACTCACCCTTCGAAAACAAAAATCCACGACACCCTCCCTTGAGGAATTCTACGTCTTTTATTCTAGAAGCGGATCGCCCTCGACTACCATCGCTGCGACTTGGCACGCACGCCAACCTGCCATCCGATTCGTTTTGAGGCACAAAGCCGGAGTATAACGAACCAGATTCATCCTCGCAACCCTATCTACAACTTTAGATGCCGCCTTTGTCAAGTAGTTCCCTGGACATTCGTTAAACTGGCGCAATCGAAACGCATGTTATCATCCACCTTCCATGCGCGCCATCGACCTTACGGTCATTGTTGCCTATTTGCTTTTTATCACCTGGTTCGGCGCGCGCTTCAAACAGAAGCAATCCTCGGTCAAGGATTATTTCCTGGGTGGACGGGGGGCGCCCTGGTGGGCCATCGCCCTTTCGATCGTTTCCGCAGAAACCAGCACGCTGACCGTCATTGGCACGCCTGCCCTTTCGTTTTCCGGCAATTTCACCTTTCTACAGCTTATCCTTGGCTACCTTCTAGGCCGGATGGTGATTTCCGTGCTCTTCCTGCCGCGCTATTTCCGGGGGGAAATGTTTACCGCTTATGAGCTCATGGAGCGGCGCTTCGGCCCGCGCATCCGCAAATTCACGGCCGGCACCTTTCTGCTCTTGCGAGCCCTTGCTGAAGGCGTGCGCGTGTTCGCGGTATCCATCGTCATTTCCATCGTGCTGGGCAGCGGCGAGGTTGCCTCCATCCTGGTGATCGTTTGCCTGACACTGTTCTACACATTCGAAGGCGGCATGACGGCTGTCATCTGGACCGATGTTGTCCAAATGGTTCTTTACGTCGGCGGGGCCGTGGCCAGCTTCTTTCTGATTCTGCAGCTCATCCCGGGCGGCTGGCCGCACGCTCTCGATCTTGGTCACGCTGCCCACAAATTTCAGCTCTTCGATTTCCGTTTTTCGCTCACCCCGGCTTTCTTCCGCCGCACCTACAGTTTTTGGGGCGGGCTCCTGGGGGGATGTTTTCTCACGACCGCGAGCCATGGCACCGAGCAGCTTCTGGTGCAGCGCTATCTGGCTGCCAAAAGCGAGCGCGACAGCCGCCTCGCGCTTTTTGCCAGTTGGTTGGTCGTTTTTTTCCAGTTTGCGCTTTTTCTCATGATCGGCGTCCTGCTGTTTGTCTATTATCACGACACCTCGCGGCCCGCGCCGTCCGTTCCTGAGCGCACCTACCCCGAATTCATTTGGAATCATTTGCCAGCGGGCCTTGCGGGACTCGTCATCGCCGCGATCCTCGCCGCCGCCATGTCGAATCTCAGCGCCGCCCTGAATGCTTTGGCCTCGACCACCATCATGGATTTTCTCAAGCCGCTGCGTCCCCGCTACGCCGAGGCGCGATTGTTGCGGCTGGCCCGCTGGGCGACCGTGCTCTGGGGAGCCGTGTTGTTCGCGGTGGGCTTGGCCGCCCGCCATTGGGGCAGCGTTTTGGAGGCCGGACTCTCGATCGCCTCCGTTCTTTATGGCGCCTTGCTGGGAGTTTTTTTGCTCGGTGTGCTTACCAAGCGCCCCGGTGAATGGTCGGCCATGATCGGCATGAGCGCGGGCTTCGTCGTTACGCTGCTGCTTCGGACCCATGTAGCCTACACTTGGTACGTCTTGATTGGCTCACTCGCTACGCTCACCACAGGCTATGCGGCTAGCTTTGTCCTGCCGGGACGGTTGGACCGCCGGGCCGCCTAACGAATATGTCTTCCGCCCACCCGCTCAGCTCTGCGCCCTCTTTACAGCGCGTGCTTGGGGTTTGGAGCGCCATCTCGATCGTCATCGGCACGGTTATCGGCAGCGGCGTTTTCCTGGTTCCTTCCACCATGATCGGCAAGCTCGGTTCCGTGAAAATGCTATTCGCGGTTTGGGTGATTGCCGGTTTGTTGAGCCTTTTTGGCGCATTGACGTATGCCGAACTGGCGGCCGCGATGCCCGAGGCCGGCGGCGAGTACGTGTATCTGAGCGCCGCCTATGGCCCCTTTTGGGGTTTCCTGTATGGCTGGACTCAGTTCTGGGTGGCCAAGAGCGGCTCCATCGCCACCCTCGCGGCGGGCTTCTACACGTATCTGACAGCCTTTCTGCCGGTGCTGGCGGTTCCGGTTCTGGTGACGCCCTTCCACATCGGTCCAGCCGGAAGCCGCCTGGAAATCCACTATGGGCAATTGGTTGCCATTGGCGTCATTCTTGTTCTCGCCGGGGTGAATTACATCGGCGTCCGTGCGGGCGGCAACGTTCAGGTCTTTGTCACCGCTGTGAAGATGGTTCTCATCGCGGGCATTATCGCCATTGGTATTTTCTCGGGAGCGGGCAGCTTCTCCCATTTCGGCCAGCATGTGCCGAGCTTAGGCGGCATCTCGGGCTTCTTTGCGGCCATGGTGAGCGCCCTTTGGGCCTACGACGGTTGGAACAACGTCAGTATGGTCTCGTCGGAAATTCGCCATCCGCAGCGCAATCTGCCGCGCTCTCTGATTCTCGGCACGCTGGTCGTCATGGCGACGTATTTGCTGATTAACGTTTCCTATTTCTATGTTCTCAGTCCGGCGCAAGTGGCCGTGAGCCATCGTGTGGCCGCCGATATGATGGCGCACCTGTACGGTAACGCCGCGGCCGGGGCCGTCACAATCGCGGTCTTGATTTCCATCTTTGCCGCGCTGAATGGCTCGATTCTTTCCGGCTCGCGTGTTCCCTACGCCATGGCCCGCGACGGCCTTTTTTTCCGCCCTGCCGCGCTGGTGCATCCCACGTTCAAAACCCCGGGCAACTCCATGATCCTGCTTTGCCTCTGGTCGTCGGTGGTCGTTCTCAGCGGCTGGTTCGACGATCTCTATAATTTTGTGATATTCGGGAGCTGGATTTTGTATCTAATGACCGCACTTTCGGTATTTGTCTTACGCAAAAAGCAGCCAAACTTAGTAAGGCCGTACCATGTCATTGGTTATCCACTCGTGCCAGTACTTTTTATCGGAGTAGCTACCTTGCTGCTGTTCAGCACCCTCCAAACGCGGCCTCGCGAATCGCTTATGGGATTGGCACTTATGGCGCTTGGCGTTCCTTTCTATTTCTATTGGAAGCGCCGGGCAGGTTGATAACCATCTCCCGGAAATGCCCTGTCTTTTCGGGGTTATGAGTCCGAAATCATTAGTACTAGTAGAACTAATTGGGTCTTACGAAAACGCAGTTATCTTGTATTTCCTCCCAAACACCCAGTAAACTTCGTCTAAATCGAGAACTTAAACGACGGGGAGCGGGATATTCGCTGGTTAACCCCGGAGCACGACACTCGATCTACTACTCCGTCGGAGGTTGCGCTATTTTGGACGTCGACAAAATGCTCGCCGAGCTCAGACTCGAGCGAGAGCAAATTGAAGAAGCAATACTGACTTTGGAACGCTTGGCGAGAGGGCGTGGCCGGCGCCGCGGCCGTCCACCGAGTTGGCTGAAAGATGCCGCCGCGTCACTTGGGGTGGAAGACGATGACGCCCTGCATGCGGTCTCTTCGGAGCCGAAGCGTCGTGGACGACCGCCCGGCAGCAAGATGAAGGCGCACGCGCACGAAGCCAGCGCCTAATTCTTGGGCCCGATAATCTCGGTGCGGCCGGCCAATGGCTTTACGGTGGGCCCGCCGCACACGCCCACGCCCGTATTGAGCAGCGCGTTCAGCAAATTCAGCAGCACGGCGTAGATCACTTGTTCCGATATCGCTTGCCGTCCCGGCATGCGAAAGCTCCCCGGCAATTCTTTCGCGATTTGTAAGCGCACGGCGTGCGGCAGCGCCCGACCCGCCCGATCGCGCTGGTTGGCGAGCGAAAGCGGGGTTTGCAAAACACTCCCCGATTTGCCATCGACATAGAATTGGCAGCGCGAAAACCAACCCAGGTTGCCCGGATCAGCGGCATCGAACAGCAGCAGCGGCGCTTGCCGGCCGGTGGCCGATAAATCCAACGACATTACACGACCACGGTCGTCTATCTTGAATTCAAATCCCGCCTGCCGCGCAATGTTTCCGATAAACTCCGGATCCAATTCCAACAACAGGTATTTATTTGGTCCCGCCTCGAGAACTTGCATGCGCTTTTAAATTTTAGCCAGCCAGGCCGCTTGCCAGTCCTCCACGGAGCTTTTGGGCGTGCCGCCGGTAAACCTCGTGGTCCCGATCACTGAATTGCACCAACTTTACCACTTTTACCGGTCCCGAGTGGCTGGATAGCCAGCTTGCCACCGCCTGTACCGCAATAGCCGCCGCTTTCTCGAGCGGGTATCCGTACACGCCCGTGCTGATCGAGGGGAAACTGATGCTCTTCACGTCGCGCTCCGCCGCCAGCGTCAGGCAGGTGGTGTAACAGGATGCCAGCAGTTCAGGCTCCCTTTGCGTGCCGTCGCCATAAATCGGCCCGACCGCGTGAAAAACGTATTTGGCGGGTAGGCGCCCGGCCCCGGTTACTACCGCGCTGCCGGTTTCGCAGCGCCCGATGCGGGCACGGATTTCGTCCAATTCCGCCATGATCTCCTCGCCGCCCGCGCGATGAATGGCGCCATCGACGCCACCGCCGCCGGCCAATTCCGAATTCGCCGCATTCACGATCGCGTCTACGGCGATCCGGGTTACATCTCCCTTCAGCAACTGAAGCTGGCACAGACCCAAATGAATGACAAAGTCCGACGACATGCGAACGCCTCGCCGCCCCGCTAGATCGAGGCTTCGATCGCGGCCAGCAGAAATTCGACGCTCGCCTCGCGGGCTAGCGGCCCCATCGTGCCGATGCGCAGAATCTTTCCCGCCAGTTGGCCCAGGCCTCCGCCAATCTCGATATTGTAATCAGTCATCAGCTTTTCGCGCAGCTTGGCTTCGTCTATACCGGTTGGCGGAAGCACCGTGGTCATGTGCCAGATGCGCGCGTCGGCGTCCTTGACGAGCGGCTCGAAGCCGAGTTTCTTGAGGCCGGCGATCAACTGCTGTCCCGCCGCCAAATGCCGCTGCCAGCGATTTCGCAGCCCCTCTTCCTCAATCACCGCCAGGCCTTGATGCATCGCGTAATACAACGGTGGCGAAGGCGTGTGGTGATACACATGCGGCGGCTCGAAATATTTCGCCATCAGCCGCAAATCGAGATACCAGGTGAACGGCGTCTCGGCGCGTTGTTCCAGCCATTCCCAGGCGCGCGGTGAAACCGAGATGGGCGACAATCCAGCCGGGCAGCTCAAGCCTTTTTGCCCGCAGCTATAGGCTACGTCGATGCCCACAGCGTCTAATTCCACCGGCATGGCTCCCAGCGAAGTAACGCAATCGGCGATCACGAGCGCACCGGCTTTGTGCGCCGCCGGCACAATCGCACGACCCGATTGATAAGCCCCCGTTGAGGTTTCGCCCTGCACAAAGGCAACCACTTCTGGCCGCTCGCGCTCTAAAAACGCCGCCGCTTCCTCCGCGGCAAAAATTTCTCCCCAAGGCTTTTCGCAACGCACTACCAGAGCTTGCTGCCGTTGCGCCATCTGGCTGATGCGGTCGGCAAAATGTCCGTTCGCGAAGATCGCCACCTTGGCGCCCGGCCTGACAAAGTTCGCAACCGCGGTCTCCATCGCGCCGCTGCCGCTCGCCGGAACCATGAATGTTTTCGCGTTGGCGGTGCCGAAAACCTCCCGCAATCCCGCTTGAATTTCGGCCATTACCGATAAAAAATAAGGATCGCGGATGCCGGTCAGCGGCTGGCTCATCGCTTCGTATGCGCGGGCGTCCACCATGGCCGGTCCGGGCCCGTAAATCAGCCGCTTGGGCGGCGCGATGCGCTTCGTCGCAGTCATCAGCATTTCTTAAAAGTAGCAGGCTGCTGTAACGCTTTTCGACCCGCCTGCACTCTAGCTGTGAGAAGCATCATGGACCCCATCACATTAGCGAACCTCGCGCCACTCATGGAGCGCACAGCCGGCCATGCCGGTATCAAACTCGCTCTGATCTCGGGGTCCGTGGCGCTCGCGCCCGTGGCCAGCATTCTCTCTCGCATTTGCCCCGATTGCACGCTGCTGCCGCAGCCGGCAGCGGAGGCGAATCCGGAACAACTCGCCGACGCCATCCTCGCGAGTCTGGCCGCCGAGGCCGATGTAATCAACCTGAGTGAATCGCTTCCGTCGTCGTTCTCGCAAGGTGCGGCCCAGCTTCGCGAGGCATTGAACTATGCCGCTCGCGATGGCGTGCTCGTGGTCGCCCCCGCCGGAACAGCCTCTCTGGCTGGTCACCCGTGGGTGATTCCGGTTGCGGCCTGCAATAGCAACGGACTTCCGCTGCGCGGATCGAATGTCGCACGGCCCATTGGTGGACAGGGCATCCTTGCGCCCGGCGTGGATGGCGCCAGTGCTTGCCCGTTTGTGGCGGCAACCCTCGCGCTGCTGCGCGCTGAGTTCTCCCTGGTTAGGGCGCGCGAGTTAAAGCAAGCTCTATTGGTAGCGGCGCAGTTGGCGAGGCCAAGAGCCATCGTTCCTCCGCTGTTGAATGCGGCCGGCGCCTGGCAGCTCCTCGATGCCGCGCTGAATCAGCAACAAGTCGCCTGAATCAGAACGGAGCGCGCGGAGTCCAACCCTTCCGCTGCGGCGCCGCCGGAGCATTGCCCTCGCTCAAGGGCGCATGCGGCGGAGCCTTGCTCAGATCCAAGTCGGCCGCGCTATAAACAAGTGGGCGATCGAGTATCATTTCGACAGTCGAACCACGGCTCAAAGTGGCATCGGGTCCGCGTGATACCAGAACCCCGATGAGGCCCGCGGTCGCGCCCGCGCCCAAGCCAATCAAGCTTCCGCCGCCCAAGTGTCCGCTGGCCGCGCCCACCGCGGTCCCGATGGCCGCACCTTCCGCCGTGGTGGTCACCACGGTACCGGCATCGCCCGCCTTATCTCCGGGACCATGGATTTTGCTTTGCTCGCGCTTCAATGTACCTTCGTTGCGGGCATCGAGCGAAGCCAGATCGGCGTGAAAACTGCGCGTGACTCCGTTCGGCAGCGTCAGCGAATCGAATCGCACTTGCAGTTCGCCGCGGCCTTTCATCCGCCCCGGCCGCTTCACTTCCGTGATCGTGCCCGTTACCCAACTCCCTTGTGGGATGACGATGTGATTGCCGGAGAGGATCGGAAACGCGGTCTCGAGATAAAGGCGATCACCCACCATGGCCTGCTTCGTACTAACGCTGTTAATCATGTTCAGAAGAATGCGCGTGCCCGGGTCCACCTGGTAATTGCCCGCCGCGACGGGTGCTTGCGGGCGCTCCTTCAGAGCTTGTGGATCCGCGGTCTGTCCAAATGAGACACAAGTGAGACCCGACAAGCAAATGAGCGCAAGATTCTTAAGCATGCGGTGACCCTCTTGACTTCCAGTTTACTTCGCTTGCGGGTCATCCACCAGGCGCTTCGCTTTTTTGAAAATAGTACTCAGCGGCGCGCGTTCCAGGTCACCGCGGGTCATCCAGCGGCATCCGGCGGTCGTCTGCGGGGCAGCCGCTTCGCGCACTTCGAACTGATAGCTATGAAAGGTGATCGAATGCCGGAAGGAGCCAAGTTTACGTCCGGGCGCCACCATTGGCAGATGCACCGCCTCCGGCAGCTCCCAAAAACCGGGCATGAGCCGCGATTCAGCCGGCCGCTGCCAGACGAGTAATCGATCATCGTCTTCGATCCAGAAAACCGCCCGCTCTTCTTCCACATTCTGAGTGTTGCCGAGTTTCACCGGCAGTGCATTCTGCGAGCCGTTTGCGCGCGCATCGCAGAATTCAGCCACTGGACAAAGCAGGCATCGTGGATTTTTCGGTGAGCAAAGCGTTGCTCCCAGCTCCATCATGGCTTGGTTGAAGGCGCCAGGGCGCGCGCGATCGAGCAGCTTCGCCGCCAGGACGGCGAAATGCTTGCGCCCAGCCGTCGACGCAACGTTCATTGGGTCATCAAAAACGCGGCTCGCTACGCGCAACACGTTGCCATCCACCGCCGTATGCGGTAGATCGAAAGCAATGCTCGCCACCGCCGCCGCCGTGTAATCCCCAACGCCCGGCAGTTGCCGTATCTCTTGATAACTAGCCGGAAAGCCTCCCGCTACCTGGATAAGCCGTGCGGCCTTCTGCAAGTTGCGTGCCCGATGATAGTAGCCAAGGCCTGCCCAGGCGGCGAGTAAGTCTGCTTCCGTAGCGGCGGCCAGCGCCGCCACATCGGGAAAGCGTTCCACGAAACGCTCGAAATAGGGAATGGCCGCTGCTACGCGCGTCTGCTGCAGCATAATTTCCGAAACCCAAATCCGGTACGGATCGCGCGTACGCCGCCACGGTAAGTCGCGCTGCTGCGTGCCGAACCAGGCCAGCAGACGTTTCCGAAATTCCGTCAGTTGGTTCGCGCCAGGCATGCTCACCTGGCAAGGAGCCGATCGATATCGCCGGACCGTTCCCTGCGGAACCACTCATCGAGAAATTGAACCGCGGATTCACGAACGGCGACAGTCGTGTTCACAAAAACATTCTTTCAAACGAGCCGTCACTCTTGCCGCAGAGCAACGGCCGCATCTGTTTGCACCGCGCGCCAACTCGGAGGAATGGCGGCGATGACGCTACAAACGATCAGTACCATCGCAGCAGCGGCGAAGGAAACCGGATCGAGGGGATCGATCCCAAATACCAGGCCGCCGGCGAATCGAAGCAAAAAAGTGGCCGCGCCGGCGCCCGCCAGCAAACCGATGGCAATCGCCCAAACGATTCGTCCCGAAACGCTTCGCACAATGTCCCGAACTTGCGCGCCCAAAGCGATACGAATGCCGAGTTCCTTCGATCGCCGTGCCACTGAATAGGCGAGATTGCCATACAAACCGATCGCCGAGAGGCTCAGCGCCGCAAGTCCGAAGAAAGCGCCGAGCACAGTGAGAAAACGTTCCTGCCAGAGCGAATCCTGCACGTCCTGCTCGAGCGTAAGCGCGTGAACCAGTGGCAGGCCCGGCGCCAGTCGACTAAGCACTCGCCGGACGGATCGGATCAATCCGGCCGGATCGCCATAACTACGAACGTACATCGTTCCGCCGGCATGCTCTTCGTCCGCGGCCGCATAGTAAATCGGTGGATCCTGTTCGCGCAAAGAGCGGTACTTCGCTGTGCCTACCACGCCGACGATGATAGCGGTGGGCGCCTTCCTCCCATCCACGCCCGCAACAATCATCTGCCCAATCGGATTGATGCCAGGAAAAAAAGCTGCCGCGAATGCCCGATTCACCACGATAGGGGTAGGCTTGCGTCCCGCGTCGCCGGCGCTCAACGCGCGGCCCGCAACAAGCGGAATGCCGAGGCTTTCAAAATACCCGCTGGTGACCCGGTTAAAGCTCGTATTCAAGAACGTGTTCGCGGGCAGCATCTGTCCGGCCGGAACGACTGTGCTTTTCATTCCTATGCCGCGCATCATTTCGCCGACCGCGAAACTTACCGCGCGAACGCCAGGAAGCGCCCGAACCCTTCCGTTCAATTCGCGGATCAATGTCGCCGCTTGTGTCTCCGAATAACCCACATCCCAGGGATCAATCGTAAACTCCACCACATGCGCCCGATCGAATCCGGGATTGACATGCTCGAGATTCCAAAAGGTCCTGTACATCAGAGTGGCGCCGGTTAGCAGCAGCACGGCTAGCGCCGTCTGAATGGCGGCGATGGTGTTACCCGAGCCCGCCGTCACTGTTCTACTCTGCGCCTTCAATCGCTCGTTCAAATCGACCTTCAAGACGCGGCGGACAGGCGCGAGGCCGAATAAGACAATCGTGAGAAAACAGGTGACGAGAACAAAAAGAAGCACTCGCCCGTCGGGTCTCACATCCAACACCACGGGCGGCGCATACGGGCCGATTCCCAGGGCCGGCAAAAGCCGCAGCAGCCAGGGCGACGATCCGTACGCGAAAGCGAGACCCAAAAGTGCGCCAGGGATCGCTAACAAAACATTTTCCAGCGCGAATTGACGCAATATGCGCCCGCGTCCGGCGCCGAGCGACAGTCGGATCGCGATCTCCCCGTGCCGCTCTTCGGATCTGGCGAGAAGCAGTCCGGCCACATTAGCGCACACGGCCAGCAGCAGCAGTCCAACTGCTCCCATCAAGACCACTGCGGCATGCGAAAACTGTTTGCGGAGCTCGGAGACTCCATGCCCTGCCGCTAAGAGATCGATGCGGTACGCGCGCTGGTAATCGATGTTTTCTTTCAACCGGGATGGCGGGAATGGCTTCGAGCTTCGCGCATACCAGGCACGCCAAAGCGGCTCCTCCAGCCCATCCAGTTCTGCCTGAATCGCGGCGGCTGATTGTCTCTCCGATATGCCGGGCGCCAGTCGGGTCAGGATGCGAAAGCCGAGCGGATAATCGCCGCCCGGCTCGAAGAGAGAATTACCGGTCAGCGGCAGTGCCGCCGAGATGGGAAAGCGGACATCGGGCGAGCGGTCCGCATCGATGCCATGAAAGCCATTCGGCAGCACTCCAACTACCAGAAACGGATAATTTCTCACCCGGATCGTCCGATGGAGAATCGCCAGGCTTCCGTCGAACTCCGAGCGCCAAAACCGGTAGCTCAGCACGACCGGAATGTTCGAGGACGCCGTTGCATCCGCGGCCGTCAATACGCGCCCGGCCACTGCCTTCACGCCAAGTTCCGCGAAATAGTTCGGCGACACCATTTGTGTCGCGATGAGCCGCACCGCGGTGCCATTCGAAAAGGCCTGAAGGCTGTTTCCCGCCCAACCTTCTTCCGCAACGGCTCCGGAAAAAATAGTCTTCCTCGCCGCGACCTCCTCGAATTGTTGGTAAAAGAAAGAAGTGTCCGGACGTACTTGTCGAACGCGGTTCTTTTCGAGCAGGTATAAATTTTCGGGCGCGCGAACGGGCAAGGAGCGCAGCAGGAGTGAGTTCACGAAGCTGAAGATGACGGTGTTCGAGCCGATGCCGAGCGCCAGCAGCAAGATGACTGTCACGGCAAACAGCTTTTTCGTGCGAAGCTGACGGAAGCCATATTTGAGATCACGCCACATGAGAACATTTTCTAACGGCTGGCGGCGCACTCCCGCTTTTTGCCTCTTGGCTTTCTCTTTGGCAGCCGAGCCCCAGTTGGCGTGGGCGCAAAGCCCTATGGCCGGCCACGTGATGGAAACGCGTGATGAGACGCCTCCCAACGAATTGCCCGCGCCGCAAAACATGACCGGCATCGGGAACGTCCATATCGACATCACGGCGACGCCCGAAGCGCAAGCCTGGTTCAACCAGGGATTGAATCTGCTGCACGATTTCTGGGATTACGAATCGGCCCGCGCCTTCGAGCAGAGCGTTCGCGTCGATCCGCAGTGCGCCATGTGCTATTGGGGCCTCTACCAAGCCGAGTCGTTTTATCACAGCACGGCCAAAGGCTATGCCGCTCAGGCACTGGCGAAGGCCGTCAGTCTAAAACGCCACGCCAGCAAGCGCGAGCGCCTTTACATCGAAGCGAGCGCAGCGCACGGACCGGAGCTCTGGCGTCAACTCGTCAAGAGATATCCGAAAGACATGCAGGCACGGATCTTTCTCGCGGAAACCGTGGATCACAAGGAGCGCGTTGCGATCTTGCAGTCGGTTCTCAAGGAGAAACCCGACGATTCGGCCGCCAACCACTATTACATCCACGCTCTGGAGCCGACAGATCACCCTGAGGAAGCCCTGCATAGCGCGGAAATATTGGCGAGCCTGGCGCCGTCCTCGGGGCACATGGTCCACATGCCGGGCCACATTTTCTTTCGCATGGGTGATTATGCACGCGCCGAACACGCCTTCGCGGCCTCGCTGCAAGTCGACGAGCGCTACATGCGCGAGCAACATGTTCAGCCCGATAACGATTGGAATTACGTGCACAACCTGATGTATGCGATTGCCAATCTGATGGAGGAAGGCAAGCTACAGGAAGCGACTGCGCTTTCGGCGAAACTCACCGGCGCGCGTGGCGAGTTGGAATCGACGCTTTACGTGTACTCGACGCGAGATTCGATTTCACGCCTCAATCCTCGCCTGCCCGTGGCATTGCGAACGGCGGATTGGACGCAGGTGTTGGCCCTGTTGAAGGCGAGCACTCCGCGCGCGGCGTTACCCAACCTTCGCTTCCTGGCTCGCGAGCTAACGGACTTTGCCGCCGGGATGCAGGCCGTCGAGGCCCATGACCTCCCGCAAACGCAAGAATTCTCTCTTCGGCTGGATGCGGCTCTTTGGCGTATGTCACCGCACGCGAACAGCCCACCGCTGAGGCAAGCAACGCCGGCCGGGCCGCCGAAGCTCGAAGTAATGCCAGATGCGCTGCTGCAGCCGCTCTTGAGTAGTTTATCCATTCTGTCGCTGGAGCTGCGCGCCTCCCTGCTGACGGCTCAGAGAAAGACGGACGAAGCGAAAGGCCTCTTCGCAAAGGCGGCGCAAGAAGAGAAGGATTTGGGTTATCGTGAGCCGCCCAGCTATATCCGGCCGGTCGGCGAGGCGGAAGGCGCTGCGATGCTCGCGATTGGCGAGTGGACCGCCGCCCGCGCGGCCTACCAAAAGGCGCTCCTCGAACGGCCTCGCTCCGGTCTTGCTCTCTATGGCGTCGCCCTGAGTAGCGAGAAGTCCGGCGACTCGAAAACCGC
>DASYAX010000134.1:0-10273 GCA_036501045.1 Bryobacteraceae bacterium
GGCGTTGCTTATTGCAGCGCAGGGATTCGTTCCGGGCCGCTTCCTTTGGAAGCGAAGTCGGGGCTCGTTCGTTCGCGGCGCCTGGTCACCAAGCGGTCGAGATATAGGTAAATGACCGGCGTGATGTAGAGCGTCAGCAATTGCGAGACGACCAGCCCACCGACCACCGCGAGTCCGAGTGGACGCCGTGCCTCGCCGCCCGCGCCCGTGCCGAAGGCGATCGGCAAGGTGCCCAGGAGCGCGGCCATGGTGGTCATCATGATGGGGCGGAAGCGCTGTAGACAACCTTCGAAAATCGCTTCTTCGGGAGATTTGCCTTCGTTACGCTGCGCGGCCAAGGCGAAATCGATCATCATGATCGCGTTCTTCTTTACGATGCCGATCAACAGGATGATGCCGACAAAGGAATAGAGGTTTAAATCCTGGCCGAACAGCAGCAAAGTCAGCAGCGCGCCGAGACCGGCCGCCGGCAGGCCCGAAAGAATGGTGATGGGATGGATGAAGCTCTCATACAAAATGCCGAGCACCAGGTAGATGACGAGCACCGCGATGATGAGCAACACGCCGAGACCCTTGAGCGAACTCTGGAAGGCCGCTGCCGTTCCCTGATAGCTGAAGCTAACAGTATCGGGCAGGCCGATTTGTTTCGCGGCTTCGTCGACCAGCTTAGTGGCCTGACTCAAGGCGACGCCGGGCTTCACGTTGAACTGAAAATTCACCGCGGGCAATTGGCCGATATGGCTCACGCTGAGCGGCGCTACCGTTTGCTTCAAATCGGTGACTGCCGCGAGGGGCACCATCTTGCCCGCGCTGGAGCGAATATACAAATCGCGCAGCGCCGCCGGATTCTTTTGATCTTTCGGCAGCACCTCCAGAATCACGTCATATTGATCGGAGGCCGCGGTGATCTTCGCTACCTGCCGGTTGCCGTACGCGTCGTAAAGCGTGTTCGCGATAGCGTCCGGCGATACACCCAGAGCAAGGGCAACGTTGCGGTCGATGTGCACATCCAAGCGCGGGCTGCTCAAGCGCAGATCGCTATAAACATCCTGCAACTCGGGGATGCGGTGCAGCGCCCCTTCGAGCACGGGCGCCCACTTGTAAAGCTCATCGAGATCGGCATCTTGCAAGGCCAGCGAATATTGGCTGCGGCCCTCGTTCTGTCCCAAGGTGATGAGCGGCGGCGACTGAAGAAACACCATCAGCCCGGGAATCTTGGCGAATTGCATGGATAGCTGAGCGATGAGCTGATTCACCTTGGGGCGATGCGGATCGTTCTTGAGATCGACGAACATGATCCCGGAATTCTGGCCGCCCATGACGCCGACGCCGGAGCCAAAGCTGCTGATCCAGGGGTTCTTCTCGAGCACCGAATTGACGCGCTCCTGCAGACGCACCATCTCGTCGAAGGAAGTGTCCTGCGCCGCTTCATCGCCGCCAAAGGCGAAGCCCTGGTCGACCGTGGGCATGAAGCCTTTGGGCATGATGAAGAACATGTAAACCGTGACCACAGTCAGGGCAATGCTCGTCAACAAGGTCGGCATGCGATGGTGCAGCACAAACTGGAGCGTGCGTTTGTAGCTGTTATTCAGCCAAACGAAAAAATTCTCGGACCAGCGATAAAAAGCGTTTCTGGGATGGGTCTCATGATGCAGGAAGCGGCTGCACAACATGGGCGTCAGGGTGAGCGAAATGAAGCCCGAGATCAGGACGGCCACGGCGATGGTGATGGAAAATTCACGCAACAGCCTGCCAATGATGCCGCCCAGGAAAAGCACCGGGATGAAGACCGCGACCAGCGAGATCGTCATGGAAACGATGGTGAAGCCCACTTCGCGCGCGCCTTCTAGCGCGGCCTGCATGCGCGTTTTACCCATTTCCATGTGGCGCACGATGTTTTCGAGCATGACGATGGCATCGTCCACCACAAAGCCGACGGAGAGCGTCATCGCCATCATCGACAACATGTCAATGGTGAAGCCCAGCAGCTTCATGGCGGCGAAAGTGCCCAGCAGCGAAAGCGGCACGGCCAGGCTGGGAATGACGGTGGCCGATACATTTCGCAAGAAGACGAAAATGACGCCGATCACCAAAGCAATGGTGATGAGCAGCGTGATTTTTACGTCGGCGATGGACTCGCGAATGTTGGTCGAGGTGTCAAACGATTTGCCGATCTCGACGCCGGCCGGAATCGATTGCTGCAGAACGGGCAAGAGCGCCTTGACGGAATCGGCCACGGCAATGGTGTTTACGCCGGGCTGCTTTTGAATCGCGAGCACGATGGTGTCGGATCCATTAATCCAGAAGCGGGCTTTGTTGTTGCTGATGCTGTCAAATACGTTGGCGACTTCGTCGAGATGCAGCGGGCTGCCGTTTTTGTACGAGACAATCAAGCGGGCAAACTGCGCCGCTGAGGTGAGCTGCGAATCGGAGCTGACGGTGTAGGCTTTCGAATCGCCGTAGAGCGAGCCGGCGGGCAGGTTAACGCTGCCGGTTGCCAGAACGTTCCGGATCTGCTCGAGATCCACATCGTGAGCGGCCAGCTTAGCGGGATCGGCCTGGACGCGAACCGCATATTTCGCCGCGCCGAAGACCTCGACGCGGGCGACGCCGCTGACCATCGAAATACGCCGGGCCAGCATGGTTTCGGCATATTGATCGAGCTGCGAAAGCGGCATGGTTTTCGAGTGCAGGGAAACGAACAGGATGGGCTGCTCGGCCGGGTTTACCTTCGAATAGGAAGGCGGCGTGGGCATGTTGGTGGGCATGTTGCCCTGCGCCCGCGAGATGGCGGCCTGGACATCCTGCGCGGCCGCGTCTATGTTACGGCTCAGATCGAACTGCAGCGTGATGGAGGTGCTTCCCAACGAACTCGACGACGACATGCTGTTGATGCCGGCGATGGTGGAAAACTCCGCTTCGAGCGGGGTGGCGACCGACGACGCCATGACGTCGGGATTCGCGCCGGGCAATGCCGCTGAAACCTGGATGGTCGGATATTCGACCGCCGGCAGATTGCTGACCGGCAGCGAGAAGTAACTCAACAAGCCGAAGCCGAGAATGCCCACCATCACCAAGGTGGTGGTGATGGCGCGGCGAATGAACAGGTCGGTAAACCGCATCAGTACCCTCTAAGATGTGGCGGGCATGCGTTTCGTGCCGGCCTCTCCCAACTGACCTTCCGGTTTGAGCAGCCGCACCTTTGCGCCCGGCATAAGCCGCAGTTGCCCCTCGGAAATCACCATTTCGCCGGCTTTGAGGCCGCTGCCGATAACCGATTGTTCGGCGGCCTCGGGCGCTTTGTAGATTCGCAGCACATTTACCGGGCGCATTTCGACGGTGGTCGTGGCAGGATTCATCACCCACACGTATTTGCCTTGCGGGCCGGTTTGAACGGTGCGGCTGGGCACCAGGATGCGGCCGTGCTCGACGTTCAACTGCGCTTGCACGTTGACGAACTCACCGGGCCAGAGCGCACGATTGCGGTTGTCGAATTCCGCTTTCAGCTTGATGGTGCCGGTGGTGGAATCCACTGAGTTATCAATGAAGCGTAGGGAGCCGGTTTCCACCGACCTGCCTTCGGCGGATGCCTGCACGTGCAGCGGACGCTCTTCGTTATATTTCCGGACTTCCGGCAGTAACTGCTCGGGCACGCCGAAGGAAACGTAAATGGGCGACATCTGTAACAAGGTGACCAGCGCCGCGTCGTTGTCCTTGATCAGGTTGCCGGCCTTCACGGCGATGGCGCCGGCGCGGCCGGTAATCGGCGCGGTGATTTTGGTGTAGGCCAATTGCAGCTCGGTCTGGGCCAGGCGCGCGCGGTCTGCTGTGACGGATGCGACAGAGCTTTCGACAGCGGCCCGGTCGGCGGCGAGCGATGCCACGGCGGAATCGTTGGTGGCTACCACCTGCTCGGTCTGCTCTTTCGAGAAAATGCCGGCTTTCGCGAGCTCGAGTCCGCGATCGGAGGCCGCTTGCGTTTGTTTGATCTGAGCCTGGTCTTTGACGACGTTGGCGCGCGCCTGCTGCTCCATGGCGGCGTCCTTGGCTAAGTCGGCCTGAATCTCGGCGATTTGGCGGTTGAGCGGCTCCGGATCGATTTCAAAGAGTAACTGCCCCTTCGTTACGTTCTGGCCTTCCTGAAAAGCAACCTGCAAGACCTCGCCGGCGACCCGCGATTTCACGTCGACCGTATGGATCGCTTCGACGTTTCCCACGGCCGAGACGCTGAGCGGCACGTCCGATTGGCTGGCCGGAACGGCGCGCACCGGTACCGCTTGCATCATCATCATGGCCATCGCGTTGGGCTGCGGCTTCTTGGCGCAAGAGGCCAGGAATACGAAAGCCAGCGCACAGACGGGGCCGTAACACCGATTCAACTTGGAAAAATAAAGTGACACTAACCCTGCCTATCCAGCATACGTACAGCGTTGGGGATTACTTCCATCCTGACACATTGAAATACGGCGTCATCGCCGAAAAGTTCCGTTCACCGTGTGATGAAGCCCACAGGGCAAAAGTGGCGCGAATCGAATGAGAGCATAGCGGCTTTGCAGCCACCAACCATTCGAAGCCGCACATGTCACGCATTTGCATGGCGATTCGGGTCGCCCTACTTTGGCCTTTGCTGACTTTCCCGGCGTCGCTCGCCGATCGGCAGACCACCAACTGGGCGGGGGACTTTTCACACTGCAACCATCGTTTTGAGCTGCTGAAGCATGACCCGATGGATCTGGGCGTAAAGATTTCTACTTCCAATCCGGAGCTGGCGGCTGCCTTCCGCCGGGCCATGAGCTTTTGGGCCAAGGTGCTTTACATGCAGTGGCATGAGGACGCCTCCAGTTCTTGCGCCGTGCAACTCGTGGACGGCACACCGGCCGTCCTCCAGCGCAATATCGTGGCACGCTCTCAATTCACCGAATGGGACAACTTTCAGGGTTGGATCGCCTTCAATCCCAAAGCCCCGCTATCGGATACGGAGATGTATCTCACGGCGGTGCACGAGATCGGCCATATGCTGGGTCTGAAACACAACCCTAGTGCCCGGTCCGTCATGTACTATCTCGACTTAGACGGGTCTGAAGTGCTGGATAGACGCGATCTGACCGCGCTCGCCAGCCGCCACAAGCTCCGGCTTTCGTCGTTGGCCGAGCCGGTTGCCGTTAACCCCTGACGCTTTTCAATGCGAACCTTACAATGGGAGGGCAACTGTGCCTTTTCCACCCGTTGAAGAGCAACTCGCCTATCTGAAGAAAGGCCTGGCGGAATTGATTCGCGAGGAAGACCTGCGCGAACGCCTGAGCGCTGCGGCGAAAGAGAACCGGCCGCTGCGGGTGAAAGCGGGCTTCGATCCCACCGCACCCGATCTGCACCTGGGCCACACCGTGTTGCTTCGTAAAATGAAGCATTTTCAGGATTTGGGCCATACCGTCATCTTCATGATCGGCGATATGACGGGCCTGATCGGCGACCCGACCGGACGGAATCTGACGCGTCCTCCCATGAAGCGGGCGGAGATTGACCGCAATGCCGAGACCTATAAGGCGCAGGTTTTTAGGATTCTCGATCCATTGAAAACGGAAATCCGCTTCAACAGCGAGTGGCTGCGGCCGCTGACTTTTGAGAATCTGATCGGGCTGTGCTCGAAGTACACCGTGGCGCGGCTGCTCGAACGCGACGATTTCAGCAAGCGCTTTAAGGAAGGTCTTCCGATTTCGCTGCACGAGCTCCTATATCCGCTGTCGCAAGCGTATGACTCGGTAGCGCTTCAATGTGATGTCGAAATGGGCGGCACCGATCAGAAATTCAACCTGCTGGTGGGCCGCGAGATTCAGCGCGATTACGGCCAGCAGCCGCAAATCATTGCCACGGTTCCGGTGCTCGAAGGCCTGGATGGCGTGGAGAAAATGTCGAAATCCAAGGGCAACTACATCGGCATCACCGAGCCGCCGAAGGTCATCTTCCGCAAAGTCATGCAGATCAGCGACGATCTCATGTACCGCTATTACGAGCTGCTGACGGATCGGCCACTTGCTGAAATTGCGCGCTTACGGGAGGCAGTCGCTTCGAAGGCAAAGGACCCGATGCATGTGAAGATGGAGCTCGGCCGGGATATCGTGGCGGAATTTTATTCTGCCACGGACGCCGAGGCTGCGGCGGAGGCCTTCGACCGCGAAGTGCGCCAAGGTCTGGAACCAGCCGACACGGAGACGGTCGATCTACCGCCGGCGGTGATGACCGGCCATGGCATTCGCATCGATAAGCTGATTGCCGCAGTTGGTCTCGCCGATAGCGTTAGCGAAGCAGCGCGCAAACTCAAGGCGGGCGCCGTTGAAATTAACGGCAATCTTCAGAAGGACCTGGTGTTGAGCGGTGCGGCCGGCATGCTGGTGGTCCGGCTAGGGAAAAAGTGGAAACGCATCCGGACCGTTCAGGCCGGCGCGCCGGACGATTTGGAAATCGGGCGTACGGATGAGAACAGCGGCACGAGTCCTTCCAGTAAAGTGGGATGAGTTAAGACCGCCTTGCGCAAAGCCTTCCCCGTACTCATTCCACCAGTACTCCCAAAAAACTAACAAATAACTATAAAGGTTTATATAGGCTAAGGCCCTGACATACACTGCAAGATACGCAGAAAAAGACCGGCCTCTAGGGAGCAAGCACTCGTGTCAGTCAAATTGCAGACTACACAGGTGACGATCGGCGGCGCAATCGCCCTCAGGCGCCTCCTGCGCGGACTCCTTTACGCCACCAGTCCAACCGACGCGCTCACCTTCTTCTGCGTGTCGCTGCTCTTCTTCCTGGTGGCCGCCGCCTGTTCCATCCCGGCCCGCCAGGTAACGCGGATCGACCCGATGATTGCGCTGCGCGAGGAATAAAATCGCGCCATCCGCTACACTGAAGATTCCATTCAATCAGGAGTTTCATGGCAGACGAGAAGCAATCTACATCGAGCAAGCCGGCGCATGCCAGCTCGCCCAACATCAAGCAAAAAGAAAACATCTATGAAGCCGAGTATCTCGGCAGCGGAACTTTCCGCATTTCGAAGCCGCAGCGTAAAAACGCCAAGCGGCGTCAGTCGGCATTGAAGGGCACAACCCGCGGCGCGCGCAAGTAGCCGTCAATCGCTCACAGCGTCAGCGTCACTTTACTCAGCGTCCTGGGCTTATCGGGATCGAGGCCTTTCACTTCGGCGAGACTCGCCGCAAGCAGTTGCGCGGGAATGATGTACGGAATCGGCGTGTAGAGTTCTTCCGGCAATTTCCCCCGGTGGGTTAGCGCCGCTGGAATCGTCAGCCGCGTCTTTGCGGATATTTTTGCCGCCGCCTCCCGGTTGCTGCGGTCGGTAATCGTCAGCGCCTCGGCCTTTATCGATTGCAGCTTGTCGAGTAATTCGCACATCGGTTTCCAGGTCACGCCTGGCGGGCAAAAAAGAAACGCCGGGAAGGACGCTTCCAACATGGCGATCGGTCCATGCAGAAGGTCGGCCGACGAGAAGCGCTCGGCTACGACGTAGCAAGTCTCCATCAGCTTCAGCGCCAATTCGAACGAGTTGGCATAATTCAGACCCCGCCCAACCGAAACCGCGTACCGCATAAAGCAATATCTTTCGGCTCGCTCGCGAATCTCGCCCTCCAGCCGCAGTGCCGCCTGGCTCCAATCGGGTACCCGCTTAAGATCGCTCAATTCGATGGCCGCGCCCAGAGAGCGCGCCAACAGATAAAAGCAGGTAAGCTGGCCGGTGTAGGTCTTGGTAGCCGCTACGCTTCGTTCTTTTCCCGCGCGAACCAAAAACGCATGCTCCGCGAGTTTGGCCAGCGTGCTATCGCTCTCATTGGTGATCCCGATGGTGAAGGCGCCGGCGGCCTTGGCCTGTTCGAGCACGATGTTCGTGTCGGTCGATTCGCCCGATTGCGAGATAGCGATCACTGCCGCGTCCTTCAGATTCAGCTTCGCTCCGTAAAGCGTGGAGACCGACGGCGCAGCTAGCGAAACGGGAATGCCGGTCGAAATTTCAAGCAGGTAACGCCCGAATTGGGCGGCGTTGTCCGAAGTACCGCGGGCCGCCAGTACGATCAGACGGACCGGATGCCGCGCGAAATGTTCGCGCAACTTCTCGGCATGCTTCCACTCGGCTTTTAGCGTGCGTTCGATCGCGGCAGGCTGCTGCCGGATCTCTTCACACATAGTTGACATGCTGTGAAGATAACAGAGCCGCAGCTTACAGCAGAACTCGTTCGCCGCGCCGCGGGCCGAGCAAATACTGCGGACTGACGGTGGGCGACATCGGCAGGCGGGTGATCGTCGGTTTGATCACCACCAGCGCTTCACTCGTAGTGCGCTCCTTGGTATTCTCGCTCAACAGATGGTTCAGCCCTGGAGTGTTCATGATGCCGGAAAGCCCATCGCGGGTGACGGTGGCCGAATGTTCATCCAGCCCCGCGAGAACCGCCCATTCCCCTTCCCGCAGCCCCACCGTGCCTTTGAATTCCCGTTGATCGACCGATGGCACGGTGTTGAACGTCTGGCTGCCAAGTGATTTATATTCGGCCTCCACATCCAGCGCAACCTCGCCGTAGCCGTTGATCCGCGGCGTCATTTTAAGAACCAGGCCGAGATCTTCCTGCGTGACCTGGCCGATCGGATTGTAGATGGAAGCCTGGCTTTGCTGAAAGCCGGTGTAGAGTGTCGTTGGAATCGGATATTTTTCTCCGAAGTGCACGCTGGCCGCCTGTCCATCCTCTGCCACCACGATCGCGTCGTAGCTCGTGCGCGTAAATGACTTGGAATAGACGGCAAACATCGTCGAGTTGGTAATGCCAAGGCCGAGCAGTGTGGATCCGGCGCCGAAGGTTGCGAAATTCGACGCCGTGCTGGCAGCCGCAAGAATTGATTGGAAGTGGTTGATATGTCCGAAATCGACAAGATCAAACGCCGTCTGTAATGCAGCTCCGTAATGATATTTGGTGTCGGCATCGAGCGTCAAAACCTGCACTTCGAGCGAAACTTGCGGCTTGGGCAAGAGCAAAGTTTCGAGTAGCGCGCGCGCCACCTGCGCGCGCCCGACCCGGTCGCGTATCAATACTGTCCGATTCGCCGAATCCCATCCGAACGACCGCAGATTGAGCGAGCCGCGAACCGCATTCGCCGCCTCGATCAAATCCTTTTCGCTCAGCGCGTCCGGTAGCGGTATGGTCAGCAGGATGACCGGCTCGAACTCGCTGCGTTTCTGTTCGGTATCGCTGGCAAAAAAAATGGCGTGCGGCGAAGTCGGAAAGACAAATGTAGCGGTGACCGCGGTGAGTGCCTCAAGCGCCGTGTGGAGATCGGCGTCGTCCAGATGAAATTGAATATGCTGCTGATTGATCAGTTGCGGGTCCCAGCGCGCTTGCAAGCCATATGTGGAAGCAACCAGCCGGAATAGCGTCAGCTCGTCCGCGCGCAAATCGAAACTATGTGTGGCCGGTGTCGCCACAATATGGGGAACCGGCCGCAAATCTTCGAGCGGCATTTCCGCGACGGGGATGATCGCGGGCGTCGGGCCGTTTGCTTCCTGCTCAGCAGCTTTGATGTCGGCTTTGATATCGGCCGTTTCGACATGCGTGTCCATCAGGAGCTTGGCGGCGTACGCCAACGCGTCACGATTCGCGCGATAGGTGGGATTCATCGGATCCCGCGAGGTGGCTTCGGCGAACAACAGATACGCGCGCACGGTTTCGCCGGATACTTCCGCTTTGTGGGCGCGCTCGGCTAGGTGCCGCGCGATTTCCGCATTACTGGCCGCCCAACAGCCAAGCGCGATCAGCCCGCAGCAGAAAATGCGTAATGTCAAACAAGCAAGACGCGAATGAAACCGCCGGCGTGTAAGCTTGGAAAACACCGGGAAATTCTAATGACCCGGCGCCACATAGCCCGGGGGATGGGCCGCGCCCTCGCCGAAGAAATACTCCTCCATCTGCTTCAAAAGAAATTCCTGCGCTTCGGTGGTACCCAGGTTCAGACGATACTCATTCATGATCATCTTCATCTGCTCAACCCACATGGCCCACGCCTCTTTCGACACGTTCTCGTAAATGCGCTGGCCGAGCGGATGGCCGTCGAACGGAACTTCGTCCAATCCAGGCAATTCCTTATGAAGTTTTACACAAAAAACCTTCCGCTCAGTCTTCGGGGCAGGCCCGGTTGTACTAGCCATGGGCTGATCTCCTTGTGGTTGCTAACTTGAGGATAGCCCACCGGCCGCTGCCCGCTGAAGCGTCTCTGAGGCCATAAA
>DASYAX010000135.1:0-18756 GCA_036501045.1 Bryobacteraceae bacterium
GTCTGTTTGAAGTGCGCATCCGCAAAGTCCAGGTAGGCTTGCAAGGTGCTAAGCCATTGGTTTTTGGGAAAGGCCCAGAACGTGAAGGCATATCGGTCCGCAGGGGCCGTGTTGCGGTAATCGATTGTTTTATCCGGAGCGAGCAGCGTGATGCCTCCCAAAAGATGCAAGCTTCCATACAGCACCTTGGCGACGTCTATTGAGTTTTGCTGAGCTGCCTCCCGTAGCTTGGGGTCGGAAATGAACGCATCGATGAAATGACCGGCATGCGCACCCGTAAAATCCCACAGGCGGCGTCTGGCGGCGGCTTCCAGCGAGCCGAATATCCCCGGTTCCGCGATTCGCTGCCGTTGCTGAAACACAGAGGTCCTCCCTACCGTCCAGCAAACGATCCCTTCCGACTGCTCCAGAAGACCATTCACTTCCTCTTGCGTCAGTTCGTTCACCGGGCGCGGAAGATAGCTAAAGTGGAGCGCCTCGACCGGTTTAATGCGAAAGGTAACCTCGTAGATCACGCCACACAGTCCGTGGCTGGAGCGCATCATGCGAAGCAATTGAGGATTGTTTCCCTCCGATGCCTCGCCCAGGCTGCCATCCGGCGTGACCCATTTCATTCCCGTCACGTAAGAGCTGACCTGCCCGAATTCGATGCCGTCCAGCGCATCCTTGGTGTGGCAGCAGGCGGCTGAACCGAGCGTCATGTTGCCAATCTCGATGTTGAGCATAAACTGCACGTTTTGGGCGCGCAGCGCTTTCGACGCGTCGATTACCTCTAATCCCGCTTGGGCGGTGAACGTATTGGCGGTCGTGTCGATGCTGATGATTTTCGTCATGCGGGACATGCCGATGATCGTGCCCGTCGACGAGACGCACGGCGTCAAAGAATGATAACTTCCCATCGCCCGAACCGGGCTGGGATAGCGTGCCGGATCCCGCAGAATGCTTTGGATCTCCTCTACCGTTTCAGGAAAGACGACCTGCTGGGGAGACGTGACGATACTGCCGTCGTAGTTCACGATTGTATTCGGCATTTGATGAATCCTTTTGGTTGTGCCATTCTACATCGCTACTCTTTGTAGCAAACTCAGAACATGTCCTCCCGCCCGCGAACCTTCTGGCGGCGCATCAGCGACGGCGTCGCCATCCAGCAGCTTTGGGCGCAACTGCACGGCGAAGCGCGCGCCAGCTATCGGCTTTATTCGAAGGAGGTCGATTGGACGCGCGGCGAGCACGAAACCCGCGGTCAAAGAGCCAAGCGCGTGATCAGCGGCCTGTTCTGGGCGATGGTCTTGAAGCTTTCGCCCGCGCGCCGCGTCCTGTTCGTGGTCGCGCTCGTGTTGCTCGTCTTTCCGGGGCTCGATTTCCGGTATCACCAGGCGGAGGTGCAGATGCCCAACCTCTCGTTCTTCGCTGCCATCGTGCTTCTCGTTCTCCTTGCCCTCGAGCTTGCCGACCGGGTGACCATGAAGCGCGATCTCGAAATCGCCAAAGAGATTCAGACCTGGCTCATGCCTGCCGCCGCGCCGCCGGTCGCCGGCACGCAGATGGCATTCGCCACGCGCCCCGCCAATACCGTCGCAGGCGATTATTACGACGCCTTCTTGCATCCCATCGCGGCGCGCGGCCTTCCGCCCGTCCCACCGCTGCTTCTCGTGGTCGCGGATGTAGCCGGCAAGAGCGTTCCCGCCGCTTTGTTAATGGCCACTCTGCAGGCGAGCCTTCGCACTCTGGCCGGCGTGTGCACGACCCCTTTAGAGCTGATTGAGCGCTGGAACCTCTACTCCTGCCAGCAAAATGTCGGAGGGCAGCGTTTCACAACCGCCTTCCTCGCTGAATTCGATCCCCTCACCCGCCAACTCGCCTACGTCAACGCGGGACACAATTGGCCCGTATTGCGCCGCGCCGGCGGCCAAGTCGAGCGTCTCGAAACGGGAGGCCTGCCGCTCGGCCTCATGCCCACCGCCCGCTATGAATGCGGCCAGGTGATGCTCGCGCCCGGTGACGTTCTGCTGGTCTTCACAGACGGCGTGGTCGAGGCCGAAAATGACAAAGAGGAAGAGTACGGCGAGTTCCGCCTGTTGTCGGCCCTCAACAGCCACTACGGCAGAAGCGCGGCTGAAGTGCTCCAAGGCCTCATGGCATCTGTCGATCGCTTCGTAGGCGCGGCGCCACAGCACGACGATATCACTTGTCTCCTTCTGCGCATCGTTCCTACCTGACTTTCCTTCACATTCCGCTGTAACATCTGCCCGGGTTTCTCGATCCAGCAAGACGGAGTATTTACGCGCTTCCTAATCTGTGGGGTCAGAGGAACCATGTACCGTTCAATAACTATATTCTCGCTGGAGATTGTGTCTTTGCTTATGTTGCTGGGTGGGGGTATCTTACCGGCACAGGAGTTTCGTGCCACGCTAACGGGCACGGTAACCGATCCGACGGGTGCCGTCGTGCCGAATGCTGTTGTGCAAGCTGTTAATAGTGCTACCCAGCAAAAGTACACCGTCAAGACTACTGGCAAGGGCGATTACTTTATCCCCTATGTGCTGCCGGGCACTTACACGGTAACCGTCGACTCACAGGGATTCGAAAAGCAAGTGCAGGCGAATGTCGTCTTACAGGCGGCGAAATCGTTCGGCTTGAATTTCAAGCTCCGTCTCGGCGCTGCTACCCAAACGGTGGAGGTAACCTCCGCTCCGCCATTACTCGAAACAGCGAACGGCTCCGGCGGCACGATCCTGACGCAGCGCGAATTGGAAAACATACCGTTGAACGGCCGTCAGGTCTATACGCTCCTCGGCACCACACCCGGCTCGCAGTTCGCCCAAACGCAGTTCGGCGCATCCGGCTATTCCGGCACCCGTGCCTGGGACGTTTCGAACGACTATACGCTGGGCGGCGGCGTCATCAACTACCAGCAGTTCACTTTGAACGGCACCAACATGACCATACAAGAGGGTGGCGGGTCTCAGGGCGAGGGGACTTGGACACTAGCGCCGAATGTAGATGCGCTCCAGGAAGTCAACGTCATGACCACCACCTATGATGCGCGCTACGGCCGCACCGGCGGCGGCACCGTCAACATGGTGATGAAATCCGGCAGCAACGCGTTCCACGGGGATGCCTACGATTACTTCGAAAACGGCCATCTGGACGCCAACAACTTTGAAAACAACGTCACCGGGAATGCCAAGTCCATGATTCACCAGAATCAATTCGGTGGCACGGTCGGCGGCCCCATTAAGAAGAACAAAATCTTTTTCTTCGCAAGCTACGAAGGCTACCGCGAGTCGATCCCGTTCACCACGGTTTCGAGCACCGTCCCGTCTTACTTGCAGCCCACCGCCAACGGCGTGAACTTCAATAGCACGGCCCAGAGCGGCATCACCTATCAGATCTACGATCCGCTGACTACAACGTGTCTCGCCCCCGGCGGTTCACTCGCCAATTGTTCAGGGAACAACTACGCGCGTACCATCTTTCCAAATAACACCATCCCACTGAGCAGGATCAGTCCGGGGGGCGCGGCGCTCTTAAAGCTCTATCCGGCGCCCAATAGCGGCGGCGCATCGCTGAACAGTAATTTCGTCACCAACACTCCGGACGTCTATGACTATAACCAGCCCATGATTCGTGTCGACTATGACACCAGTGACAAGACCCGCTGGTACAGTTTGTTCGCCTTCCAGCATGGCACCGAAGACCGCAATGAAAACGGCTTCTCGGGCGTAGCCGAGCAGTGCAACTGCGCGCACATGCGCCAGGATCTCACCGCCAGCCAGGATATGACGCATATCTTTTCCCCCACCCTGCTGGCCGATTTCAAATTGTCGTTCAACCGCTATGTGGAGAACGGGACCGACGGCAACCTGCCAGCCGCCGAACCGGCCTCTAAAATCGGACTCAACATGCCGCTCATCCCCACTCAGTCCGTCGCTGACCTTCCCGAAATCACCATGCAAGGCAATGGCGGATTTACCGGCGTAGTGGGCAATAGCATTACCGACTGGGTTTATAACAACTTCTACTTCGATAATGACTGGACCAAGACCATCGGCAATCACACTATCCATTTCGGCGGCGAGATCGCGGAATATAGCCAGGCGAACCCCAATTCCGTGGGCCACGCGAATGGCGTCTTTACCTTCAAATCTTCCTACAGCCAATACAACCCAAAGCAGGCGAATAAGTGCCCCAATTGCTCGAGCAAGGTGGAAGATGGCCTCGACGTGGCCGACTTACTACTTGGTTACCCGGACAGTGGCTCTGTGGACGATAACTACACCTTGTTCGATTACACTCCCGCCTGGGCGGCCTATGTGCAGGATGATTGGAAAGTCACTCATCGACTCACTGTGAACATTGGCCTGCGCTACGACGTACAAGTCGGCACGCGCGAGCACCACAATTATCTGAATCGCGGCATCTGCCTGACCTGCGTTAATCCCATCACAAACACGCCGCAGTTTCAAGCCAATGTCAACAATCCCGCAAACATAGCCGCTTGGACCGCCGCGGGTATCGACCCCAACACTCTGAAAGTGGCCTACGGCGGCTTGGACTTCACCGGCGTCGGCGGTCAGCCCAAGGAAGCGTACAACACGGATTACTCGAATATCGAGCCCAGGTTTGGCTTTGCTTACAGCATCGATCCCAAAACCGTCATCCGTGGCGGATACGGCATCGAATATGCAGTCGGGCTCGAGGGCGGCAATGATTACGGCGCAACCCAAAACACCGGCTACGTGACCACGCAATCGGATGGCATCACGCCCACCAATTACTTCGCCGGCGGCAATCCCTATCCGAACGGCTTTGTTCCCCCCTCAGGCAATACCCTCGGCTTGCTCACGAATCTAGGCAATCAGCTTGCGGTCGATTTTCCGCAGCGCAGAATTCCCCGCTCCCAGATCTTCTCGTTCGGCTTTCAGCGCGAGTTGCCGGCGCATCTCGTTTTAGATGCCCGCTATGTCGGTAACTACACAGACCGCCTGCGCAACGGCACTGCCGGCAGCAGCGGCGGCACGGTCTGGCTGAACGGCACCATGCCGCTTTCGCAGTACCAAAAAGCTCTGGCCGATCCCAATTACTTCAGCAAGCAGGTCCCGAATCCCTATTACGGCGTCGAGCCGATTACCTCCTCCAGAGGCCAGAATCCAACCATCAATGCCGAGGCGTTAATGACCCCCTACTCCGATTTCAACTTGATCGGCCAATATGACGATCCCCTCGGCAAAGAGCGCTACAACGCGCTTGAGGTGAAGGTCAACAAGCAGTTGTCGCAAGGGTTGGCCTTCCAGGCGTCCTACACCTGGTCGAAGACCATGCAGCGCAACGGCTACATCAACGGCTGGCCCTACCAGGATGCGCAGCTCCTCTATCAGCTCGCTCCTACCGACCGCGAACATGTGTTTACCCTGACGGCCGAGTATGCTCTTCCGGTCGGCCATGGAAAACGTTTTCAGGCTCGCGGCGTATTGGGCCAGATCGTCAACGATTGGAACATAAACTGGGTAACGGCCATACAAAGCGGCTTCCCGTTAAGCATCAGCCAGGGGAACGACTACCAATGCGGTCATCCCTACTCGCCCGACGGCGGATCCACGAATTCGGATTACCTTTACAACAACTACAACTATCAGTACAACGGCAAAACTTCCCCCACCGGTTGCTGGATCACCAACTCCACGATTTCGCCGTACTTCCTGAATTATCTTCCGCAGCAAATCGGCCAGGTGCGCGCGCCGTCCGTTCCCAATCTGGACGTTTCGGTAATGAAGAATTTCGCGATCCACGAATCCATTCGGCTGCAGTTTCGCGCGGACGCGCTCAACATCACCAACACTGCGCTTCGTCAGGCCGTCCAAAACGATCCGACCAAGGGCCCGGCCGTATACCAAGGCGGCGTGTGGAACGGTTTCGGGACGGTAAATGACCAGCAATACAACTTTCCGCGCATCATCCAGCTCGCGCTGAAAGTATTTTTCTGATACGGGCCTGTTCGATGCAGATTGCAAAAAAAGTGCTACACTCTTCTATGCAATGTCCAAAGGACTCAAGGCGGTATTTGCCCGGATACGCGGCTCGTTGCGGCGTCGCACCTTCGAGGCCGACCTCGATGAGGAGCTGGAAGCTCATCTCGCCTTGCTTGCCGAGCGCTTTGTACGCCGGGGCCTGACCCCGGACGAAGCGCGCAGCGCGGCCAGGAAACAGTTTGGCGGAGTCTCGCAAACCAAGAACGCGCTGCGGGATCGCAGCCGGTTCCGCCCTCTCGAAACCGTGCTGCAGGATAGCGCTTACGTCCTCCGCCAGTTTCGCCGGTCGCCGTTGTTCGCCATTACCTCCATCCTGACTCTTGCTCTGGGTATCGGCGCGAATACCGCGATCTTTACGTTGGTTGACCAACTCATCTTGCGCCTCCTGCCCATAACAGATCCCCAACAAGTGGTCGCTCTTGTCGGCCAGGGACAGTTCTACGGCGACAACATGGGAGCCAACCCGCTGTCCTACACGATGTACCAGACCATTCGCGACCGGAATCGGGTGTTCAGTCAAATGATGTGCCGTAGGCCGATCTCCTTCACGGCCGCGGTGCATTCGGAAAGTGAGGTGCTGAGCGGCGAGCTGATCTCCGGAAATTACTTTCCTCTCCTCGGTATCAAAGCGGCCGCCGGCCGCGTCTTCGATTCGAATGACGATCTCCGCCCCAATGCAAATCCGGTTGCCGTGCTCAGCTACGCTTACTGGAAAAGCGGATTCGCCGGCGGCCAAGTCGTCGGCCGCACGCTTCTGGTCAATAATTACCCCCTGACGATCATTGGCGTTTCGCAGCCCGGATTCAACGGTCTGGAACCGGGCTTGTCCACCCAGCTTTTTGTCCCCATCATGATGACGCCGGCGCTCTTTCCTAATAGCGATTTCAGCCGCATGTTCGATGCCCGTCTCCGCTGGGTGAATGTTTATGGAAGGCTGAAACCAGGCCTGACGCTCGCACATGCCAAGGCTGGCTTACAGCCGCTGTTTCACGAGATTCTGCAAACGGAGATCCGGCAAACGGGATTCGCCCACGCGACGCCCTACGATAAACGGCAATTTCTCAAAATGTGGCTCAATGTCCTTCCGGGAGGGCAAGGAAATACCAGGCTCAGGCAGCAATACGAAAAGCCGCTATGGCTCCTGGCGGGCGTTACCGGATTTGTGCTCTTGATCGCGTGCGCCAATCTGGCAAGCCTGTTGGCCGCTCGAGCCGTGGTGCGTCAGAAAGAGATTGCGGTTCGTTTAGCCATCGGCTCCAGCCGTGCGCGCATCATTCAGCAATTGATGACGGAAAGTCTCTTGCTCGCGTTGGCCGGCGGACTGGCCGGAATTGGATTGGCGATCGTGATGGTAAAGAGCCTGCTCACTTTTTTACCCGGAAACTCCACAGATTACGCCATCTCCAGCTCGCCCGATTTACCCACACTCTCGTTCGCTCTTGGCCTTTCGTTGCTCACCGGATTCGCTTTCGGAATGATACCTGCCCTGCAGGCGGCGTGTCCGGATATTGCGGATACGCTGAAAGCCAAAGCAGCCAGTGTTACCGGCGGTGCCTCGCAAATTAATTTTCGAAAGCTCTTGGTGGCGGCGCAGATTACCCTCTCTTTGCTTCTGCTCATCGGCGCCAGTCTCTTCATTCGCAGTCTGGCTAATCTACACTCCGTCAATCCCGGATTTCAGACGCGGAATCTCGTCCAATTTGACATGGACCTCGGGTCCATCGGCTACGGCCGGCCGCGCGCGAATGCCTTCTATAACCAGCTAGAGACACGTTTGCAGCGCCTGCCGGGCGTCGAAAGTGCCGGCATTGCCACCGAACGCGTCCTTGCCGATATCGATTGGGAAAGCGCCGTTAGGGTGGAAGGCCGCGAAGACAAGCCAGGCGACGCGCCTCATGCGTACATCAATCGTGTCAGTCCCGGCTTTTTCAAAACCTTGGGCATCCATCTTCTCTCCGGTCGCGTTTTCCGTCAAAGCGACACCCCGGATTCACCTAAAGTTGTTGTTGTCAGCGAAAGCTTCGCCAAATATTACTTCGGCCAACAGCCTGCGATTGGACATCGCATAGGCCGCGGCTTCGATCCCAGCACTCCAATGGACATGGAAATTGTGGGAGTCGTCAATGACATCGATTATCAGGATCTGCGGGAGAAGGCGTCGCGTCAGCTTTATCTGTGCGCGCCTCAAGGCTATAACCTCGATGTTACCGTCTACCTGCATGTGAAAGGGAATCCCCGCAGTGCTCTCGCTGCCGCCAGGCGCCTCGTGCATGAAATGGAGCCCAAGGCGCCGGTCACGAGATTGAAGACAGTCGAGCACCAGTTGGAGGAATCGCTCGTGACCGAGCGCATGATTGCGTCGCTCTCAACGGTGTTCACAATGCTAGCCGTGGCGCTCGCCATACTCGGGCTGTACGGCGTGATGGCGTATATGGTCACCCAGCGTGCGCGGGAGATCGGCATTCGCGTTGCCCTGGGGCCCAGGCCGCGAGCGTCCTGTGGCTTGTGATGCGTGAAGTCGTGCTGCTGGTGGCGGCGGGCATTGCCGTTGCCGTTCCCCTGGCCCTCGCCTTGAGCCGTTTTATTGCTACCGAGCTCTACGGTATCAGGCCGGCTGATCCGATCGCGATCGCGAGTGCGGCGTTGCTGCTTGCCGGCATCGCCATGCTCGCTGGCTTCGTCCCGGCCCGCCGGGCAGCGTCGCTGGACCCGCTGCAAGTTTTGCGCTACGAATAGTGGGTGTGGCGCGGACGGTCTTTGCCGTCTGCGCGGTTCCATGAACAAACGTCCACTCTCCGTGACTTTACTCGCTTGCCTGTATATCGCCGCCGGCGCCTTCGGGTGCGCTTCTCACCTGACCCAGTTCCGCCTGCGTCAGCCCTTCCAATACGACATCCTTTGGGCTTCGCTCGTCAGTCTGATCGCGCTGATCTGTGGAATCTACCTGCTGAGAGCCGGCAACTGGGCGCGTTGGCTCGCGGTCGCATGGATCATATTCCACGTCATCCTGAGCGCTTTCCACTCGCGCTTTGAGTTGGCCATACACAGTCTGCTCTGCGTCGTCTTCGCCTATGTTCTATTTCGCCCCGCCGCCGCCCGCTATTTCCACCCCGCCGAAAACAAAGCCGTCGGCCTCGGATAGGCGCTTGTCCCTCAAGGAACCGTCACCCCCATCCGTTCCCAATACTCCCGCGCCTCCCGGCACGTCGCGCAATCGCACCCGCCCCGGCTCAATGGCCGTGGCAGCGGCTCGAGGCACGGCCCCAAATGTCCATCCTCTTCGCCCGCGATCGTCGTAAGCCAAGTCTCCAGCCGCATGCGCTGAATCCCGTGCCCGCCGCTCGCCCGCTGCGCCTCGTTATCCGTCGTCCAGTAATATTCCGGCGGCACGCCGTGCCGGAAATTGAGCCGCCGGTATACCAGGTGCGGCTTCGGGTCCATCTCGCCCAGCCGCTTTAGCATCTCCTCGTTCGCCGGATACAGCGTCGTCACCGTGCGCCCCTCGCAAATTTCAATCTCCGCCCACTGTTCGAGCGTCACGATCTGTTCCTGGCCCTTCCCGCTCTGCTTGCGTCTCATGTTCCGCACGGCCCCACATGCCCATCGCCCCGCGCTTCGTCCTGCGCCCGCGCGCGCCGCCACTCCGCCGCGCTCAGCTTCTCCGCATAATGCGCCTTCTCCGTCCCCTGTTCCTCCGGCGTAATCGCCACCCACGCATACTCCGGCGGAACGCCCTCCGGAAATTCGAACCGCCGCCACACCGTCGTTTCCGGCCCTTTCAGTTCCAACTGCCGCCTCACCGTCGCATTGAAAGGATGCGCCCAGGTCACCGTCCGCCCTTCCTCGATCCGCACCTGCACTAACTGAAAAACCCCCGGCGGCCGCTGCAATTGGGACATCCGTTCGTCGAGCGAAGCCGCCTTCGGCGCTTTCGCCGCTTCCTCTGTTGGCTTCGCCTCCTCGCGCTCCGCTTCCTCGCGTTCTTCCTGCAGCCGGATCTTCCGCTGTTGCTCTAACGTCCGCAGCGCCCGCGTAAACGTCCGCTCGGCGCTCGTCTTATAGCGCAGAAATCGCTCAAACCGCTTGTGATCTTCCTCCTTCCATGCCATTGGCGCAAGCCCGTTCAACTCAGCTTCTAACTTGGCGAATCGCCGCCCGCAACGCCGCTTGAACCATTCCCCTTGCGCCACATCCGTCACCAGCCCGCGCTCGCACTCGTCCACCGGCTCGTACCGCGCAAACCAGCTCACGAATACCGCCTCGCGCTCCGCGGCATCCTCTTCCGGTAACACCGGCATCTTCGAGCACATGCCATGAACGGTCGCATTCTGGCTCGATGTCCCTTTGCCGGATTCAGTAATCGGCCCCGTCCGGCCCGACCCCCGCTTGGGCTTTTGCGTGTCTTTAGCTGCCATGACTTTCGCCTGAGAGCATCGCCCGCGCCCTCCGTGGCCCAGTCTCTAATATCGTGCTAACTATATGATTACAAAGCGCTAACTAGAATTACCAACCGCTGTGACCGGCCCCGCGAAGTTCGTTTCGCAAAAATCCCTAGAGCCTCGGATCGCCGCCGCCGATAACTCAATCGAATGGCGGAATTGACGTTTGGGATCTACTACGGAGGCGCGCCGGAAGATCACCACGAGCTCTCCGCCGGCAAGCCCGATCTCCCGGAGCAGGTGAATCGCGCCCTCGATGGATTGCAAGGCAACAAGCGGCTGCTCGTCCGCACCTATTTGCGCTATACCGGCAGCCCGGAAGATGCCGTGCTGGCCGGCATGCCCTCCCCGGCCGAGCTCGCGCGTTACACCTGGCGTGGGCGCAAGCTCGATCTCGTCCTGTGCAATTGGGATAGCCGCGGTAATTTGGCCGGCTGGAGCGCCTTTATCGAAAACACCATCGCCCGCTACGGCCCCTACCTGCAATGCCTGCAAATCTGCGAAGAGCCGAACTTATACGATTACCCCGGCGACGGCCGCTTTCCCTGCGTAGTAGAAGCCATCGTCTCCGGCGTCCCCGTCGCTCACCGCAAATTGCGCGCCGCCGGTCTTTCCGCGCTGGTCGGTTTCAATGCCGTCCCCTGCTTCGATCCGAATGACGGCTTTTGGCGCGGCATCGCCCAAAAAATGAGCCCCGCCTTCCTGCGTTCGCTCGATTACGTCGGCTTGAATTTTTACCCCGACGTCACGGAACCGCTCACCGGCTCTCTTCGCGAAGTCGTGACTTCCATCCTTACCCACTTCCGCCACGTGAACCTCGCCCAGGCGGGCATTCCCGCCTCCGTGCCGATCCACATCTGCGAAAACGGCTGGCCCACCGGTCCCAATCGCTATTACACGCGTCAGGCCGACGTGCTCGAGCAAATGGTCCGCACCATTCACTCGCTCAGCGAAAAGCTCAACATCACCCACTATCAGCTCTTCGCCTTGCGCGACGCCGATACCGCCAACCCGGACCCCTACCGCCAGTTCGGAATTCTGCGCGACGATTATTCACCCAAGCCCGCCTTCGATACCTATCGCGAGCTGATTGCTGAATTAGGCGCCTGAGCCCGCTAGGCATGGCTTCAAAGGGTGTATAATCGCGACCATCGGAAGGCCGAAGAACTAGTTTCGGCAAGCCTCAATCTTCAAGGAGAGACCCATGGATTCGAGAAAACCTGATCGAAGGGGATTCCTAAAAGGTGGCGCCTCGTTGGCCGGTCTAGCCGCCGGCGGCGTGCGGCTTGCTAAGGGCCAGACACAAGAGACGCCTCCCAAAAAAATCGGCGAACTGATCGCCTATGGCGAGCGTTCCCGTTTCATCACCTCCAAACGCGTGCCCGTGGCCGAGAGACATTCGCCCGATGAATTCGGGCTCACCTTTCACGTCTTGACTCCGCTGCAGGATTCGGTCGGGATTATCACCCCATCTTCGCTCCACTACACGGCGACACACCGCGGCGCCTTTGTTCCCGACATCGACCCCCGCGAGCATCGCTTCATGATCCACGGGATGGTGGACCGGCCGCTGGTTTTCACCATGGAGGAGTTGAAGCGTCTGCCGTATGTATCCCGCATCCACTTCATCGAGTGCCTCGGAAACCGTGCCAAGCCGGAGCATAAAACCGTTCAGGAGACGCACGGATTGACGAGTTGCGCCGAATGGACCGGCGTGCCGTTGTCCCTGCTGCTCAAGGAGGCCGGTGTCCAGGAAGGGGCGTCCTGGATCGTGGCGGAAGGCGCCGAAGAAGTGAAAGGCGCCTCGAGCATCCCGCTCGCGAAGGCCATGGACGACTGTCTGGTGTGCTACGGGATGAACGGCGAGCCGATCCGTCCGCAGCAAGGCTTTCCGCTACGGCTGATGGTTCCCGGCTTTGAGGGCATTTATCAGATCAAGTACCTCAGGCGAATCAAAGTCGTCGACCGCTACTACATGACGTATGACGACTACGGGCATATTAACCCGGACCCCAAAGTGGCTGCGCTGACGCACCAGATTGGACCGAAATCGGTCATCACCTTTCCTTCCGGCGGACAGCAACTGCCAGGTCCCGGGTTCTACGAAATCACCGGCTTGGCATGGTCTGGCGGGGGCGCCGTCCGCGGCGTCGAGGTATCCACCGATGGCGGCGAGAGCTGGAAGAATGCCGCCCTTCGGTCACCCGCCTATCGAATGGCGCATACCCGATTCGGCCTCGATTGGAAGTGGGACGGGAAAGACTGTGTGCTGATGTCGCGCTGCACGGATGAACTGGGCACGGTGCAACCAACGCGGGCCGATGTCGCGAAGTATTGGAACCAGCCCTTGAACAGTAAGCTACGGATTCGAGGCGCCGACAATAGCGTTCAACCGTGGCGCGTTGCCACCGACGGGAGCGTTCACAATGGGCTTTCCTAGGCTTCTTCTGGTTGCGGCCATCGGCGGTGTATGCCAAACTGCCTGGACCCAGTCGCCCACCTACGGCCTTGGGAGGACCCCGAGCGCCGAAGAAATCCACGCCTGGGATATAGCCATCAGCCCGACAGGAAAGGAACTCCCGCCCGGACAGGGGACTGCTAAAGAGGGTGCGGTTCTCTATGTCAGCAAGGGGTGCGCGGGATGCCACGGCTCAACCGGATCGGAAGGGCCTGCTCCCACGTTAATAAGCAGGAAGGGCCCTCGCACGGCGTCCGCTACGCCTTGCCTTGCCCCGTGCGTGAACGATTCAAACGCCATGGGAGTTCACTCACCCTTTGCGACGACGATATGGGATTACATCCATCGCGGCATGCCACTCGGGAAAGAAGGGTCGCTCAGGCCGGATGAGGTGTACGCGCTCACCGCCTTCCTGCTGTACAAGAACGGCGTTATTAAGGAAGAGGAGGTCATGGACGCCCGGAGTTTGCCAAAGGTCAAAATGCCGAATCGTAATGGATTTGCTCTCCCTCCGGAATGGAAGCATGGGGAGCCAAGACTTCAGGGGTACCCCTAATCCGCTAATGCCCAGCCGCGGCCGTCCCGGGCTTCACCCGCTTCATCACGAAAATTAGCGGAATCAGCGCGCCAAACACCAGGCCCAGCAGCCAAAAACAGTCGATGTACGAAAGCGTCGTGGCTTGCCGTTCGATCGTTCGCATTAGCAGCGCGTAAGGCGCGTCGCTCGCGTTCCCGCTGCCAAGCACCCGCGTCGCGCCGCTCAGCGCCGCGTTGAAATTCGGGTTGAGCGCGCTCGCGTGCTCTACTAGTCGCGCCTGGTGAAACTGCGCCCGTCGCGAAAGCAGCGTCGTCACCAGCGAAATCCCCACGCTGCCGCCGACATTTCTGGCCAGATTGATCAATCCCGAAGCCGCATTGTTCTTGTTTCGCGGCACAAACGCGTAAGCCACCGTGTTGATTGGCACAAACAGAAACGCCAGCCCCACCGCCTGCCAGCAGCGCGCCAGCACCGCATACTTGAAATCGATGAAGGTGTCGAAATTGGTCATGTGAATAAGCGCCGTCGACGTGATCGCCAGTCCCACGCCAATCATCCAGCGCCCTTCCACTTTCGCGAGCGCCTTGCCCACAAACGGCAGCACCAACATGATCAGTAGCGCTCCCGGCGAAAGCACCAGCCCGGCCAACGTCGCCGAATAGCCCATCACGAGCTGCAGATATTGCGGAATCAGCACCGTACTGCCCAATAGCACGACGCCCACCATGAACATGAACAGCGACGCGACCGCGAAATTGCGATCTTTCAGCAGGCTGAGGTCCACCACCGGACTCTTCTCTTTCAGCTCCCAATAAACGGCCGCGATCAGCCCGGCGGCGGCAATGATCAGGCAAGTCCGGATAAATTCCGAACTCCACCAGTCGTCGCGCTCGCCTTTGTCGAGCGCCACCTGCAGAAATCCTAGGCCGAAGGCGATGAAAATGATGCCCCAATAGTCCACCCGCAATTTCGCCTTGATCCGCTTCATCCGCTCCTCGATGAAGTACGGCGGATCTTCGAGCATGAAGCTCGTAAGAAACAGCGAAAGCAAGCCCACCGGAAGGTTGATAAAGAAAATCCAGCGCCAACTGAAATGATCGGTAATCCAACCGCCTAGCGTCGGTCCGATGGCGGGTGCGCTGACCACCGCGACGCCGTAAATCGCAAACGCCATGCCGCGTTGTTGCGGCGTAAACGTGTCCGCTAGAATCGCCTGCTCGCTCGGTTGCAGTCCGCCGCCGCCTATTCCCTGCATGACGCGAAACAGCACCAGCAGGCCTAATGTTGGCGCAACGCCGCACAAAAATGAGCTGGCCGTAAAAAGCGCCACGCACGTCATGTAAAATCGCTTGCGCCCCAACAGGAAAGAGAGCCAGCCGCTCAGCGGCAGAATGATGGCGTTCGAAACCAGGTAGGACGTCAGTACCCAGGTCGCTTCATCTTCACTGGCGGAAAGACTCCCGGCGATGTGCGGCAGCGCCACGTTCGCAATGCTCGTATCCAGCACTTCCATGAAGCTGGCGAGCGTGACGGTCAGTGCGATCAACCAGGGATTGAACTTCGGCCGCCACTGAGGATGGCTGGCCGCATCCTTAGCCTGCCCCTCCCCGGGGACGGTTGCCGTCGTTGGCATAGACTTCTTAGGAACCGTTATTCGTTCCGCTGTTCAATAGCACGGTGGGCGTCACCGACATGCCGGGCAGCAGCAGGTGGTCGCGGTTCTCGCCCGGATTCAAAATGATTTTCACCGGCATACGCTGCACCACCTTGACGTAATTGCCGGTGGCATTCTCGGGTGGAAGCAAGCTGAACCGCGCGCCTGAGGCCGCCGCCAGACTATCCACGTGCCCGTGGTATTTGCGGCTGCTGCCGTAGGTGTCCGCTTCGATCTCAACCGCCTGTCCCGGCCTCATCTTCTCGATCTGCGTCTCCTTGAAGTTCGCCGTCACCCACACATCGTCCAATGGAATTAACGCCATGATCTGCTGGCCCGGCGAAACCTGCATCCCCGGCTCGGCCGTCTTGCGGCTGACCACGCCATCCACCGGCGCTTTGATCACCGCATAGCTCAGGTTCAGCCGCGCTTGATTGAGACTTGCCTCGCTTTCCCTTACTTGTGCCTGGGCCTGCTTGTAGCGCGCCGCGCTCACCTGTTCCTGTTTCGGCCGCACTGCCTGGCTTTGCCGCTCCTGCACCATGGCCGTCACCAGCCGCGCTTTCGCCTGATTCAATTGCGCCACCGATTGATCCAGCGTGTGTTGCGCAGCGGTAGCGTCCGCTCTGGCGGAATCGACGCCCGCCGTATTGGCTTGCTCGGCCGCCACCGCCGCGTCGTAATCCTGATGCGATATCTCATCTTTGTCCACCAGGTCTTTGAAGCGCACCAGATCTTTCTGCGCCTTTAACAAATCGGCTTGCTTACCCACCAAATTGGCGTTAGCCGAGGCCAGCTTCGCCCGCGCCGCGTTCACCGCCTGCTGTGCCGATGCCACCGCCGCCCGGCTCTCCGCCGTCTGCGACGCGCTCGTGCTCACCTGCGACGTCGTATTGATCGTGGTCAGCGGCACGTTCACGCTCGATTCCGCGGTATTAGCCTGCGCCATTGCCAACTGCGCTTCCGCCTGTAACACCGCCACTGCATAATCGGCGGGATCCAGCCGCACCAGCGCGTCTCCCGCTTTCACCGTCTGGTTGTCATTCACCAGCACCTCGATCACATTTCCGTTGATGCGCGGGCTGATCGGAATCACGTGCCCGTCCACCTGCGCATCGTCCGTCGATTCGCGCACCGAATAATAGGCATACACCGGAATGGCCGCAATCGCCGCTACCACCAGCAGCGCCAGCAGCACGAAGCGAATCGTGCGCTTCCGCCGCACGTCCCCCAGCCGACGGGCCTTACCGCTCTCCTGCTTCGCTTGTTCCGGTGTCTTTTCCTGCTCTTGAACGTCTGCCATCTTCCGTTTTCCTGAACTACTCCCTCGCCTCGAAAGTTCCCGGCGCCTGCCGCGAGCCGCCTTCGCCATGCGCCGAAACGCTGCTTCGCACTTTCTTGAAAAGGCACAGCAGCGTCTCTTTTTCGGCGCTCGATAAATCCTGCAACATGATCCTTATGTTGTTGTAATGCACCGGTAGGAATTCGTCCAGCAGCGCTTCCGCCTTTTTGGTGGCGCGCGCCAGGCGTCCGCGCCGGTCGTGTGCATTCACCACGCGCGTTACGTATCCCTTGTCCTCCAGGTGATCGATCAGCCCCGTAATGTTGGCCCGGCTCACAATCAGCAGCTTCCCCAGATCGTGAAGCTGCATGCCCTCCGCCGGTCCGTATCGCAGCGCCGTCAAAATATTCACCGACGACTTCGAAAGTCCATAATCGGCCATCTGACGTGCAATCACTTGGTGCAGCAGATCGTAGGTGTAGACAAAATTCAGCAGGATCTCGATGGAGCTGGCGTCGAATCCCCGCTCCCGGCAGCCGGATTCACGCAAACGGTCTTGAATGTAAGCCTCGCGCTGATCCTCGACCACAGACTTTCGATTCAATTAAAAATAGTAAAGTTCCTAATTATTTTAGCCGCCCTTTAGTTCTTCCCGGATCTCCGCCGCCGCCTTCCGCGCGTCCTCTAACGCCCCGGTCGGAAAACTGATGGCTCCTACCTTGGGATGCCCGCCCCCGCCGTATCTCTCGCAAATCGTTGCCAGGTTATGCCGCAGCGGCTCTTTCACCCACGGATTCGAGCCCACCGACACCTTGGTCCGGAAGCTCGAGGTCGAAACCGAAACCGTGTACGCCGAATCCGGAAAAAGATAGTACGGAATGAATTTGTTATAGCCTTCAATCCCGTAATTCACCAGGTCGAAATAAATCACCCCGCGCTCGCACGATCCCGCTTTGCGAATGACGTCGATGTTATGTAGATGGTTCTTGAGCAGCCGGCCGTATTCGGCCTGGATCTCGGGCTCACCGATGATTTCCGCCAGGCTCTGCCGCTGCATCAGGCAGATGATTTTCTGCACCAGTTTCGGCCCCGAGCTTCCTTCGATTACCAGCGTCAGCTTCATGGCGGGCGCCTTCATCTCTACCGCCGCTTCCGCGCTCTCATATAAAGCGCCGTCGACGATATCCGCCCACGTCACCAGTTCTTCGAGGTCCGGCGCCACAAAACCATAGCCGTCTTTCATCACCGTCGAAATGAATTTGGTGCACGACCGGAAACTCGGGTCCAGCAGCTTCTGCCCGCTCTGATCGCGCCGGAAATGCTCGGCGTCTTCCGGACTCAGGAACGCGCTTTGATGATGGTCGAACCACCACGTTAGCTTCGGGTGCGTCGCGTATTTAAAATCGACAATGACGTTCGCATCCCCGTCGAATAGCCCGTCTTCAAACAGTTGATCGGCGCGGTGCGCCAGTCCCGTGTAGAAGAATTCCGCGCCCGGATAGCACTTGGCTTCGAGGAATCGCGTGATAAATGCCGCCGACGCCGCCCCGTCGAAGCAGTGGTCATGATAGAGGACCCGCACTTTCATCAAAAAGATCGCTCTCCGAAAACCTTTTAGATTGCCTGACAGAACGCCGAAAAGCAAGCGATAAGCGATAATTAACTGGAGTAGCCCGTTTTTTGAGTCTAGGCGCAGGCGCTCCGCCGAGCCGCGCCCGGAATCACGCTAAACACAGTAACCTGAATTTTTGGAAATGCTCAAAACTAAAGAAGAACGCCAGACCGATCTCAATCCTCAGGAAACTTCGGAGTGGCTGGAAGCCCTCGACCAGGTAGTGGACGAGGCGGGTCCCGACCGTGCCGCCTACCTGCTCGACAAGCTCCTGAATCGGGCGGTCAACTTCGGCGTCTCCGTCCCCTCCAAGATCAACACGCCCTACCTGAACACCATTCCCGCCCACGAAGAAGTGCCCTACCCGGGCGACCGGGCGCTCGAACGCCGTATCAAAAGCATCATCCGCTGGAACGCCGCCGCCATGGTGGTGCGCGCCAACAAGCACGATCCCAACATCGGCGGACACATCTCCACCTACGCCTCGCTTGCCGCCATCAGCGAAGTCGGCTTCAATCATTTTTTCCGCGGCAGTTACGATGGCCAGCCCGGCGACCTGATCTATTATCAGGGCCACGCCTCGCCCGGCGTCTATTCCCGCGCCTTTCTCGAAGGCCGTCTCACCGAAGACCACCTGCTGAACTTCCGCCACGAGCTACGCGATAAGCCCGGCCTTTCTTCTTACCCACATCCCTGGCTCATGCCGGATTTCTGGCAGTTCCCTACCGTCTCCATGGGCAT
>DASYAX010000136.1:0-12194 GCA_036501045.1 Bryobacteraceae bacterium
GAAGCGTGAGAACGCGCTCAGCGCCTAAAGTAGGCGGAAGTTGACGATCACCTGGGCTTGCGTGGCCACCGGCCGGCCGCCCTTCATGCCGGCGCGGAAACGCCATTTCGCAACGGCTTCAATCGCCTTTTCATCCAGACCGAGGCCCAGAGGACGAATGATCTTGATATCGCGCGGCAAACCGTTGGCATCCACCACGATGGAAAGCAGCACTTCGCCGGAATACTTAGCTTTGCGCGCTTCTTCAGAATATTCGGGCTCGACTTTGTTAACCAGGACAGGCGCGGAAACCTCGCCGCCGATGCGGTAAACGCCGCCGCCCATGCCACCGCCACTGCCGGGTCCGTAGCCATCGCCGTTGCCGTTGCCGACTCCGCCACCGGTTCCGTTGCCCAAGCCGTGCGCGCCTTGCCCGCCTGAGGTCGGATCGAGCTTGCTCAGCGGATCGCCATATTGCGGGGCGATGATCACCGGAGCGGGCGCCGTAATGGTGGGCACTACCGGCAATTTCGGCTCTGGAATGGCCAGCGTGGGTGGCACAAAGACCTTCGCCATTTTAGGAGCCTCGCCTTTGCTGACCGGCACGGGCGCCTTCATGCCGCCACCGCCGCCGCCGCCGGCGTCTGTCTTCGCCGGAGGAAGCTTGGCCTGATACGGCGGTACGTAATAAATGTCGGTTATATTCTTGACGACCTTGTGGCCCACCGGAGTTTGAAAGAACACCAGCAGAAACACCACGACGCCCACGTGAATCAGGATGGAAGTCGCGCCGGAACGCGTTTCACCGCCTCCGTAAGCGCCCCAAATACTGCCTACTTCGACGGGTTTGGAGGTAACTTCGAGGGGCGGAAGCTTGGGCGGGTGGATCAGATCCTTGATATTGGCGATGAGCGATTTCAGCCAAAATTGTTCGATCTTCTCGATGTCGTCGATGCCGCTGCCCACCAGAGGCTTGGAGGTCAGTTCGAGCGGCGGAAGCTTAGGCGGATTGATTGTCTCGCGAATGCCCCGCACCAGCGATTTGTACCAAGGCTCTTCCAGATTGGGAGTCGTAAAGAGCTTGTCAAAGTGGGCATCTGGTTGAACTTGAGGATGCTCCATGTCTTCCTTTTCCAGGTCGCTAATCACCGCACACTCCCCCAGCGAAGTCTAGGCGACTTGCTGCCGGACATATTTTCAGTTCCGGACGATGGTAGGACGTGATATGAAAAATCACAGTTGCAAGAAAATCGCTCTGGCCTGACCGGCCTGTACCATCATTCTAACTCACTTTGGGTGAGCGGAAACGTATTCCAAACTCCATCGGGCTATCTTAACCCAAGATCCACGGGACCATGCCGTCAGCCATTAGAAATTTACCAGAAATTTACGGCACGCATCCCACATATCGTCCAATACGTCGGTCAGCTCATGACCGGATAGAAGTTCGATGAACCGCACATTCGGATGAGCAGCGGCAAATGCGGCCGATTGGGAAACGGGCAGCAGCGGATCTTCGGATCCATGAAAGAGGAGGCAGGACTGCGAAAAGTCCGGGAAGGCCTCGAAGTGCGCGGCGTCTTCCATCAACTGGTACCCCAGAAGCAGATTGCCCTGTTCGCCGTAATGGAAGATCGGGATGCTGCCTTTTTCTTTCCAAAGGCGCAGTCTCTCCGGGCCGAATTCCTTCGTCCAGAGCTCATGAAAGCGAAAAGCGGGCGCAAGCAGGATCAAACGGTCAACTTCCGGGTGCCGGGCGGCGTACAAAGCGGCCAGGTAGCCGCCCATGCTGGAACCGATCAGAAGGAGCGGCTCCCCCCGCGCGGCCCGTTCGACCACCTGAAGCTGATTGCTGATCGTCAGATGTAAAAAGTCGCCCTGGGCGAGGTCGGGGATCTCGACGGAAAACCCCAGTGCCGCCAGTTTGTCCGCGAAGAAAAGCGCCTTACGGGAGCGAGGGCTGGATGCAAAACCGTGCAGATAAACCACGCGCAAAAGTTTGGCCAACAGCTACATGGTACTGGCCGGGCGGCCATTTGCGCGCCGGGAAAACTGCGGCCTGCTAAAAAAGAGGAGAGATTGTTGGAGCAATAAGGTAGTTTAGTTTGTTGGACCGGGCAACGCCCGAGTGGCGCCCGCGCATGCGAGCACAGGAGAACAATTCATGTCGGTAGCAGAGAAAGTAAAGCAGATCATTGTGGAGCAACTCGGGGTAGACGAAAATCAAGTCGACCCGAGCGCGTCGTTTGTAGACGATCTGGGCGCGGATTCACTCGACATCGTCGAGCTGGTGATGGCATTTGAAGAAGCGTTTGACCTGGATATTCCGGACGAGGATGCCGAGAAAATCAAGACCGTGAAGGATGCTATCGACTACATCGAGTCGAAGAAGAAGTAGGGCGCGCCGAAAACGGCTTTCCTTCCGGCTTTTGGGGGCCGGGAAGAATCAGTTAAACGAATGGCGCAACGAAGAGTAGTTGTCACGGGAATCGGACTGCTGAGTTCGGTTGGGACGGGAACGGAAGAGTGCTGGTCCGCCATATGCCAAGGGCGGAGCGGCATCGGCCGGATCACGCAATTCGACCCTACCGCCTTTGCCAGCCAGATAGCGGGCGAGGTCAAGGAATTCGACCCGCTACGCTACGTAGAGAAAAAAGAGCTCAAGAAAATGGGGCGCTTTATTCAGTTCGCCATGGCGGCGGCTGAATTCGCGGTTGCCTCGGCCCGGCTCGAGTTGCCTCCCGAAGAGGCTGAGAGCGTGGGCGTGTACATCGGCAGCGGCATCGGCGCGTTCGAAGTCATCGAACGCGAGCATAAAATATTGCTCGAGCGCGGCCCCGGCCGGCTGTCTCCCTTTTTCATACCGTCTTGCATTGTGAATCTGGCAAGCGGCTATGTTTCGATCAAATACAACGCGCAGGGGCCTAACTCGGCGACCGCCACCGCCTGCACCACCAGCGCGCATTCGATTGGCGATTCGTTCCGTCTGATTCAGCGCGGCGACGCCGATGTGATGATCTGCGGGGGCAGTGAGGCGTGCGTGACACCGATGGGAGTGGGTGGTTTTGCGGCCATGCGCGCCCTCTCGACACGGAATGACGAGCCGGAGCGCGCGTCGCGGCCCTGGGATCGCGAGCGCGATGGCTTCGTGATCGGCGAAGGCTCGGGCATTTTGATTCTCGAAGAGCTGGAACACGCCCGCAAGCGCGGCGCGCCCATTGTGGCCGAAATGGTGGGATACGGGCAGAGCTCCGACGCACACCACATTACCGCGCCTCCCGAAGACGGTAATGGCGGTTATCGCGTGATGCGCAATGCTATGCGCGATGCCGGAATTGAGCCATCGCAAGTGCAATATGTGAACGCGCACGGCACCTCGACAGGCGTGGGCGATAAAGCGGAAACGATCGCCATGAAAAGCGCCTTTGGCGAGCATGCGCATAAATTGGCGGTGAGCTCGACCAAGTCGATGACCGGGCACTTGCTCGGCGGAGCGGGCGGCTTTGAAGCCGGCATTACCGTGCTCGCCATTCGCGACGGCGTGGCCCCGCCGACCATTAATTACGAGTTTCCCGACACGGAATGCGATCTGGATTATGTGCCGAATCAGTCGAGAAAACTCGATATCGAATACGCCTTATCTAACAGTTTTGGGTTCGGCGGCACCAATGGCTGTCTCATTTTCAAACGCTATCAGGGCTAGCGCGCGAGCTACATCGCTTCTTTAAGGCCGCTGCGGATCAACCACCAATTGGCCGGATACGACGTAAAGAAGCCAATAATCATTCCAATCTGCATCAGAAACCAATACTCCGGTTGATTCGCTTCCAGGCTGGGATGAAAGTGTTTACTCATCCAGAACATGAAAGCGAAGAGCCCTATTTCAAATGTGATGAGAGAGATCGTGTCTGCCTTGATGGCCGCCCAAATTGCCGGCCATCCGGAGATATTCCGCATAGGCGCGATTGCAAAATATTGAAAAACGATCCCCAATAGGTACGCCAGCAGAAAATCCCATAGATAGCTGGCTAATAATTTCGAGCCCAGCAGCGTGAAACCGGTAAGGAACACCGCCGATTCGGCAATGATGTCGCCAAGCGTGCAGCCGGCGCCGCAATGCGTATCCCCGATCCAAACGGCTTGCCAGAATGGCTGCTGCCGGCCGCCGCGGCCGAATCGAAAGTAGCTCCACAGAGCGAACGGACCGAAATACAATGCGGTGACCGGCCAGACGAAATTCATCACCATCATCTTTTGCCGGTGAAAAAGCAAATCTAGGGCGATCACGACGAACGAGGCGGCCGAAAGCGCCAGGGCCCAAATGCCGATCGAATGCAACATGCTCCTATTGTCGGAAGATCAATTGGAAGCGGGCATCGTTTGTCTCTCGGCAAGCTCATTCGGCTTCTTCCCACGATTGTTGTCTTTCCCGTCCTGGGTTGATTTGCCGTCGAGTTCTGTTCTCAAATTCTTGGCCCAATCATTTTTCCGATCGAGTCTAAGCACGTGCCTGACGTCGGCGTCGGCCTTTGCGATATCTCCTTCGAGCAGGTAAACCCGTGCTCGCTTGCAGTAGGCGCGGTAGAATTTCCCATCGGCCTGAATGGCGGCGCTGTAATTTTGAATCGCGCGGTCCCAATCGCCTGAGCGATAGGCCATTTCGCCTTTTTCAAAATCTCGATTGGCTTCCACTTGTTGCACCTTCAGGTAGGTACCGGCGCCGGCTCCAGCGGCCAGCAAGGCGACAGCGGCCATCTTCAGGAAGAGGAGATTGCGCTTGACGGGCGGCAGGGGAGCGGGGGTCGGTTTCGAGTGATGAAGTTTGGTCGAGGGTGCGGGATATTGATCGGTGTTGGTAATGGCATCGATCAGTCGCGCCAGCGCCTTCTCGAATTGACCGTCAAAAGCATCAACCGACTGCACGTTCCCCAAAAAGAACAGCAAGCCAGGCGGAGGCTGCACATCTTCAACACGAAAAGCGACCATCCGCAGGCTGCCATTGTCGGCCAACTCCAACTCGCGCCCAATTTGCCTTGTGTTCCGGCTGTTGCTCGACAGGATGAGCACGAAAGTATGGCAGCGCTGGATGCCTTCCACGATTGCGCTCGCCCATTCCTGTCCGGGCCCAATATCGCGCGACGCGATCCAACAGGAAACCTTCCGCTGTTCCAAGGCGGCGCAGACGCGGTCGGCCATCGCCTGGTCCTCGTGCCGGTAACTGATGAATACATCTCTTGCCATAACTACATCCTTTGCCAGGTCCTAGCAGGTTAGGGTCCAGATGGGCCGCTGCGCTAAGCCGCCGCGCTAAATAGCGGAGTTCCCGTTGATTTAGTGCGACCCGCCAGGATAGCGTTTCACCTGCCGTTAATCGGCGGAGACACTTTTGGATAAAGGACCGGTATTTCCGTAATCCTCCGTCATACTGAATGGAGTTACATGAAAATTATCGTTTCGGTGAAGCAGGTCGCGGCGCGGGACTCCTCGTTGAAGATCGATGGCGGCGGCAAATGGCTGGATGACTCCGACCTTAGCTATGAAATGAATGAACCGGATGCCTATGCGCTCGAAGAAGCACTGCAGTTGCGTGAAAAACTCGGCGGAGAAGTGGTGGTGGTAAGCGTTGGCACACAGCGGGCTACGCAGACTATCCGTGAGGCGCTGGCGAAAGGCGCGGATCGCGCCATTCACGTGGAACGAACCGACGAAGCGCCGCTCGATGCATTGGCCACCGCCCAACTGCTGGCCAAAGCGGTGCAGCCCGAATCACCCGATTTCATCCTGACCGGGCTGCAGTCGGACGACCTGGGCTACGGCCAAACCGGAGTGGTGCTCGCCGAGTTGCTCGGCTACGCGCATGCGACCATCGTCATGGAAGTGGAGCTGCAGGGCGAACTGGTACGCGTGAAGCGTGAGCTCGAAGACGGCTGGTTTCAGCATGTGACGCTGCCGCTGCCGGTGGTGTTGACGATTCAATCGGGCATCAAGAAGCTGCGCTATGCGACCCTCATGGGCATCAAGAAAGCAAAGACCAAAGAAGTAAAAATACTGCCGGCCACGCCGTCGGGTGCGGGATTGGGAATGGAGCGCGTCTACCTGCCGCTACGCTCGAAGCAGACGCAGATTTTATCCGGCAATGCGCGTGAAGCCGCGCATCAACTGGTGGACAAATTGAAATTTGAGGCGCGCGTATTATGAGCGTGCTGGTGGTGTTCGAGCAACGCGGCGGCAAATGGAACCGCCTGTCGTTTGAAGCCTTGGCGGCAGGGCAAAAGATCGCGGCAGCGCTTGGCGTACCGCTCGCGGGGGCGGTGCTCGGCTCGAGAATCGAGAGTCTCGCCAAGGAAGCGGCCGCCTATTCAGCCGCGGAGCTTTTCGCACTCGATCATCCGCTGCTTGCGCAATACACGCCGGATGGCTACACCGCCGCTTTGGAGCAGCTCCTGAAGGCTCAGAAGCCCGACGCAGTGGTATTTCCGCATAGTTACGAGGTGCGCGATTACGCGCCCAAACTGGCCACGCGCTTTGGCAGTGCGCTCGTCAGCGATGCGGTCGACATGAAAACGGAACACGGCCAAGTTGTTTTCGTGCGCCAACTCTTTCAGGGCAAACTCAGCGCCGACGTCCAGGCGCAGGGCGCTCCCCGGTTTGTTTCCATTCAAGCGGGAGCGTTCCGCGCAGCCGAACCTTCGGGGGCCGCCGCTTCGGTCAACCATTTCGCGGTAGAGCTCGACGCCGCGCAAATTCGTGGCACGCGGGAAGCACCGTTCCGCGAGGCGCAGCGCTCGGTGGATTTAAGCGCCGCTGAAATGATCGTCTCCGTCGGCCGGGGCATCAAGGAGCGGGAAAACCTACCGGTCGTGGAAGAGCTTGCCAAAGTGTTGGGCGCTGAGCTCGCGGCCTCGCGCCCCATTTGCGACAATGGCTGGCTGCCCATGGAACGGCAAGTCGGCAGCTCCGGTCAAACCGTTTCTCCGAAGGTATACTTCGCGATAGGGATCTCGGGCGCCATCCAACATCTGGTGGGAATGAAAGGTTCGAAGACGGTAGTGGCCATTAATAAAGATGAGAACGCGCCGATATTCGAAACTGCCGACTACGGGGTGGTGGGCGATCTCTTCGAGATTGTTCCCGCCCTGGTAGATGAGATAAGGAAAGCGAAAGCATAATTTTAGATGAGCACGAAGATAAGCCGCAGCGGCCGCAACGCGCTGGCCGTCGTGGGCTGCGGCTTGCTGGCTTGGCTGGCCAGTTGCAATAAGCCGGTTTCTCCTAATGTCGCGGCCACCGTAAACGGCCGGCCCATCACGTTTGCCGAGTTGGACCGTGTGCTCGCGGCGCAATTTCCGAACGCTTCGGCCAGGGTGACGGCCGATCAAACCACGCAATTGCGCCTTGAGGCATTGCGTACGCTCATCGATAACGAGATCCTGCTGCAGCGGGCGGAAAAGCAGGGCCTGCTGGCTTCGGATGCCGAGGTAGACGCGCGCTTCAATGAACTGAAGGCGCCCTATACGCAGGAGGATTTTCAAAAACATCTGGAGCAGTTGAAGATGACCGTGCCCGATTTGAAGGCGCAGATTCTCCGGGAGCTCAGCGTGGAGAAGCTCTTCGCCAAGGAAATCGGCTCGCACATTACCATCACCGACGCGGAAGTGAGCGCCTTTTACGCGGCCAACAAGGCGAATTTTAATCTGGCCGAGAACAAAATCCGGCTGGCGCAGATTCTGGTGACGCCCACGCCCGATCCGAACGTGAGCAACCTCAAGAACAGCAAAGCGCAAAACGACCAGGAGGCGCGCGACAAGATTCAAATGCTGGAGCTGCGGCTGCGGCAGGGTGAAGATTTCGCCTCACTCGCGCAAAATTACTCCGAAGATCAATTTGCCGCGAATGGCGGCGACGTCGGGTTCATTCCGGAATCGACCTTGGACAAGGCGAACCCGGAAGTTCGCAAGCTGGTCCTGAACATGACGCCCAATCAGGTCTCGCAGGTGATTCACACGGCCGAAGGCTACCGGATCATCAAACTGATTTCCCGCGAAATGGCCGGCCAACGCCTGCTAACCGATCCGCGCGTGCAGGAAGAGATCCGGCAGGAGTTGTTCCAGGCCAAACAGCAGATGTTGCGCTCGGCGTTTTACGAAGTGGCGCGCAGTGAAGCCAAAGTAGTGAATTATTACGCCTTGTCGGTATTGGAAAGCCGGGACAAGAAATAGCGCGCCGGTTATTGGCCTTTCACCGGCTTACGCACTTCCTCCATGTATTCCTGCACGTATTTCTGATACATCAGTGGAATCTCGTCGCGGTTGATTTCGCCGCCGAGGTCGGCGTGGTGGCCCATGCGCTGCGTATATTCGGTACGGAGCTGCTCCTTGCCGGACGGATTTTCAACCATCATGTCGCCGGTCACGTTGGCTGAGCGTTTGCCGATGATTTCCGCCAATTTGCCCATCGCCTTGAGCTGTTCGGATTCCCTCACACTCTTGTCGCCGTCCTGGCGGCCGATTCCCGATTGCGCGTCGGCGCTCTTCTTGTCCGCCGATTGATCGGAGCTGCGTCCTTGCGAGGCTTTGGTCTTTTCCGTTGTTTCCCCTTGCGCCTGTCCTTCAGCCGACTGGTCCTGGCTCTGTTGCTGGCTGAGAGCGTCTTTTTGGCCTTGCCCATTCGGATCTTTGCCGGCCGAATCCTGGTTGCCGGTTTTCTGATCCTCGGCGGCGCGCGCGTTTTCCTGCTGCGACCGTTGCGACGCATTCGGACGCATCTTCGCCATCAGGCCTGAGAAAGCGTCCTTCATTCTGTCCATCAAACCATTGGCGTTCTGCTGGCCGTTTGCCGGTTGGTTTTTATCCGATGCTTGCTGAGAGCTCGCTTGGCCGGCATTTTGCTCATGGGTCTTATCGCCCGCGCCGGCCGGTGATGCGGAATCGCCGCTTTCCCGGCTATCTTCCTTTCCGGTTTGGGGGAGATTGCCTTGCTGCGGAAGTTCCGATTTCTCGGTGGCCTGCTGGCTGGCGCTCGTACCGTCCGGTTTGCCGGCCTTCCATTCTTCGGCGGTCAGCCGGTCGTCGTGGCCGTCTTTTTGCGCGCCGGTCTCGGGCGGAGTCGGCCCGTTTCGCCGATCCCGGCGCGCCAGATTCGATTGCGGCTGGTTAGGGGTGGAAAGCGCGCTTTCCATGCGCTCCAGAACCTCGTTGGGATGAAACGGGATGAGCGATCGCTGCAGGCTCAAACTATCGGTCACCAAATAACGCACGGCGAACAACCCGAAGCAGAGCGCCGCGAGCCCGCCGGTCATGGCCCACAGGCGTTTTCCCGTCAACGGAAAAGCGGTGGTGAACGGCAGGCGGTTGGCCACTCGCTCGGCGTGCGCCAATTGAAAGCGCGCGGCCGGGTTATCTGCCTGTTCGCCGCGCGAAAGCAAAAACCAGGCGGTCGAAAGCGAATCGCTGAGCGCCAGCCGCCGGTCGAGCAGTTGTGCCACGCGGTAGGGCTCAATCACGCGCGCGTGAATGCGGTAAGCCGCGATCGCCGCTCCCACGCCGCCCAGCAACACCAGCCAAAACCATTCGAGGATCTGCGTCCCCAAAAGCAGCATGAGAATGCCGCCGCCGAAAATCAATGCCAGCGCCAGCGCAAATTGCTCGATGGAGAGCACCAGAAGACGGCGGCGCCATGCGGACCGGACGACAGCTTGCACCCGGCTTGCGCGAGACGTCTGAGGGATGAGCAAGAATCTTCCGCCTGCCCAATTATCCCATGCGATTTTGCTTTGCCTTACGGGCCCGCATTTCGCTGCCGTCCAGCCGCTCCTTCAACGGCAGCAAGGCGCGCAAGGCGAACAAATTGAGCAGCGTGAGAATGGCGGCGATTCCGTAGCGGTTCATAGCCACCGCGGCGCCGATCGCGCCCGCGCTCCAGACGCTCGCGGCGGTCGCGGTGCCCTTGATGGTCAGGCCTTCCTTCAAAATGGCGCCGCCGCCCACGAAGCCGATTCCGGTAATCAGTCCTTGCAGCACCCGCGACTGCGCCGCCGCGTCCGAAGTGGGGCTGGCAATCAGCAGATAACCGCAACTTGCTATGCCCACGATGGGGAACGCCCGAATGCCAACGTTGTGCTCTTCCTGCTCGCGGTTCCATCCGATCACCGCAGTCAGCAAAAAGGCAATGCCGAGATGAAGAAAGTCCGTCCAGATCTGTTGCCAATTCATCGGGTAGTGGCTCCGTTCGTTACCATAATTATCGTTAATGCTGCGTTTTGAAACCGCTGGAGAATCGCACGGCGAGTGTTTAGTGGCAACCCTGACGGGTTTGCCTGCCGGCGTGCCGGTAGACCTCGAATACCTCAACCGTCAACTCTGGCGCAGGCAGCAGGGCTTCGGCCGGGGTGGTCGCATGAAGATCGAAACCGACCGCGCGCATATCGTATCGGGTGTCCGCCATTCGGAGACGATTGGCTCGCCCATCGCCATTCTCATCGAAAACAAAGACTGGAAAAACTGGAGCGGCACCCTGCCGGTGGAAGCGAAAGACGCCGAAGCGGGGAAGGAAAAGCCGGTCGATCGCCCGCGCCCCGGGCACGCCGATTTGGCCGGCGCCATTAAGTATAATTTCGCCGACGCGCGCTACATTTTAGAGCGTGCCAGCGCTCGCGAGACGGCGGCGCGAGTGGCGGCGGGGGCGCTTGCGAAGACATTCCTCAAGCAATTCGGCATTGAAGTTCTGAGTCACGTAGTGGCGGTGGGGCCAGTCCGGCTCGAGCGCCGCGCGGAGTGGGAAGAGATTGTGGCGCTGAGCGAGCGCGCCGAGGTGCTGCTCGGTTGCGTCGATGTCCCCACCGAAATGCGTATGAAGGAAGCGGTCGATCATGCTTACCGCACCGGGGACACCGTTGGCGGCATCTTTGAAGTAGTGGCCCATGGGTTGCCGCCGGGTCTTGGTTCGCATATCGCCTGGGATACCCGGCTGGATGGAAAACTGGCGCAGGCGATTGTCTCGATTCAGGCGGTGAAAGGAGCGGAAATCGGGTTGGCCGAAGAGGGCGCGGCTTCTTACGGCTCGGCCGTGCAGGACACGATTCAGTACGATAAGCCGCGGCGTGAATTCCAGCGTGCATCGAATCGAGCCGGTGGCCTGGAGGGCGGGATCACAAATGGCCAAGATGTTATTGTGCGCGGCTTTCTCAAACCGATCTCGACCTTGCGGCGTCCGCTGGAATCGGTGGATCTACCCTCACGGGAGCCCGCGTTGGCCGCTTATGAGCGCAGTGACGTGGCCGTGGTTCCGGCGGCCGGCGTGATTGGCGAAGCGATGACGGCGCTGGTCCTCGCTCAGGCGTTGCTGGAAAAATTTGGGGGTGATTCGCTTGCGGAAACCAGGCGAAACTTTGAGGGTTACCTTGCTCAGGTAAGGAGCTATTAGCAGCGCTACGTAAAGAGGAAATGGTCCGAAAAATATTAAAGTATGGCGAACCGGTGTTGGAACAGTTGGCTGAGCCCGTAACGGAGTTCGGTACGGACGAGTTAAGCGAACTGATCACAGACATGTGGGAAACGATGTACGCGTCGAAAGGCGTAGGACTGGCGGCGCCGCAGATCGGTTTGGGCAAGCGCGTCTCGGTAATCGATATCAGCGTGGGAGAAGACCCCAGCAAGAAACTGGTCATCATTAACCCCGAGATTACTTCGACCGAGGGCAGGCAGACGGGCGAAGAGGGATGCCTGAGTATTCCCGGCTTTCGCGAGCCCGTAACGCGCTCAAACAAAGTGACCGTGCGGGCGCAGAACGAAAAAGGCGAAACCATTGAGATCAGCGGAGAAGAACTGTTGGCGCGCGCCATCGAACACGAGATCGATCATTTGAACGGCGTTCTCTTCATCAATCATCTGAGCGCGCTTAAGCGCGATATCATTCGGCGCAAGATCAGGAAGCTGCAGAAAGCCGGCGAGTGGGATTAGGCGGCGCCAAAGGGATCTGATATGCGCGTGGTGTTTCTCGGCACGCCCGAATTCGCCGTGCCGTCTCTGCGGGCGCTGGCGGCAGAGCATGCAGTGGCTGCCGTTTTCACGCAGCCGGATCGTCCCAAGGGCCGGGGGAATCAGCCCGCCGAATCATCCGTGAAGAGCGCGGCGCGCGAGCTTGGCATCGCGGTTCACCAACCGGAGCGCATTCGCCGCCCGGAGAGCGTGGAGCTGCTTCACGCGTTGGCCGCGGAC
>DASYAX010000137.1:0-4008 GCA_036501045.1 Bryobacteraceae bacterium
AAGCGTAAGCGCCGACGAAGGCGGAGACGGAATTTTATTGGGAGGGAGCTAGCGGCAGAAAGGAGACGAAGGGACTGTGGGAAAATACCGGGTAGATTTGCTGCGGGGAATTATCGCTATAGCGTTACTACGGCAGCGGCACCTTGCGGATTGCGAGACGACTGCGGATAATCAAACCTGTGAGAACTTGTTGGCCCGAGTCATTGGTCGTTGAGGGAAGCTTTCGCCCGACCATGCTGTATCCCGAGGTGTATTCGAGGGCGATGAAATCTTCGTACAAGGGCTCTCGTGATGCCGCGACCGCCCCAAAAAGATCTCGATCGCATATCTGACGCCAAAAGTCCTATGTCAGAAACACAATTCGCAGCTTTCTGATATCGACAAGGCCGGGAGTGAAGCGCGCCAACCAGTCGGCCAAACGCAACGAAACCCCGAGCTGTATGGAGCGTTACCAAGGATTGGTGGCTTCTGCAAGGCCATTCTAGCGGACATCGTTGTGTTGCTCGATGGCCCGCTCGTGCTGTTGCCAATCACGGCGGCCCAGCTTGTCCTCGCGCGTTCGCAGCTGTTAGCGGCAAAGCAACATGGTCAAGTTTGGCCGGTTGAATCTTCGAGTGACCGATGAAGATGCTGCCGTTCATGGCCATCAATCAAGAAACGTATTCCATCTACGTGCGTGGGGCCTATTTGGTCCTCTCACGACTTCTTCTGCTGCTAGCAGCCCTCGTCCTGAGTTCGGCTTCGACCGCGGCGCAGAACACTTCAGCCACCGCTCCCACGCCGTCGCTCACCTGGGACACCCAGTCAGCGGGCGTCGATCGATTCGTGGCCGTCCACGGGCGCCGCGCCCTCATCTCAGGGTATCCGCGAGAGGGTCTGGAAGTTTGGGCCTACCCGCTCCAAATTCTTGCCGCCTACAACCCCAGCTTTCGGGTCGAGGGGACGACCGCGGAAATCAACGGGCAATCCGTTCTGCGACGTGTAACCTGCAATCCGGATTCAGTGGTTCGTACGTACATCGGTCCGGATTTTGAAATCCGTGAAAAACTTTTCGTTCCACTCGGCGAGCCGGCGGCCATCGTCGCATACGAAATCGAAGGCACTAGAAGTGTCGACATCATAATTCGATTTTCGCCGGTTCTCGATCTGATGTGGCCGGCCTCCATCGGAGGGCAAGACATCGCCTGGAATTCCGGTGCCAGTGGATTCATTCTTTCCGAACCCACCGGCAAGTTCGCCGGGATCATCAGTTCTGCCGATGCGATCGCACATGATGACACAGGCAACACAACCCGTCGCGGCAGATATCAAAAGTCTCTAGGGTTCACAATTCGGCCGGCGGATTCGCGGCACGGGAAGGTTGCCACCGTGGTGATCGCCGGAGGAGTACTGAAAGCCGAGAGCCTCCCTGAGATGGCCCGCGGGCTCGCGCATTCCGCGGCTGATCTCGAGAAAGAAGCCGCAGAGCACTACATTGAGCTGCAGCGGCATGCCGTGCAAATCGAAACACCGGATGCGCAGGTCAATCGCACGCTCGCCTGGTCACAGATCGCCTTGGACCAATCCTGGGTTTGCAATCCCGAGCTGGGCTGCGGAATCGTCGCCGGCTACGGCCCTTCTCGCAAGGCTCGGCGGCCCCAGTACGCATGGTTCTTCGCCGGCGATGCGTTCGTGGCGATTCAAGGGCTGATCGCCGAGGGCGAGATTGACCGCGCCCGTGCGGCGCTCGAATTCATCATTAAGTACCAAGATCAGAAAACTGGAATGATTTGGCATGAAATTTCCCAGAGCGCCAGCTTTCTCGATTGGGCCGGGAGATATCCCTACATGTACGTGCATGTGGACACGACGTTTCAGTACGTGAACACGGTGCAGTCCTACTTCTCTGCCACAGACGACACCGAGTTCCTGAGGTCCCACTGGGATTCGATCTCTGCAGCCGAAAGATTTTGCCGCTCGCTGCTCGCCGCGGACGGCCTGCCGAGGATACCTTCAGCGAAGGAAGGGCAAAGCGAGCAATTGGTGATGACCGACGAGTTGCGGCTGTCGGCTTCCTGGGTGGCTGCCGCCGAAGCGTATGCGCACATGGCCGCTTCGCTCGGCCATGCTGCGGAGGCGAAGGAGGCTCACCTGCAAAGTGAGGAGGCCGCGGCGGCGGTGGCGCAGCGATACTGGAGTAAGCATCGGAGATCCTGGATCACCGGATATTCTCAGAACGGTGAACCGATCGCCGACGGCGACATCGGTATCAGCCGTGTGCTCGCCGAGCATATCTTCGCTTCCGGCCAGGCGGACTCGAGTCTGGACCAGATTGCCAGCTCCGACTACCAAACGGACTGGGGCTCGCGAAGCATTCCCCAAAACGCGGCCGGGTACGATCCGAACTCGTACTCCCTGGGTAGTGTGTGGGGAACCTCCACCGCAGGGACGGCTTTGGCTTTCTGGATAGAACATAGACCGGCGATCGCACTGCCCATTTGGCGGGCCCTGCTCTCCTGGAGTTCGCTCGATTCACTGGGACACATGCACGAAGCGCTGGCGGGTGATTTCTACCACGAGGAATTCGAATCTGTGCCGGAGCAGACTTGGTCGTCCGCCACCTTCTTGGCGTCGGCCGTGCGTGGAATGCTCGGACTAACTGTCGACGCCGAAACGAACCGGATTTCGTTTGCTCCTCATATGCCGCCCGACTGGCCAAGAATCTCAGTGAAGAACATCCCTGTTCGAGTGTCGCAGCTCGGTTTGATTCTGACACAGTCCGAAACGACCACTGAGCTTCAAGTGAGAAACGACGGCGCGCTCGTCAAAATGCTATTTACTCCACAGATTCCGTTTGGAGCAACTCTTGACGCAGCGGATCTCAACGGCAAACCAATTGCTGCTTCTTTAGAGGCAAATCCTCAGGACACTCACGCCAAGGTCGAACTGGATCTTTCCACAGGTGAGACACGCCTAACGATTCGCTATTCCGGAGGCGTGTCTTTGATGCTTCCCTCCCAACTGCCCATGCTGGGGGACTCGAGCACGGGAATCAAGATTACCGGGCTGCGCTGGGACCAGGGAAAATTGATCCTGCAAGCTGACGTACGCTCTGCTTATACATCCACTTTCACGTTGCGAACACCATGGCATGTGGCGGATGTACTGGGAGCCTCATGCGAAGTGACCGGGCGGAATCTGTACAGGCTATCGATCGCTGCAACTCGCGAGCCCGCCGCCCGCGCATATCGGCACGGCACGGTGATAGTCACATTTAACCGCTGACGACGCGCAGCCTGCGGCTCGCTGCCAAACGGCAGCGCTCCCAGAAAAAAACGACGGCCCCGGGGGTCAAGGCCGCCGTCTTCGGCTGTCTGCGCTGGTGGGCCTTAGAAAGTCACGCGAAACCCGAACTGCAAGCGGCGCATGGAGCTGCCGTCCTGGGTGGAGATTATGTCCGTGATTTTACCTGCCGTGCCATTCTGACAATCCACGCAAGGATTCGGCTCGCCCAAGTTCGGATGGTTGAAAAGGTTAAAGAAATCCGTCCGGAACTGAAATCCGACGCGCTCTGTAATCGCAAAAGTCTTGGCCACCGACAGGTCCGTATTGATGAGCCCTGGGCCGTTTAGCGAATCGCGAAAGATATTGCCAAAGGTACCAGCCGCTGGCCGCATGTAGGGGCCGAAGGATTGGCCATTACCAAGAACCGTCGGCGATGTCTGGAAATAAGTAACGACGTGGTTCACTGGATCAAAGGAGCCCGCGCCGAGGTCATACGGAGCGCCGGTGCCGCTGGGGCGGCACGGACCTGTATCGATGTCCGCACTGCAAGATGCGTAGGAAGGAGTGTACGGCAAGCCCTTTTCAATCGTGAGAGTCCCATTTAATGCCCATCCACCAATGATTTCGTTCATCCATTTCGGCTTGTCGTTGCCGAATGCTTGTCCCTTCCCGAATGGCAAGTCCCAGTTTCCAGCGAGGACGAATACCTGAGGGCGATTGTAGTAGCTTGCACCGTAACCAACC
>DASYAX010000138.1:0-2975 GCA_036501045.1 Bryobacteraceae bacterium
TGACTTTGGTTGAGGCTCATTCGGGCTGTTACGTCCCGGCATGAGCGATGCGTTTGTCTCTGGGCTGGTGTCTTGCTTTCGCTGGCTAAAATGGCCGCTGCTAGCTTGGACTATTTGAAACGTTTTGGGCTTGGATGAGAAGTTTCAATTGGTTTGAAATAGTTACCTCTGTAAGTAGATTACTTTACAGATATATTCGGCGATGTAGTTGCGATGTTACATCGCTGTTACCGCGCGGGTTCCCGCCCGTCAGTGATGCTCCTTCAGGAAATGATCGGCGACAATCGAGGGTTGTTCGACGATTCGCTTTTCCTGGGAGCAGATTACGAGCCTGATGAACTGGGCCATGCTCCAGGCGAGGGGCGTGGCGCTGCCGGTGCCTTCGCCGAACACGAAATGAGATTGGGTGGGCTCGGCGCGGTCCCAAACTTGCTCGGGAATCATGCCTCCAGCATTGGCGAAATGGAGCATGGCGTCCAGGTAGGCGGAGGCATCGCGTCCGCGCGCGATTTCATATTCGCCTCTTTCGCCGGTGAAGATCGGCCAAATCCTTCCGATTCCTTCGCCTTGCCACGGACCGCCGAAATACGTTTCGCCGTAACCATCGTGATTGTAGCGGTGAAAGCTGGAGCCGTTGGGAGTTTCGACACGAATGGTGGAGTCAATGACCTCGACGGAGCGCGCGATGGTGGGATCGTCCGGCGGACGGATCCCGAGGCGCACGAATTCGAGGAAGCCGGCGTCAACGACGTCGCGTTCGTCCCACAGGCCGCCGCCATTGCGAACGTCGAGTTGAAAACCGTCGTTCGGGTCGGTGTTGTTGTCCATGCGGATGTAATAGCCCTGGGACGCGAGGGCGCCGCCGAGATGGCCGGTGGTGGTTACGAGGATTTTTTCGATGTTCGCGGCCCAATCATCGGCGGTCTTGGTGTAACGCTGTGCGTCATCGTTTGCGCTATTCTTTCGGGCGATGTCCGCGGCGCAGATCAAGCCGGCGATTTCGGCGGCCATTGTGGAGGGAGAGTATCCGGGGATTTCCTCCCAGCGCTCTTCCTGCGTCATCGGACCATGGCTCACGACAAATTCCGCTTCCGGGCGAATATGTTTCTGCCAAATCTCGGCATCGGTTTGGCCGAGTTGCCACGCCAGGATCATGGGGTACGCCACTTCATCCATTTGCAGCGAGGGCCAGTACGGCTTTCCGTCGAGCCAGCTATTTTGAGGAAAACTGCCGTCCTGTTTCTGCTGCACGGTGTAGAGGTAATTGAGCGCGCGTTCGGCAGCGGCACGATCGCCTGCAGCGAGAAGGCCGGTGGCGACTTCATAAAGGTCGCGCGCCCAAATGAGGTGGTATCCGCCGACCGTGGGAACATCGGCTTTCACCGCGAAGCCCCAGGGGATGCTCATGGAAGCGATCATCGCGCCGCGGAAGGTTTTATCTTCGTGGGCCTTCAACACCATCGCCGCAAGGCGAAACTCCTTTGCGTACGGTCCATTTAATGGGCGGAGAGCGTGAACGTATTCGATCCAGCCTGCAGCGTAGCGAGCGCTCACGGACGGAAAGCCTTCGTGCAAGCTGGCTTGCGCGTTGGCGATGGCGGCGGCTGGCGCGGTGCCGAAGCCTATAGCCAGAGTGAAATGCTGCGCTGTCGGCACTTTTGCGGATTGAACTACGTTGCCGTTTTCCGCGCGCGAGTAAGACCAATCGAGTTTTTTATGCAGGAGAAGATCGGTGTAGCCGTCGCTTGTACCTGCGAATCCACTGGTCATTTTTTGGAATGCAATGTTGCTGACGAGGGCGGATGCGACGCCGGGTTTTTCGGTGACCAACGCGTCGTCTTGCGTGTATCCGGTGTCGCTCATTCCGGAATTCTTGAGCGCGGGATCGTAGAGAACGTAGAGCGTATATCCATCCGGAGCTGAAAAGGTGACGTCGATCAGAAGGGTGTCGCGTGACGGATCCGTGGCGTACGTTTTGGTGATTGTGAATCGGGAGGCGTCGCGGTTGGTTTGGCGGTAGATCAAGGCATCGTCGCCTGTGCGTTCGATGGAATGTTGCATGTCTTTGGATTCGAGCCAGACGGTTTTGCCATCGCTGACGGCGAATTCGAGGGTGCGGACGTCCGCAGTATCGAGGCGTGGATAGTAAACCTCGCTGAGAACTCCGCCTTCTAGCGTGTACCAGACGTGTGACTCCGTAGAGGTGGAGGTGCCGACGCCTTCTTTGCTTCCTGGTGTCCAAGTGGGCATGGTTCCCGGCGCGCCGGGGGCGGACTGATTTTGGGCCTGAGCCGCGGGCGCTGCGGGCGATGCCGCCGCCGATAAGAAAATGGTGAGAATGATTAGCCCGGCTTGCTTCGAGCGCATCTCGATCACCCTTGGGGTTTGGCCTCTAGCAAACTCGTGTAACTTCTCAATCACTCGACTGAAAAAATCTCCAGCTCATCGGGAGCGAGCGTCAGATCGGCATCGTCGCCGCGGATATTTTCGTTGTGCTCGCCCAATAGCGGCGTCAGCTTGCGCGCGCCTTGCAGCGGCGTGCCGGCAAATGACAGATGCAGCGTTTTTGTAGCGGCCCCGGAATTGAATACGACGAGAAGGCGTTCTTTGCTGGTCGTTCGCGCGAAGGCGTAGGACGACTGGTCCCAGGAGATGTGCCAGAGCTGGCCGTGGCGGAGGGCGGGGTGCTCGTTACGCAGGCGCAGCAGTTTTTGCACGTGAGAGAAAACTTCCTGTTGTTCCGGAGTGCGGCCGGATTGCGTGAAGGCATTTTGTTTATCGCCCGGGAAGCCGCCGGGGAAATCGCGGCGATTATCGGGATCGTTGCCGCCGGGCATGCCGATTTCGTCGCCGTAATAAAGCTCCGGCGTGCCGCGCATCGTTAGTACGATCGAAAATGCCAATTTGATCTTTTCGAGCGAAACGCCTGTTGCGCCGGCGAGTCGCGATACGTCGTGATTTCCGGCGAAGACCCA
>DASYAX010000139.1:0-30400 GCA_036501045.1 Bryobacteraceae bacterium
AAGGACCAGGTATTGCGTGAGGCGTTCCGGGTGTTGAAGCCGGGCGGACACTTCGCGGTGTCCGATGTGGTCACCCGTGGCGCGGTGCCGGAGGAAGTGCGAAAAAGCATGCTGCTGTGGGTGGGCTGCATCGCAGGCGCGTTGCAGGATGAGGAATACACCGCGAAGCTGACGGCGGCGGGCTTCGCTGCTATCGAGATTGAGCCGACGCGGGTTTATGACATTGAGGATGCGAGAGCCTTCCTGTCGGGTGAAGGAATCGACGTGGATGCCATCGCGCCGCAGGTCGAAAACAAATTCATGAGCGCCTTCATTCGCGCGACTAAGCCTGCTGGCTGCTGCGCTCCGGGGTGCTGCTCGTGAGCCAGGTAGTTGCACAGCCCGTCAAGGCCAGTGGCGGGCTTGGGACATTCGAGCGCTATCTGTCGGTATGGGTCGCCCTCTGCATGGTGGCGGGTGTTGTGTTAGGCAAACTGATTCCTGCGGCCGTCGCGGGTCTGCGGGGCATCGAGTTCGGCAAGGGAAGCCAGATTAACGCGCCTATTGCGGTGCTGATCTGGCTCGTGATTACGCCGATGATGATCAAGGTCGATTTCTCATCGGTGCGGAATGTCGGTAAGCGCCCTACGGGCCTGCTGGTCACGCTCTTCATTAACTGGGTAGTCAAGCCCTTCTCGATGGCGCTCATTGCCTGGGGCTTCTTCCGCGTGGTCTTCGCGCATTTCATTACGCCGGCGGAAGCCGACCAATACATAGCAGGGTGCATCATTTTGGCCGCCGCGCCTTGCACGGCGATGGTCTTTGTCTGGAGTCATTTGACGAAGGGGGATGCAGCCTATACGCTCGTGCAGGTATCGGTGAACGACTTAATCATGCTGCTGCTGTTCGTGCCAATTGTGCAGTTTCTGGTGCATGGGGCCTCGTCGCTGACGGTGCCTTTCAATGTGCTGGTTACATCTGTCATCGTCTTTATCGTCGTGCCGCTGCTGGCCGGAGTGCTGCTGCGCTTCTTCCTGCTGCGCCGCCATGGCCAAGCATGGTTTGAAGGCGTGCTGCTGCCGAAATTCGCGCCCGTTACCATCGCCGCGCTGCTGGCTACGCTGGTGCTGATCTTTGCCTTTCAGGCGGATAACATCACCGGGCGATTCTTCAATGTAGTGCTGATCGCAGTTCCCATTACATTGCAGGTTTACTTCAATGCAGGCCTTGCTTACGGCCTCATGAAGTGGCTCAAGGTAGAACATTCGGTTGCAGCTCCGGGGGCGCTGATCGGCGCATCCAATTTCTTCGAGCTGGCGGTTGCCACGGCCATAGCGCTCTTCGGGCCTGAATCGGGCGCGGCGCTCGCAACCGTGGTGGGCGTCCTGGTCGAAGTGCCGGTGATGCTCTCGGTCTGCGCGGCTTGCAATCGCACCCGGCACTGGTTCCCGGTGCGGACGGCCCCCCAGGCAGCATGCGATTTGTGATCGTGGGCGGCAGCGATGCCGGAATCAGCGCGGCGCTCCGGGCTCGTGAGCTGGATGGGGCCGCGCACATTACCGTCATCCTGGCCGATGCCTTCCCGAATTACAGCATCTGCGGCCTACCTTTCTACGTGAGCGGTGAGACGCCCGACTGGCGGCAGCTCGCGCACCGGACGGAGTTTGAAGGTGTCGAGCTGCTGAGAAACCATACGGCCCAGGCCTTCGACCCTTCGGGCAGGACCCTTGCGGTGACCGATGACTCCGGCCGGGACAAGCGGATTGCGTATAACGTTCTGCTAATCCCAACCGGCGCTCGTCCAATCATTCCCCTAATTTCGGGTATCGACACGCCCGGCGTTTTCCCGCTGCACAAGATGGAAGACAGTTTCCGCGTGCATCGGTATCTGGCGGAGAATGAACCGCAATCCGCCGTTATCGTCGGCTCCGGCTATATCGGGCTCGAAATGGCGGACGCGCTCACGCATCGGGGATTGCAAGTGACGCTGATCGGCCGCTCGAAAACCGTGCTTCCGACCGTCGATGCAAGCTTCGGCCGTGCCGTGGAAGACACGCTTCGCGGCCACGGCGTCCGAGTGGAAAGCGCCTGCGAGGTGCATGGCATTATCCAGGACCGCGGGCGGCTGCACGTCTATGGGTCCAAAGAACTGAACGTTAGCGCGGAAATGGTGCTGGTGGCCGTAGGCGTGGAGCCGAATGCAGTGATAGGCGAGAAGGCAGGCCTGCGGACGGGAATCAAAGGGGCGCTCTGCGTGAGCCGGCGGATGGGAACCGATATCGCGGGCGTCTATGCGGCGGGCGACTGCGTGGAAACCTGGCACCGGCTGCTTGGAGCCTATACGTTTCTCCCGCTTGGCACCACGTCCCATAAACAGGGACGGGTGGCCGGTGAAAACGCCGTGGGCGGAAGCCGGGAGTTTCAGGGCTCGCTCGGAACGCAGGTGGTGAAAGTGTTCGATCTGGCGATTGCGCGGACTGGACTGCGCGATGACGAAGCAAGAAAGGCAGGCTTTCAGCCCTCAACTGCTGAAAGCAGGCATTTCGACCATAAGGCCTATTATCCGGGAGCCCGCCAGCTTTGCATCAGCGTCACCGGCGATCGCAATACGGGCAGGCTGCTCGGGGCACAGATGCTCGGTCACTGGCAGGCAGAGGTGGCAAAACGCATCGACGTGTACGCCACGGCGCTTTTTCATGGCATGGGCGTGGACGGGCTCAACGATCTCGACTTGAGCTATACGCCGCCTTTCAGCAGTCCCTGGGACCCGGTACAGATGGCGGCTCAAGCATGGGGCCGCGCAGCGGCATAGAAGACCACCTAGGCAAAGAAAGAAACGATGAATAAAAAACAAGTCCTGATTCTCTGCACCGGTAATTCCGCCCGGAGCCAAATGGCCGAAGGGCTGCTGCGCCATGATGCCGGAGATGCTTTCGAGGTGGAAAGCGCCGGGACTAGGCCCGGCACCGTGCGGCCGGAAGCCATCGCCGCCATGCGCGAGCTGGGCATAGACATTAGCGGCCATCGCTCGAAGCATGTGGATGACTTCGATGGGCAGCAGTTCGATTACGTGATTACGGTGTGCGACAACGCGAAGGAGAGCTGCCCGGTGTTTATGGGCGCAGTGAAGCGACTGCATCACAGCTTTGATGATCCGCCGCCGCCTTCCGTGGGAACGGACGAAGAACGCATGGCGATTTTTCGACGGGTGCGCGATGAGCTGCGGGCTTACCTCCGCGAGTTTGCGCAAACCGCGTCGCCATCTAAATAACTGCCTTCTTCGGTGAGGCGAGCCTCTCGTGCACAAACGTTCGATGCTGTTGAAAAACTCCGTTCACTTGGGTTATGCGACTTTGTTTAGAAAAATGACGCGATTAGACCGCTATAAGCGATTGCCTGACCGACGGCGGACATTTATTATCCTCTCCGGAACACGTCGAGCCGTCACAGAAGAGTTTTTCAACAGCATCGTTCGTTTGCGCAACGGTGATCATGAACGGAACCGCTCCGATTTCGGCTTCGGGGGCCTACAGGTGAAATTCGCCCAGAATTCGCCTTGGGTCCTTAGGTTAGCTTATGGGGTGGCGCCCATTCCTTTGCAGGACTTCGGATCGTTATCGCGCAATATAACGATTGTCGGCGTGGTATGCGATTTCATGAATCGTGGCATGGCGCTGCCACCGGCGCCGCAGATTTTCACTCTGTTCCAGCAGGTGCCCGGATTGAATTTCGGCTTCAAGGATATCGTGGTGCGCAACCGATCCTGAGAGCATCGTGCCGGCAGTTGCACGCGAGTTGAAATCGCTGGATGCGGATGTTCCACTTGGCGAGATCCGGAGTATGGAGACCCACATGAGCAATCACACCGCAGACACGCGACTGATAACAGTTTTACTGGCCCTCTTCGCGGGGCTGGGGACCATTCTTGCGGTGATTGGCGCGTATGGCGTTGTCGCTTACCTGGTTCCGCAGCGGACACAGGAGATCGGCGTGAGGCTGGCTCTCGGTGCGAGCGCAAGAGACATTCTCTGGCTTATCTTGCGAAACGGACTATTCTTGGGTGTTGCCGGGGTGGCGTTTGGCCTGGGTGGCGCCGTCGCGGTACGCACATTTCTGGCCCGCTTTCTATTTGGGATCTCCCCATCGGATCCGGCGACCCGGTTGGGGGCCGCGGTTCTCCTGCTTTTTGTAGTCGTTGTGGCGAGTGCTATTCCGGCGAGACGCGCCATCCGGATTGATCCGGCGCAGACTCTGCGTAGTGAATGAAATCCCGAGCCGGCGCGCGCGGATGGCCGCAGTTACCTCGTCAGTACACGAAGAGCGAGCGCTGCCGCGGCGAGCATCAACATGAATACGGCTGATCCGCTGCCTTTGGCGTCACCGATAAGCAGATGGGATACGATGGCTCCGACGAAATAGAGGACGAGACCGGCGGCCGCCGCTATCCCGATTGGCGGGAACCAGATTCCCAGCACGAGCCCGAGCGCCCCGGCAAATTCACAGGCGGCGAGCCAGGCGAAGTACTGCAATGGGACGCCGACCGTTTCGTGGACCACCTTCACCTGGAGCGGATGGCGGCGGATTTTGCCAATGCCGGAATACGACACCATGAGGGCGAGAATCAGTGTAATCACGAGATAGGCGATGTGCATGGCGACAACCTCCTTTTCGGAACGGCCATTGTCGCAAATCCGGCGAGCCTGATTGCGTTCGCGATAGACTCGTGTTGGCAAATCGTATGAGACGAATTGGATCGATGGGAACGAGATGGATGTGCGCGGGTGCGGCGGTGCTGCTCGCGACGGGCATGGCGAGTTTATGGGCGCAGGGCCCGGGCGGTGGGCGAACTGCCGAGGTGCTGTTTACGGCGCTTGATGCAAACCGTGATGGGACGCTGACACGGAGCGAGATCGAATCGGGATTTCATTCCTGGTTTACGGCTTGGAACACGACGAATAGTGGGACATTGACGCACGATCAGATCGCAGCCGGATTGAGCAAACTGCTGCCTGGGCGGCCCCCGGCGCGGCCTGGCCAGGGGAACTCGTTCAACATCGCCGGTAATTCGACTCCGATGACCGCGCCGCCAGCGGCGGTGGACGCCATGATGGCCGCCTTGCCCGAAACGCCAGGCGTAAAGCCGCTGCGCCCGCGCAAAGTGCTGGTGCTGGCGCATACGGGACCGGGAGGATTCGTGCATGCCTCGATTCCACTGGCTGCGAAGACGGTGGAAGAGCTGGGAAAGAGGGGCGACCTGTGGGCTACAACGGTCACTTACAACGCAGCGGATATCAACACGAAAAACCTCAAGAACTACGATGCGATTTTCCTGGACAGCACGACGGCGTGCTTCCTGGACGATGCGGATCCCTCGGTCACGGCGGCGCGGCGCGCGGCGTTCCTGGCTTTCGTCCGAGGCGGGAAGGGAATCGCCGGGATCCATGCCGCTACCGATGCGTATCATACGAATTGCCTGGCGGCGCAGGCGGCGGCGAGCAGCGGCAGTGCGGGACCCAGTGGGGAGGACGAGACTCTGGCGGGCCAGTTCGTCGCGGCGGGCGACAAGGATGACGACCATACGGTGAGTCCGCAGGAGTGGACCGCGGTTGCCGACGATTGGTTCGAGAAGCTGGATACGGGCCACACCGGAAAGGTCAGCCGGGCCGACTTTGTGGCGCAGTTCCATACGCTGCTGCCGCCGCGAGCCCGGCGTGCGGGCGGAGAAGCGAAGCCAGTTCGGCAGTGGCCAGCCTACAATACGCTGATCGGCGGTTTCTTCAAGTTTCACTGGCCCGATCCGCAACTGATTTATGTCAAGATCGACGATCCGAACAGCCCGTTGACGGCCATGTTCCACGGCAAGGAGTTCGAGATCCACGATGAGACGTACACGTTCGCGCAGGACTCGTTCTCACGCAGGAACGTGCATGTACTGACGAGTATCGACTACGACAAGATGAGCGCCGCGGATAAGGCGAAGGAACAGAATCCGCGAACGGATGGGGATTATGCGTTGAGCTATATCCGCCGCGAGGGGCGGGGGCGCGTGTTCTATGAAGGGCACGGCCACAGCGACCGGGTGTATGCCATGACACCTATGCTCGAACACCTGCGGGCGGGGATTCAATACGCTCTCGGCGATCTGAAAGCGGATGACAGCCCTTCGGTGAAATAGTAGCGAGGGCAAAAGGGAATTGGACGAATGCCTAAGTACATGATTGAAAGAAGCATGCCCGGCGCCGGCGATCTGACGCCGCAGCAGCTTCAGGCGGCTTCACAAACGTCTTGCGCGGTGCTGCGCGATCTTGGACCGCAAATCCAGTGGCTGGAAACGTTTGTGACACCCAATAAGGTCTATTGCGTTTTCATCGCGCCCAACGAAGAGATGATCCGCGAACACGCGCGGCTGGGAGGCTTCGCGGCCGACGCCATTGCCGTCATCACGGAGGTTGTGGACCCGTCGACGGCGGAATCGTGCAGCGCGGTCGCCGGAGGGCGTTCGGGAGCACATTCGGCGGTAGGGCAGCCAGCCAACAACTAAACGGTCAGGAGCGTCCGGGCGAGTTTGCGGTTAAAGGTGTAAGGGCCGCGGCCGGGACCAACGCTTGCGCATGCCGGAGCAGCAGCCAGAACGCGAACACGTGTGTCACGAACAGCGCCGGTACGTACAGAATCGGGATCGCATAGGCGGCGCCAAGCTGCCCCGCGATGGACGGCAGGTCGATGCGGACAGCGGTCGCCGTATCCATGATGAGGTCGGCTAGACCGACCAGATTGAACGCCCAGACCAGCGGCCAAAACAGGTAGCGCACGCGCACGGTCAGCAGGGCGAGGATGGCGAGCAGAGCGGTCAGGAGGTCGCCATATGCCGTCGGTGCAGCGAAGGCCAGCGGCAGGTTCGGTCCGACAAACCCAGGCAATAAGAAAACCAAGCCGAAGAAGCGAAAACTGTGAAAGGTGGCGATTGCGCGGTGCGCCGCAACGCGATCCATGGCTTTCAGCCGCGGCCAGACGTAGGTTGCTAAGCAGAGCGCCCAAGCAAGGTAGCCTAGGGCCATGTCAATTCGGAAAATGTCTTTAGACAGCATGTCGGATCTCCTTGTCTTGATAGATGACGATACTAATCTAATGTCGCAAAAAAAATTACTTCTGATGCTCTTCCGCGAAGGTGCTTATGTAGAAACGCCTGGCCACGGAAAGGATCTCTTTGCGCACAGCCGGGTCCGTCATGGCGCGAGCGGTCATCAGAACGCCGGCCATTGCCGGAAAAAGTACGATGAACTGGCGTCTCTTCGCGGCATCGTCAATGCCCGGAAGAAAAGGCAGCAAGCGCTCTCTGTATGACTTCATGGCAGCGTTAATCCGCGCCCGGACGGCTGGGCGTTGCCGGGCTATATCCGCGGCCAGCGTGGAAAGGACGCAGCCGCTTCCCGGATTTTCGAGATGTTCGAGACTGAGATAGTGCTCGATGATGGCGCGCAGTTGCTGCCCTTGCGAAGCTTTGGCGGCCGCCGCCAGCATGCCGTCCGCCGTTTCTTGAAAGCCTCGAGCGATCGCATCCACGTAGAGGTCTTCCTTGCTTTCAAAATGCCGGTAGAAACCGCCGTGTGTCAGCCCGACGTCTTTCATCAACCGAGCGAGGCCCTGTCCGTCAGAGCCATGTTCGCGGAACGAGCGCGCGGCGGCGTCGATAATCTTTTCATGTGTTTCCGCTTTTTGCTCGACGGGATATCTCATCGCTTAACGATTATAACTGTAATCCTATAAAGGCAGGGAGAGGAGTTTTTGGCGTGGGCGTTGCGGCGGACAAAGCTATTGAAGTGCAGCAGCACGGGATGCGCCCATGAGGGCCCCGCGGCGACCGGGGGCGGACACGAGTGCCGAATTAAATTCTTTGGACGCCATGGCTGGCTGATTCTGTTCCAGCAGCAAATAACCGAGTTGTTCGCGCCCCGGAACAATTGGCCCCGGCGTCACCGGCAGTTTTTCGATCCCATCCTCCCGATCGGCGGCCTCACGCATCAAAGCTACGGCTTCATCCCGCTTACTGTCTGCTTGAGCCGACCACGCCATGACCTCGAGCGTCAGGATTCTCACCTGAGTGGCCCAGTAATCTTTCCCTGACGTGCGAAGCTGGTTTTCGATCTGTCGTAGCTTGTCGATCTCAAGCCCGGCCTCCGCAACACGGGTGGTTCGAGCGAGTCCGAGCCCGCGCGCCCAAACCGCTATTGCGACAACCTGGGGCGGGGCTCCGACCGGAGGAACGATGGCCACCGCTTCAACCCAGCGCTTTCGCTCAACCGCGTACCGAACCGGCATGGCGGTGGAAGCGTACGCCACTTTGAAATCGCCGGCCTTCAGATTCGACATGTCTTTCAGTTCCCGGATAACCTCAGCCGCTTCTCTGTCGCGTCCACTTTGCACATAGGCATACACCAGATAATCCATGGCGTGCAACTCTTCTCCTATATCGCCTTGCTGGTGTGCTGCCTTTCTCGCCGCAAGATTCGAGGCAACGGAATCGTCCCATAAACCGAGCCGGGTAAAAATATGTGATGGCATGTGCAGGGCGTGTGGCGCCGAAGGTGCAATTTTCGAGTAGGCTCTTGCCGCGAACAGCCCTCTTGGTGCGAGTTCCGCATTGTCGCAAGCATGGATGAGATAGTGAAGGATTCCGGGGTGGTTTGGATAAGCACGATAAAGCGGCTCCAGTAGATCAGCGGCCCGTTTCTGCTTCGCGTGCGATTTGTCCATCGGGGATGCGTTGGCGAGAAGAGCCAAGGCATAGAAGACTTGCGCTTCGGTATCGTTTTTGTTCGCGGCGGCGAGAACACGCATCGCGAGTTCATAATTCGATAGCCGGGTGGCATACGGAGCGGCGGAATCGCCGTCATATATCAAACTCAGTGCATCGATAAACTTGCGCTCGCGTTCGGAGCGCGCCCCGATAGCTTGCGCGCGGTGGATTTGCTCGCGAGCAAGTGAGATCGTTGCCGGCGACAGGGGCGGGTCCCAAAGCTGGTGAAACTGTGTCATAGCCAAGCCCCAATGTGCGATCGCGCATTCGGGATCCTGTTTTGCCACGCTCCGGAAGGCATCCCCGGCCGCGTCGTATGCGAAGGAATGCAGCAGGGCAACTCCTCGGTTGAACTGCTGCTGAACTCCGGGTGCGCAGGAAATCGGAAACGATATCGTTCCCAGTTTTTCGGGCGCTGGATGGACATGCGTGTCTTGCGCTGAGAGCGAAACGATGAATAGGGCGCTCCAAAACATTCGCAAAAAGTGGCGCATCCCGACCTCCACGTTCGTGCAACACCAAGTCGCGCACCAATTTTACCGTCACGCTGCGTGAGCGGGCCGCACGAAGACTGCTACCGCCAGCGCTCCGATAAGAGCGACGACGCCGGCCAACACGAACGCGCTGGTGAAGGCCCCGGTAGCTTGAACGATGAAACCGGTCACCGCGGGTCCAACGATGCCGGCGCAATTTGCGATGAGATGCACAAAGCCGCCGGCCGCACCAACGTGCTCGGCGCTCACCACGTCCTGGATGATCGCCCAATACATTGCGCCACTGAGATAGATGCAGAAAATTGTCACGGCCATCAGCGCTATTGCCCAGGAGAGACTCGACACGAGACCGGTAAGGCTTACGCAAGCGGCAGCCAGGAGCAGGCAAACGATCAGCATGAGCTTACGGGCGGCCAAAAAATCAGGGCATATAAGAAAGGCAAGATCACAAACCGGTCCGCTGAGCAGCAGCCCAACCGTACCGAGAATCCAGGGAACGGCGTTCAGGAGACTCATGCGACTTATGTCGAGATGCCGCGACATCGTCAGATAACCAGGAAACCAGCTCAAGAAGAAATAAAGCACATACGCGTAGCTGAAGAAAGCGATGCCGGTTGCGATTACGGTGGGCTGCCGAAGATAAAACGACAAGGGCGGCTGGCTTTCGCGCGGCCGTTGCTGCATGGCCGGCGCGTCGGTGACGATCAAGGCCCAACAAAGCGTCCAAAGAAGACCGATCGACCCGAGTGCAACAAACGACGTACGCCAGCCGTAACGCACGGCGAGCCATCCAGTGACGACGCCCGAGAGAGCGCCGCCAATCGGCGTCCCCGCATTCGCGATGCCTATGGCGGTAGCGATCTGACGCGGTGGAAACCAGTTGTTCACCATCTTGTTGGCGGCAGCGCTGAAGGGACCCTCGCCACAGCCGAACAGGACGCGCACGATAAGGAGGGACGAAAACCCTACGGCGGCGGCCGTTAAGCCACAGAAGACGGACCAGGCGCTCATCGAGAGCGTAAAGACGCGCTTGGGCCCGAAGCGGTCAGCAGCATAGCCTCCGATGAATGTGAATAAGGCATATCCGGCGAAGAAACTACTGAAAATGATGCCGAGATGAGCCGCATCGAGCCGGAGATCTTTCATGACGAGCGGCGCCGCCACTGATAGCGCCGAGCGATCCATATAATTGATCATTCCGCCGGCGAACAGGAAGGAAATCGGCACCCACGGGCCGCGGCTTGGCACGGGCTACTTTGAGGCGGCGTCGCCGCTTCGTTTCGCCGGGGCTCCGCGGTAGAGGATTTGATCGTTGGCCGCCAGCATTTTGGTGTGAAACGCCAGTGCATCCGGATGGAAGTCCGACAGCGGGACCGGTTCCGGCAGAAAATGGCGATAGCGATCGGAACCGCGCACCAAGGTGGCGCTGTCGGGCACCCCGGTGAGCTGCTTTATATACGTGGGCAGGTAGCGGATGGCAAAGCCGACTCGGCGAAGCTCGCTGTGATTCGGCTCCGAGCCGTGCACAAGCAGTACGTGGTGCAGCGACATTTGGCCGGGCTCAAGCACGATGTTCACGGCTTTCGATTCGTCCACTGCAACGGCGATTTCCTGACCACGGCTCAAAAGATTGTCGGATGCGAAGGTATCTTCATGCCGAAGCTGCTGCAGCTTGTGTGTACCCGGCACAACCCGCATGCATCCGTTGGCCTTGGTGCTTGGCGTGAACGCCACCCAGGCCGTTACGACATCGGGCGACGAGAGTCCCCAATACGTCGAATCCTGGTGCCAGGAGACGCGCGCCTTATCGTGCGGGTTCTTGATAAAGAATCCAGATCCCCAACACAGAATGTCGGGGCCGAGGATCTTTTCCACCGAATCGAGAATGCTGGGGTGACGAATCAGCTCGTTCAGCCAGGTTAAGAGCAGATGCGGCTTTCGATTGACGGGCGGCGGCACTTTTCCGCCGTGCTGCGCCTCCAGGTCCTCCAACTTCGTCCGCAGGGCGGCGGTTTCCGCAGGGGCGAGTGCGGGTAGCGGGAACAAAAAGCCCCGCTCCCGATAGGCGTCTAGAAAATCTTTGTTCCGTTCTGTGTCCATGCGTTCCAGCTCCTTTTATCTCCGGGGGATGCGGTTGTGGGTCTTGTCGAGCCAGATGTCCCACGTGAGCGGACCAATCTCCTCATCTTCGACAGGATGACCAGTCACCTTGAGCGCCAGTTTGATTTGACCATGATGATAGCCCTCGTGCCAGATCATGTGCTGAAGATAGAGGAGGGGATGGTCATAGTGAAGTTTCATCTCCTGGCCTGACTCGACGCGGCTCTCGACCGCGTCGCGCACGGCTTTGGCGCTCCTCTCCAGCTCCTCAGCGATACGGTCAGGATTACCTTCGTTGAGCCACTCGCGCTGCGGTAGTGGGATGGCGAACTCAGGAGCATCCTCGGCGAGGAAGATCAGGCGGACAAAATGCATGTGGGTGAACATTTCGGCGACGGACGGACTGCCGGACATAACCCTGGCCTCCAGGCCGCCGGCGGGCAGAGCGCGGACCAGGTTGACCAGAATGCGATTGTTCCTATTCCAGGAATCGAGGATGACCGCAAGCAGGTGGCTGTCGTTTACGCTTGGCATCTTACTCTTCTTTGTCCCACATCGCGCGGTGAGCGCAATTGCATGGCCGGCGGTCGAATTTTATTTCGAATGGTTGACGGAATTCGGCTGGGTTTGTCGCTAAACAGGTTTGGGAGATTGCTAAGCAGCAGACAAATGAAACGGTTCGTGTTTGGAAGACTTGCAAATGTTGAATAGCTCGCGGCTTTGGCGCCTCCGCACCCTCGCAGCGGGCATCCTGTTAGTCGTAACGGCTGGCGTAGCCGAAGCCGATGTGCAGACCAGCGTAACTTTTCTTTCGCCCAACACGATCCAGGCGGGAGGGACCGTCACCATCAATTTGGGAGTTAATTTCGTTCCGCTGCCGGGAAGTCTGGGAAGCACGGAGTTCGTTGACAATCAGACGGCGGCCCAAATAAGCAACTGCGCGGTGGATCAGAACCCTTGCACCGAACTGCAGTTCAGCACTACGGCTTCCAATCTGAGTTCGGTTTTTGCCGAAGTAGTTGCGGGCAATACTCCCGGAGCGCCGAATTTTTATCCAGTTACGAATACGGGCAACTTTCAGTTGACCCTGCCATACCCGAATCCGGGTATTTGGGAAATCACGACGGCCGGCGCTGACCAGGAACAGATCTCGGAGCTGGAGTGTGAGACGCAATGGAATCTGGGGTCGCCTATCGCGGCGGCTTCGTGCTCGACCATTCTCACCTCCTCCTTCAGGGGTGTCTTCGATCCGGGCGCGACGCCCGACGTCTTCGTGACGGTCAATCCACCAGGAACAGCCGCGCCAGAACCTGCCAGCCTTGGGCTCTTCGTTGTGAGCCTGGCGGTATTGGGTGTCCGGAGGCGGTTTTATCAGATGAGCTACCGGAGTTGATTCCAAATCGCCTTTTTGGTTGGGGAGAAACATGATGTCTTTGTTCAATGCATTCAAAGCCTATCGAAACGTACTATTCGCGGGAGTGATCGTGTTGTCCGCAGTCTGTCAGAGCCAAGCCGGCGCGATCACCGCCGGTTTTTCGAATTCCCTAAACGCAATGCCGTTTGAAGATTTAACAAGCGGAACATACCAGCAAATTTATTCGAGCTCGGATTTCGGAGCGAGCCCGCTTAGCCTGACCGGCGTCACCTTCTTCGGTCAAAATGGATCGTCCATCACGTCGGCGACCTACACCTTAGACATATCCACAACAACCGCCGCCCTCGGATACTTCGCACTCTACACACCGGGCGCTGACAACACCCAGGAATTCACCGGCGTTTTAAGCGGCCCCATTACGGGAGGTTCGTTTACCATTCCTTTCTCGCAAGTTTTTAATTACAGTCCATCGGCAGGCAATTTGCTTTTACAGTTAAGCATTTCCGGCGGACCCTCCAACCCCGGAGGCCTCGGCCTGGATGCGATGTCGAACGGCGGTAGCCTTTTCAGCCGCTCTTACAATGTGTACTCGGGAACGCTGAATATCAATTCCGCAGACTCCACCGGTCTCGTCACCCAATTCGATACGGCATCTGCTCCGTCTCCGACCGCCGCCGAACCGGGAACCTTGCTTCTGCTCGGAGGCGCTCTCCTTGGCGGCGTGGCCCTCATGCGCCGCCGGACGTCCGCTCATATGCTCCGCTTGAAATAGTTGTGGCCGCTAATCAGCTCGAGTGGTTATAATTCTTTGGGGCCCGGAACGGGCTCGCGACCGGGTCGCCGAAGTTCGGGAGCTTTGCTCATCGGCAAATCCGGCAGCAACGAATAGGAGTTGTTACCACGTGTTACCACGTGAAATCGGAGCTTTTCATTAAGATGAGAAAACAAATTGTAGTCTCGGCAACGTTTCTCTTCGCTGCGTCGCTTGCTTGGCAAGCCAAGGCCAGCACGTTCGCCTTCAGCTTCGCGGGCCCTGGGGTGAGTGGTACGGTCCAGTTGACTTACGGCACAGCCACAGACGGGAAATATCCCCAGGCCTTTGAGGTTACCGGAATTAGCGGTACTTTCTCTGACTCGAATATCAACATCGTCAACGCGGCAATCGGGCCGCTCGAAGCAATCAAGCACGACACGCCGGACTCCACCAACCACCTGGCGCCGGACGATTTCAGCAGGTTCGCGGTGGCGACGGGCCTGCCCCCGGTGAGTAACGGGTTTCTGACCTATGACAACCTCTTCTATCCGGGCGGCTCGCCGCCAACGGCCTCCGATTACATGGTGCATGGCGGATTCCTCGATATTTACGGACTGCTCTTCGATATCGGTGGGGGCAGGGTGGTCGACTTGTGGAGCAACGGCGATTTCACCGGGACCGGCACCGGTCCCATCGATTACGGTGTAGGGGTCGCTACGCAAGATACGGCGTTGGATTATGTGAGTGGTGGCGTGGCGGTGAGTCCGGAGCCCAGCGCGCTTGGCCTGCTCGGCGGCGGACTGCTAGCGATGCTGGTCTGGCGCCGGCGTGCTGCCCAGCGGCGGCCGCTTTAAAGCGAATGGTCGCGACCGGAGCAGGCGTCGTCGTCGCTTCCGGTATTGTTCGTCAGTGACGTGTTCCAGTCAGTCGACAACTTTCCCATCGAGTTTTTCTTGGATCGCGATGTCCGTCATGGCGATAGTTGGGGTGGGCGCCGTGCCAGTGCTTTTCGCCGGGCGAGAACCAGATCACGTCACCCGGCCGGATCAGCGACCGGTCATTTGCTCGATGTGCTCCGGGTAACGAGCTCCCTGGACCGCGATCTTTGAGGCAGCGCCGTCCATGTTGCGGAACTCATCGGAAGTAAATTCGATTGCTGCCGCTCCAATGTTCTCCTCGAGACGCGCCAGCTTCGTGGTGCCAGGGATGGGAACGATCCACGGCTTCTGAGCGAGCAGCCAGGCGAGCGCGATCTGAGCAGGCGTGGCCTTCTTTTGTTGGTCAATTCCGCCAAGCAGGTCCACCAAAGCTTGATTCGCTTTCAGAGCCTCGGGCGTAAAGCGGGGCAGGATATTGCGGAAATCGGAACTGTCGAACTTGGTGTTTTCGTTCATTTTTCCGGTTAGGAACCCCTTCCCTAGAGGGCTATAGGGAACGAAGCCGATACCGAGTTCCTCGAGAGTGGGCAACACTGTCGCTTCTGGGCCTCTTGTCCATAGCGAGTATTCGCTCTGGACCGCAGCGACGGGCTGAACCGTGTGCGCACGGCGAATCGTCTGCGCTTTTGCTTCAGAAAGGCCGAAGTGCTTCACCTTGCCTTCCCGAATCAGGTCTTTCACCACTCCTGCGACGTCTTCGATGGGCACATTCGGGTCAACACGGTGTTGATAGAACAGGTCGAGAGCATCAAGCTTGAGCCGCTTGAGCGAACCCTCGGCGACTTGCTTGATGTGCTCCGGGCGGCTGTCCAGGCCTACGAAGCCAGGTTCTCCGTTGGGCTTGAGTTTGAAGCCGAATTTGGTGGCGATTACCACTTGTCCACGGAACGGAGCGAGGGCCTCGCCGACGAGCTCCTCGTTTGTGTGTGGACCGTAGACTTCGGCGGTGTCGAAAAAGGTGACACCACGTTCGACCGCGGACCGAATCAAGGAGATCATCTCCTGCTTGTCACCAGGCGGGCCGTAACTGAAGCTCATTCCCATGCAGCCGAGCCCGATGGCCGAGACCTCAAGGCCGCTCTTTCCCAGTTTGCGCTTCTGCATTGTTTCTCCTTCTGAACCGTTTCCTCTCATCTCCAGACTAGAGATAAGCGCCTCGCAAGCGGTATCCCGATCCTGCCGATTTCTTGCCCATTTCTCTGGGAGTTTGTCCGGCCCGGTAGCCATGCGGAGCATCCCGCGGTTATCCTGGTTGGGGAAGTGAAACCTTCACTCAGAGATGAACTAAGGGCTGAGCTGGCTGGCAAGGTTGCTTTTTTTATTGGCTCGGCAGAGAAACTGGCAACGGACATCCCCGGCCTGACACTTTATCGAAGGACGGCCCCGACGGCTCAGGCCCCGGTGACGTATGAGCCGAGCGTAGCCGTGGTCGCCCAAGGGCGAAAGCGAGTGGATCTGGGCCGAACTACCTTTGTCTACGGTCAGTCGCGATTCCTGCTGACATCGGTCGATTTGCCGGTCGTCAGCCAGGTGATCGAAGCAAGTGAAGCGTTTCCGTATTTGTGCTTGCGGCTCAAGCTCGAAATGCGGATGGTGCGAGAGCTTCTTAACCGGGAGGAGATTCCCGTTGCTGAGGCGCTATCGAACAGCCCTGCCATGGCGACCGGTGAAAGCACGGCGGAATTTCTCAGCGCATTCTGCCGGCTCATCGATCTGCTGAATACCCCGAAGGACATTCCCTTTCTCAGCGGCCTGATTCAACGCGAGATCATCTACCGAATCCTTGGCAGCGCGGAAGGGCAACGCCTTCGAAGCATTGCAACGCTAGGAGACCAGAGCCAGCGGACGGCCAGAGCGATCGCGTGGATCAGGGCGAACTACGCGAAACCGCTACGGGTGGACCATCTCGCACAAACGGCGGGCATGGGTATATCGACGCTGCATCACCATTTCCGGGCGCTGACGGCGATGAGTCCTCTTCAGTATCAGAAGCAGCTTCGGTTGCACGCAGCGCGTGCACGCCTGCTCATGGATGGTCTGGATGCGGCAAGCGCGGCTTTTGAGGTCGGATACGAGAGCGCCAGCCAGTTCAATCGCGAATACCGGCGTTTCTTCGGTCAACCACCGATGCGCGACGTTCGGGCTCTTCGCTCGCCCGGCGCTCCGCCATTGGAGTCAGCCGGTAATTAAAATTCTCTCCGATGTTTCCGAGGCCGCCAACGAGATGCGCGCTCATATATGATCTAGCTCATGAGCCCAACGGGCACTCTCGTCCGCGAGCCTAATCCTGGAACCATCTTTGAGAACCTAAATGCCTATCAACGATCCGCCGCGCTGAAAGCGGCGATCGAGCTTGAGGTATTCACTGAAATTGCGCGGGGGAATCGCAGCGCCGAGGCGATCGCGAAAGCGCTCAGCGCATCTACACGCGGCGTGCGCATCCTATGCGACTACCTCGCCATCCATGGGTTTCTAATAAAAGACGGAGCCCAGTACTCCTTGACGGCCGATTCCGGGCTGTTCCTGGACCGGAACTCGCCGGCGTACTTCGGCGGCGTGGTGGGCTTTGTGCTCGATCCTCGCCTGATCGCTCCGTTTCTCAACCTAACCGAAGTGGTGCGGACCGGGAGAACCACGCTGCCTGAAGAGGGAACGGTCAGCCATGACAACCCGATCTGGGTAAACTTTGCCAGGCAAATGGCGCCGATGATTTTTCCTGGCGCGAAAGAGATGGCCGCTCTGGTTGCCGGCGATGGAGAGATGAGGGTATTGGATATCGCGGCCGGGCACGGGCTGTTTGGCATTATGATCGCGCAGCAAAATGCGAAGGCGAAGATCACGGCGCTCGATTGGCCCAATGTGCTGGCGGTAGCAAGCGAGAATGCTGAAAAGTTCGGCGTGGCCGAACGGGTTACGATGCTCGCGGGCGACGCTTTCGAAGTGGAGTTTGGAGGTCCTTACGAGCTGATTTTGGTGACGAACTTTTTCCACCATTTCGACCAGCCGACGTGCCAAACGCTGATGCGAAAAATTCTGGCGGCGCTCACGGCCGGCGGACGCTGCGTTACGCTCGAGTTCGTGCCGAACGACGACCGCGTGTCGCCGCCGATTGCCGCGGAATTCGCCATGACGATGCTGGGCACTACGCCGGCGGGCGATGCGTACACGTTCGCCGAATATGATGCGATGTTCCGCAAGGCGGGATTCGCGTCTTCGGAATTTCACCCGCTGACGAGATCGCCTGAATCGCTGGTAATCAGCCGGAAGGAGTAAGACACTCATGACTAATTGGACGCGAAGAGGATTTATCGGATCACTCGGAGGCGCGGCCGCCGCAATGCCGTTGGCGGCTCGGTGGGTGGGCGGCGCGCCCATCAAAATCACAGACCTGCGATGCGCCATCATCGGGCGGAATCCGGTCGTTCGAATCGTCACGGATCAGGGCATCTCCGGATATGGTCAAGCGGAGTCCGCCAAGCCTTATCTCAAGCCGATGGTGGTTTTTTATAAGGACTATATTCTGGGCGAGGATCCGACGGAAGTCGAGCGGGTGATGCTGAAGATTCGCCGGCTGGGCGCGTTCAAGCCCTGGGGTTCGGCGGTCAGCGCGATCGAGATCGCGCTCTGGGACATCGCAGGGCAGGCTGCCGGAGTGCCGGTGTATAAATTGCTGGGCGGGAAGATACGCGACCGGGTGCGGGCCTACAACGGAGGCGTCCGTTTTCCCATGACCGGCCAAACCCCGCAAGATTACGCCGAGAATATGGCCAAAATGAAAGCGGCCAAAGAGGGCTTCACGCTGATCAAGCAGGCGGTGGGCTTTCACAATCCGGCGATGATGCACGCGATGCCCAACGGGTGGTATGACGAACCGCGGACGGGAACGCCGCACTCCGACCGCGGTCTCATGACGGAACGCGGACTGGAGCAGGTCATCGCGTGCGTCGAAGCGATGAAGAAAGTGCTGGGCGACGAAATCGGGCTTGCGCTTGATTGCGGGCCGGGCTGGACAGTGAAGGATGCGATTACCTTTGCGCGAGCACTCGAACCGCTGCACATTACGTGGCTTGAAGATCTGATCACAGGCGATTACACCCCCTATCCCAATGCCGACGTTTTTCGTGAAGTGACGCAAAGTACTTCGATCGCCATTCACACCGGAGAAGAGATCTACTTGCGGCAGAATTTTAAGGATCTGATCGAAAAGCAGGCCGTCAACGTTGTGGGGCCCGATCCGGAAGACGTAGGCGGATTGGCGGAAACGAAGTGGATCGCAGAATACGCCGATCTGCATGGCATTCTCATCGCTCCCCACGGGATTTTCGATGGGCTGATCGGTCTGGCTGCGCACGTTCATTTAGCAGCGGCTTTACCGCAAAACTACATCGCGTTTGAATATCCGGTGGGCCAGCCGGAGTGGTGGTATCAGATTGTCGATGGGTTGCCCGACCCGATCATGAAGGGCGGCTTCATCGACGTTTGGGACCGGCCGGGGCTGGGTGTCACGTTCCATGTTCCGGCAGCGAAAGCGCGCTTGCGGGAGGAGGATCGTGGCTTTTTTGATTGAGTGAGGCGACCCAATGCTTCGCTACCAAAAATAGGCGGCGACCACTTGCGGGGGGCCGGGCGTAGCTCCGATGACGCGCGCGGATAGAAGCACTTGAAAATTTCGGGCGGCCCAATCGGGGGGCATCGACTTGGATAGCTGTGAAAACAACTTCGGGTCTATCAGAAAATCTGTGGCAGCCTGCGTTCCGAAGGTGGTTATGCCGGAAGCGATGATCAGAATCTGGCCGGTCCGCGACTCGAAGACGCGGGTGACCAGGGCGTAATCGAGCGTCGCGTATCCGTCAGGCGTTTCGCCCTCGGCTTTCCACATCTGCCCGGTCTTGGTATCCAGAACACGCGTTCGGCCAGCGCTTTGGTCGAAGACGAATCGGAGGTCGCGGTTCAGATCTTTCGTCCAATAGGAAAGAAAGTTGCCGAGAAGAATTGCCGGCTGCCGGCGCAAGTCGGAAAAAACCAGATCGTCTCCCACGCGCACGGTGTAGGGATTACCCAATCGGGAGAAGCGATCCGCCAGGCGAACCGCCGCAGAGGCGGCGCCGACGCCGACACGGTCACTGTGCTCGCCTGGATGTCCCCTCGATGACAGGATCGGAAGAAAAATGAGCAACGGCTCGCGCTGAGCTGTGACTGGACGCCAAAAGCGCTCTAAGGGAGACAGATGCGCCGAATGCCACCAAACGGCGGCACCAGCGAGGAGAATGACCGCCGCGAGGCCACCGGCCAGATACCAAAAGAGCTCGCCGGATCGCGATGGCAGTTTTACCGGTGGAGCGGCCGCCACTCGCTCAAATTTTGGGACGTAGCTACCCACCGGTAGGTCAATGCGCAGACTGGAATCGCTGCCAGATGCTGAATAATATTTTGCCAGGCGTCTTCGTACTTCAGTCGCCTTTACGCGAACGAGAGATTCCTCGTTCGGGTTATAGCGGTCGTCTTTACCGAATACATCTGTAGCGATGGTGCGCTCCTTGATTTCGGCGGACCGGCCGGCCAAAGCCTCCGTTGCCACATACCGGAGAAATTCCTTGCAGCGGTTGCTCGAGGCAAACTCGGGGCTGAGCAACAGTTGTTCAAGATGATGCAAAACGTCGTGGCGGGACGGCATGGCGGGAACGGACCCACCAACACGAGAGCGCAAAAAAGAAGGGAGGGTCGGCATAACGGCTCGTAACGGTACCCCTAAATGATTGAACTAAAATCCTTTAGATTCGGGAAGCCAGATAGCAGTCATTAACGGCGCAGTTCGTTGCGAAAGTGGCGCCAAGGACTGCACACTAGCTAAAACCTCATCCAGGGACAACGAAATGCAACCAAGTTTTTTCCGCCGCCTATTTGCTTTTGGTGTTTTTATTGTAGCTCCCGCGCTCATGGTGGCGCAGACGAATACTGGCACGATTGCGGGGGTTGTGAAGGATCCTTCGGAGGCCGTAGTGGCAGGCGCGAAGGTAACATTTCACAGCTTGACGTCGGGTCTTGCAGTGACGGCGTCAACGGACGCGGCCGGCCAATATACGTCACCGCCGCTACGGCCGGATCCCTATAGCGTGACGGTGACGGCCGCGGGATTCCGGAGCGAGGATTCGAAAGTCAATCTTGAAGTAAGCCAACGAGCGGTCTTGGACTTCGTGCTCGAAGTGGGACAAACGTCCGAGACGGTCACGGTAGCGTCGACGGCGCCGTTGCTCGACAGTGAGTCGGCTACCGTCGGCAGTGTTCAGGACGAGAATGCAGTGAAGAATCTGCCGCTCAACACGCGAAATTTCAACCAGCTCATTGGGCTGGCGACCGGCGTGGTGCCGGCGCAGACGCAGACCGGGTCGCTGGCGATTACGGCGGCGCGCGGCACGACAGCGAATAGCGTGAACGGAATCGGGTTTCGCTCCAACAACTATCGCGTGGATGGCGTGGACAATTCCGAGAATCACAACGGGCAAGGTATCCTGATTTATCCTCCGGTGGAGGCGATTCAGGAGTTTCGGGTGGAGACCAGCGTTCCTGCAGCCGAGTTCGGCCGCGGCGGCGGAACGATCAATGTCGTCTATAAGAGCGGCGGCCAGCAGTTTCACGGAGATCTTTTCGAATTTTTCCGCAATTCCCAACTCGACGCTAAAAATTATTTCGATCCCGCCGGGCCGATCGCGCCGTTCCATTTGAACCAGTATGGGGCCACCATTGGCGGACCGGTGTTATTGCCGCACTATAATCATGACCGCCTCAAGACCTTCTTCTTCTTTTCCTGGGAAGCCGAGCGGCGCAGCCAAGCGCTCAGCTACCTGACAACGGTGCCGACGGCGGCCTTCCGGGAAGGTGATTTTTCGGCCAGCCCCACGATTATTTATGATCCATTGACAGCCGTTACCTTGCCGAATGGGAAGGTACAGCGGACCGCCTTTCCGGGGAACAAAGTGCCGGCCAGCTATATCAACCCTACCGGCCAAAACCTGATGAACCTATTCCCTAATCCTAATTTGCCTGGATTGGTCTCTAACTACGCGAGCAATCCAGCGGCAACGGTGAATCGCGACAACTTCGACATCAAAGTGGACCAGAATTTTTCGGCAATGGACCAGGCGTTCTTTCGTTACTCCCATCAGCACACGGATCAGAATACGCCGGGACCGCTGCCGCTGCCCGCTATTGGGAGCACGAACGCGGCGAGCGTTATTTATCCGCTGAATCAGTTGGTGGCCGGCTACACGCGAACCTTCACGCCGAACCTGATCGACGAGGCCCGGGCCGCCTTCACCCGGCTGAATACGAAGGCATTGAATCCCAATTACGGCAGCAATGTTGCCGACAAGATCGGCATTCCTGGAGTAAATTCAGGGAGTAACAATATAGATAGCGGACTAACACAGATCAACCTGGCGGGCTATGCGACGATCGGCGATAGCGGCTTTTATCCGGCCATCATCGTCAATAACAACTTCCAAGTCAACAACGCTGTTACCTGGGTGCATGAAGGCCATACATTCAAATTCGGGGGCGAGATTCTACGCCGCCAGGAAAACGTGCTGCAGAGTAGCGCATTGCATGGCATCGAATCGTTCGGTCCTATTTATACAACCAATCCCGCCAGCCCCAGCGGCACCGGAATCAGCCTGGCGGACCTGCTGCTGGGCGCGCCGGCCAGCGGCAATATCGGTTACGTTACCGGCACCGTCGGTCAACGGCGCACCGATTTTGGTTTGTTTGCGCAAGACACGTGGAAAGTAACGCCGGCACTGACTTTGAACCTTGGCCTTCGCTATGACGTGTTTCCGGAGTATCCATTCGCGGAAGTGGCAAATCGCTCCGCTTATTTCACTGCCGGCGCGAGCGGAGGAGTGTACGATGTGGGATCGCCGCAGATTCCGTGGCGCAGCGGCGTGGCGCCAAGGTACAACGACTTTGGGCCGCGAGTGGGGCTTGCCTACCGGCTCGGCGGCAAGACCGTGGTGCGCGCGGCCTATGGAATCTTCTTCGCGCCGGATCCAGGGATGATCCTGGGAAACACGAATCCACCGTTCAACGGATCGATTTCGTTCACGAACAACCAATTTGATTTCCTCGGCGCCACGCTGGTATCGCAGGGTTTCAATAGACCTGCGAATGTGTTGTTCTCGCCGCTAGGCGCAAGCTTAATCGGCATCGATCAACACCTGAAGACACCTACGGCAAGCCAATGGAATGCGAGTGTGGAGCGGAATCTTCCGGGGGGTGTGCTCCTGACTACCGCCTATGTCGGAACGGCGGCCCGGCATTTGTTGTTGTCGCCAAATATCAACCAGCCTACGCCGGGGCCAGGCGCAATCAATCCGCGGCGGCCGTATTCACTCTATAGCGACATTACCTGGAATGAGAGTTCGGGATCTTCGGACTACAACTCGTTACAAGTCTCGGCGCAAAGACGACTGGGCTCGAGCCTTAATTTTCAGGCGTCTTATACGTGGTCGCACGCCATTGATTTTGGCAGCTTTGTGGGCGGGCGCCAGAATTTCAACGATCTCGAAGCAGAGCGCGGCAACGCCGATACCGACTTACGCAACCGGTTTGTCTTGTCGGCCGTTTGGCAAATCCCATACGGCTATGGACGCCGCTTCGGTGCTTCCGGCCCGCGCGCGCTGGATTGGATTGCGGGAGGATGGCAAGTGAATACCATCAGCAGTATCTACAGCGGGTTGCCGTTTACTCCCACTTCTTCCGTGAACACACTGAACACCGGAGGCAGCCAACGGCCGAATCGTGTGGCGTCCGGAGAACTGCCCTCCGACGAGCGAACGATCCAGCGATGGTTTGACATCACAGCGTTCCAAACGCCTGGGCTTTATCAGTATGGAAATTCCGGGCGAAACATTCTGTTTGGACCGGGCACCGTCCAGTTCGACATAGCCGTGGCCAAATTTTTTTACTTCTCCGCAGACAGGGTGCGCAATTTAGAGTTTCGGGCTGAATCTTTCAACATTGCCAACTCGCCGCAGTTCAACAACCCGGGCACGGCTATCGGATCGGCGGGCGCCGGAGTGATCAGTTCGGCTGGTTCGCCGGTATCGTTCCAAAGAACGTCACGTGAAATTCAACTTGCCTTAAAGCTGAAATTCTGAAGAAGTATTGCTGAATTCTGCCATGACACGACGTGACTTGCTTACACAGGGAGTGGCCGCGATCGCCGCTCCGTACGTTCGGACTCCACGAAAAGGCGCCCGGAAACCCAACGTAGTGATGTTCATGACCGACGATCACGGCGCGTGGGCGACGGGGGTGTACGGCTGCTCCGGCATGCATACACCGAATATCGATACCTTGGCGGGCGGCGGGGCCATGTTCACGCGGGCGTTCTCCTGCACGCCGGTGTGTTCGCCGAGCCGGATGACGTTTATGACCGGGTCGCTACCTTCGATCCATGGCGTGCAGGATTGGCTACTCCCGGAGGACAGCTTTGGCAGTAGGAGTCCGCAATGGCTGCGGGGACATCTCACTTACTCGGAAGTTTTAGCGCGCCATGACTACCAACTCGGCATGTGCGGAAAGTGGCACATGGGCCAGGATGACGTTGCTCAGGCGGGGTTCTCCGAATGGGCGACTGTGCCGGGCGGCGGGGGACCTTACGTGGACCAGGAGTTTGTGCACAACGGCGAGCGCAAACGCATGCCAGGCTTCAAGACCGATGTGGTGACGGACTTTGCTATTGACTTCTTGAAGCAACAAAAAAATGGGCATCCTTTTTACTTGCTGGCGCCGTTCTACGCGCCGCATACACCCTACAATTTTCAGCCCGAAGGCGACCGCCAGTGGTTTAAAGACTCGGACTTCGCGTGTTTTCCGGATCTTCCTCCGAGCCCGAATGAGAATCCGGCTCTACGGAAAATGTTCGGCAAGCGCGAGCCGAAATTGGCGTACTCGGCCTTAATTGCCGCGGCAGACCGTAATGTTGGCCGCGTGGTGGCCAAATTAAACGAGTTGGGATTGCGCGAGGACACGCTGGTGATTTTCACGGCGGATCAGGGCTGGAGCGCGGGCCAACACGGCGTTTGGGGGAAGGGAAATGGCACAATCCCGTTCAACATGTATGAAGAGGCGATACAAGTTCCGTTAATTTGGAATCATCCGGGACGCATTGCGGCGGGACGGCGGCTTACTCCGATGGTGTCTTCCTACGACTATTTCGAGACGATTCTTGAATATCTCGGAATCGGCGAGGCTGCGGATCGGGCGCGAATCGGGCAAAGTTACGCGCCATTTCTCAGAGGCCGGCCGCCGTCACAATGGTCTAACCGGCTCTTTTTCGAATATGCGCATGCGCGGGCTATTCGAACGGAGACTCTTAAATACATCGTCCGCGCGGAAGGCTGGCCCGCTGAGCTTTACGATTTGGAGGCGGATCCGCATGAGACCCGCAATCTGTTGAATGACGCGGCGTATCGAACGCGGGAAACGGCGCTTCATGGTGAGCTGACCACGTTTTTCAAGAACGCGAGCGCGCCGCCGATTGAGGAGTGGAGAAGTACGACCAAGCAACATTTGCCGGCCGAGAGTGCGACGCACGGACCCGCTTGGCGAGAACATTAAGGAAGGATACGGAGTTTTTTTCCGCCAGCCAGCCTCACGACACTGAAGTCACGCCGATCTAAGGTGAAAATGGTCCGAACGCTCTCGCGCTCCGCCAAGTGCACCAGGCAGGCATCGGCCAGTTGCATATCAAGGTTCGAATACTTTGCCAGAATTGCCACTACTGAAGGGAGATCGGCTCCGCCCAGAGACGCCAGTTCAAAAGGCCGGCCATTGAAAGACTCCAACAAAAGTGCCACCGCTCTCCGGTGTGCCCGTAATAACCAAGCTGCTTCCGTGACCACCGGCCAGCACGTTAGCAGACGTCCTTTGATGTTCCGGAGCTCGGCCGCACAAGCCTCGTGGTGTTGATCAGACCCCGAAAGTATCGCCACAATCGGGCCGGTGTCTACCAACACAACATCGTTCAAGAACGGCCAAACCCTGCGAAATGCTTTCGATTCGTGCTGAGATCGCGCGGTGCATTTCTTACAGCTCCGATCAGCCCCGCTTCTTCTGCGCGCTCGAATGCCGTGAGTTCCCGATCCTCGGCAGCAAGCTGCCGCTCCACGGCTTTTCGAACAAGATCGGATTGACGGGTACCACTGCGTAGAGCAGCATCCTGGAGTCGCCGGTGCAGTTGATTTGGTAACCGAACGGTAAGCCTATAGTCCTTCATTGCTGTCCGACAGTTTAGCAAAAATGTCTGACGAGGCTTTGGCGCCGGCGCAGCACCACGATCATGCCGAATCCTGCCGCCAACAACAACCAGGTTGCCGGCTCGGGAACCGGCGAAACGGTACCCGCCGTGGAAAATCGCTGCTGGCCCGCGGGCAAGCTACAGGCCGCATTTGCGCAGTCCGCCTCCGACACGACGCCGACACTTCCACTGCTGTTGCTGATGTCGATGATGCCGCCCGCGTCCGTCAGTCCCTGCGGGGGCAACGCGCCGACTCCGGTGAAGAATAGTGCAAGGGCTGGATCTCCCGACGGGTCCGCCGCGTTCGAGGTGAGAAAAAGAACTTCGGTCGAATCGGGATGCACACCGGTGCAAGCAACCACATTCTGCCCGCAAACGAACGAGTATGTTTCTCCGGTGCGCGATGAACCGTTGGTCGTTACGATGTCGACATTGCTGTAGGTTCCGCAAGGCGATACGCTGCCACAGGGCGTTCCCGCGTCGGGGTCGAAGGTGAATGTTCCAGTGGCCGTGCCGCCGTCACTGAGGGTGACGCCGTTCAGAACCCACACGGTTGGCGTCGCGTTCGCGACTGCGGCCAATAACAGCAGAGCCGCTATTCCATTAATCAGGCGAAAGGCAATCAGGCGAAAGGGAAATTTCATTGAATTGATCCTCTTATTGGGCGCCAGCTTACACATGGCAGTTCGATGGCTCCGGTTCGTCGATGCGGCGCGTGGCGTTTGCCGGTAGGAGCTGGATGGCCATGGTGCTTGCCACCACGCTGCCCTCATTGCGGATCAGGTGTACATGATCGCCGCCGGCATCGACGAATCCCATCCCCACCGTATAGACCTGCGGTTTGCAATCCGGATCATTGCTTTCGTAATCGGTAACGGTTCCGGCCGTGACAATGATCAGGCTGTGACCGGGGTGGCTATGCCAGCCGGTATCTCCGCCGGGCTGCCATACGTTGTTCTGCACATATAGGTCGGAAGCCCCCGTCGTCTTCTGCATGGACAGCCATATGTTCTTGCCGGTGCCATCGTCCCGCCAGGCGTTCGTGGCAATCACCTCCTGGTTGGAAACGTCGATGTCGCCGAACCGGCCCAAGGCGATGGTGGTGCCCACAAATCCGTTAGCCGGCGTCGCCCGGGCACGCTCCGTGTATAGACCGGCGACCGCAGCTACGACACCAAGAAAGACAAACCACGTTAATTTCTTTTGCATATTGATCTCCTTTTCTGACCGCGGCCCTGCGTTGAGGGGCGCGGATTCCATGGAACACCCTATGACGCGATCTTTCAAAGGGCAAAGTGCGGAATTGCCGTGTTTGCCGCTGAATGCCGCAGGATGCAGTCCTTTACCGTGAGGGCCGCATACCGTAGAATTGAGACCTAGAGCCGCCATGCGTGAATCCGTCGACGATACACGTTCGTCCGCCAGGCCGCCCGAAGACCAACTAAATTCGTGGAAAGAAATCGCATCGCACTTCGGCCGTGATGTAACAACCGTCCAGCGCTGGGAAAAGCGAGAGAGCATGCCGGTTCACCGGCACCTGCATGACAAGATCGGCTCAGTTTATGCTTTCCGCCTCGAGTTGGAGGCCTGGGCCAAGAGCCGCAATCTTAAGAATGGCCAAGATGGTACGAGCGGTGCCGCGCTGCTTGATCCCGTCGTATCGCCCGAGGTTGCATCGCCTCCGCCCTCGCCCCAGCGCGATTCTTCTCTTCCGCGTAGCTTGACGCTGGCGGCCTTGGGGATGGCGTTGGCAATCGGCGCAATCCTGTTGCTACGGAGTACGGACTACTTCTGGCGGAATCCCATCGAAGGCGCTCGATTTCAGATGATCACGGATTTCGACGGCGTGGCGCGGGCCGCGGCACTCTCGCGTGACGGTCATTTCGTGGCGTTTTTGTCGGACCACGATGGGCCGATGGATGTATGGGTTAGCCAGGTCGGCTCAGGACAGTTTCATAATCTAACTCGCGGAAGCGCGGCGGAGCTGGTCAATCCGTTCGTCCGCACGCTCGGTTTTTCGGCCGATTCATCCCTTGTTACTTTTTGGGTTCGCAAGGCAGGTGGATCGAACGGCGGCGGCATCAGCATCTGGGCCGTCCCGACACTCGGCGGGCAACCGCGGCCGTACCTGGAGGGCGCGGCTGAGGCCGATTGGTCGCGCGACGGGTCCCGGCTCGCATATCACGCTCCGGGTCCAGGAGATCCACTTTACGTATCAGAGGGCGTGAAGCGATCGGATGCACATCTCATTTTCCAGGCGCCGTCAGGGCTTCATTCTCACTTCCCGTTGTGGTCGCCGGATGACGCGTTCCTGTACTTCGTCCTGGGCTCCGTTCCGGATCAGTTGGACATCTGGCGCATTGCGGCAAAGAGCGGTCCCGCCGAACGGATCACGCGGCACTCCAGCTCTGTAAGTTATCCGGTCCTGCTTGACGACCGTACGCTGGTGTACCTCGCGAGCGATCCCGATGGCTCGGGCCCGTGGCTTTATGGCATGGATCTGGCGCACCGCACGCCCCACCGGCTGACGTCCGGTCCAGAACGGTACACGTCGCTCTCTGCCAGCGCCGACGGCCGGCGCCTGGTAGCCACGCTGGCAACTCCGAAAAGGACGCTCTGGCGTCTCCCGATTGACAGCTCTTCCACGAGACCGAGTACCCCGACTCTCATCGACTTGACGAGCAGTGCGGGATTCTTCCCGCGTTTTGGTCCGAATTACCTGCTATACGTTTCGTCGACGGGTGGAAGCGACAGCATCTGGAAATTCGCCAACGGAATAGGAACCGAGTTGTGGAGTGCCCAGGGAGCGCGGGTGTCCGGCGCCCCGGTAATCTCGGCGGACGGACAGTCCATCGCTTTTTCGGTCCAGCAAAATGGACAGAGCCGCTTGTACGTGATGCAGGCCGACGGTACGAACGCACATTCGGTGGGCGATTCCGTGAATTTGCAAGGCTCGCCGGCGTGGGCGCCCGACGGCCGATCCATCACGTCCGCGGTAAACAATCGAGGCGTCCCGTGCTTGTTTCGCCTGCCGGTAGACGGTAGCGCGGCCGTGCCTTTTGTACGGGAATATTCGATCGATCCGGTGTGGGCGCCCGACGGCCGCTTTGCCGTTTACACGGGCGCGGATATCGGCACCACCTTTCCGATCAAAGCGGTCAATCCGAATGGGGCCGCTCATGAGATTCCGCTCGTTACACTGACTCGGGGAGCTCGGCATGTGGTGTTCGCACCCGGAGGCCGCTCGCTCATCGTGCTCCGGGGACAAATTGAGCACAAAGACCTCTGGGCGGTTGATCTTGAGACCGGCGGCGAGCGGCAGTTGACGAGGCTTCCCACCGATTTCGATATTCGTGAATTCGATCTCTCCCCGGACGGGCGCGAGGCGGTGCTGCAACGCGTGCAGGAGCGCTCGGATATCGTTCTGCTGGAACTGACGCGGCATTGATCGCAGGTAAAATCACGAGCCGCTCAGCGCTTGACATAACTGCTTAGTTATATAACAATATAGTTATATTAAATGCCTCAACGCAGCAGAAAAAGGCCTAGCCTCGATGCTATGTTCGCGGCACTGTCAGACGCGACACGGCGGGCAATCCTGGCCCGTCTAGCCAAAGGCGAAGCAACTGTGATGGAACTGGCGGAACCGTTTGCAATGACGCAGCCCGCGATTTCCCGGCACCTGAAAGTGCTCGAAGGCGCGGGGCTCATTGTCAGGCGAGTCGAGGGAAGAAAGCGCCCCTGCCGGCTGGCGAAGCGAGGTATTGAAGGTATCGACCAATGGCTTGCGATGATGCGGGACGCTTTTGCCCAGAATTACGATCGGCTGGACGAAGTTTTGGGAAAGATGCAATCACAGAAAGGAAATCAAGAGCGATGAGCAAGATGACGCTTCAGACCGAAGGCGATAGATACGTTGTTGTGATGCGGCGATTCGCCGCGCCACCGGAGGCGGTGTACCGCGCCCACACCGAGCCGGAGTTGATTCAGAAATGGCTGCTCGGCCCAGATGGGTGGACGATGCCCGTTTGCATTAGCGAGGCGCGGCCCAACGGAAAGATCCGCTACGAGTGGACTAACGGCAGAGGGGGCGGATTCTATTTGACAGGCGAGTATCTGGAGCTCGCGCGTTACAGCCGGATTGTGCATGTGGAGCGCATGTATCTGCCCGAGCCGACGCCCGACAACCAAATCGAAACGAGATTCGATCCGGACGGTGAGGGAACGCTGATGACGATGCGCATGACGCTGCCCGATGCCGAAACGCGAACACGCATGCTTGCGACCGGCATGGAGGCCGGAATGGAAATGAGCTATGTTCGGCTGGAAGGCATACTCTAAGCCGATTTACTCGTAGCGGAGGGCGATCATGGGATCGACACGGATGGCGCGACGCGCGGGGATATAGGAAGCGAGCAGCGCGACGACAGCAAGAAGTGCTGCGACGCCGGCAAACGTCGACGGGTCCGTAGGGCTGATGCCAAACAGTAGAGTTGACAGGAGGCGGCTGATAGCAAGGGAGGCGACAATGCCAATTCCCACGCCAAGAGCAGCCATACTCAGCGCTTCACTCAAGACCAAACGCAGAACGTCGCTCCGCTGTGCGCCGAGGGCCATGCGAATGCCGATTTCCTGCGTGCGGCGCGTAACCGAGAAAGCGACCACTC
>DASYAX010000140.1:0-1998 GCA_036501045.1 Bryobacteraceae bacterium
AGGACGCCTTGGTTTGTTGAGCCCGTTTCGGGCATCGTGGGAATAATCATTTGAGGAGTGGTGACGCCGCCGTAGGGCTGCGTTCCATACATACCGGGATAACCGCCGGGCGTGCCTCGTGGACCTCCGCCGGCAGGCGGAACTGGAGCGCCTCGCGTGCCGCCACCGCCGGGAGCGCCTCCTCCGCGCCCGCCGCCCGCACCGCCACCACCACCCACGCCACGGCCGCCTCCTCCTCCGCCGCGCTGGGCGGGCTCAGCAGCAGGAGATGGCGAGGGCGCGGGGTAGGAAGCAAGAACGAGGCGGGGCTTGGCGCTGGGTTCCATGCCGAACGAATTTGGGCTGCCGGTGCCGTTCCAAGGGGCGAGATTTTCGCTGTTGGGCGCAATCAAGCCGCGAACGTCCAGGGGATAAATGGCCACGTTGGCCTGATTGCAAGCCGATATCGCGGCAGTCAGTTCGGCTTGGGCTTCCGGGGTGAGCGGGAAGCCGTCGGTGAAGAGCACCAGGCTTTTGCGTCCCGGCACGGCAGCGAGATTTCGGGCCAGGCTGCGAATAGCCAGCAAGAACGTATGCACGCCGAAGTCGTCTTCCGTTTGAAAAAGGGCCGGCGAAGCATAGCTCGCATCCCCTCCGCTCCCGCCGATCGAATCATCCGACGCGAGCGCTGAGGGTTTGAACGTAGCGGCGGCTTTCTTCAGGCGTTCAGCGTCGGCAGTGAAGTTCTGGACGATGCGCAGGGCGCCGGTGAAATCGACGACGGCCATCACGCGATCTGGGCCAGCATTGGCGTCGATGAATTTGAGCGCCGCTTGGCGAGCGCGCGGCTGATCTGAAATGCTCATGGTGGCATCATCGAAAAACAGAATCATGTAATGACGGTCGCGCGATGCGGAGGAATTCTCCGAGCCGAAGGAAAAGTTGACGATGGGCTGCTCTTTGTCGTTGTCAAAGACATGGAAATCCTTGGCGGTAAGATCATGGACGTACTTGCCTTTTTTATCCGTGACGATCACATCGACACGCACGACGCGCGACTGTGCGCGCAGAACATTTTCCGTGACGGCGGGCTGTGCGGCGGCAGACGGCGCCGCGGCTGCAGGAGCGGATTGCTGAGCGCGAACGATAACGGGGGAGACTAGCACCAGGCAGGCAAACCAGGCTGAGGCGAGCATCAGCGGCGCGGCTGCGTGGATTGGTATTCTGCATCCGTGGCTCAAGCTCATGGCGGCCTCCTAGTATGGAATTTCAACCACGCCATTTTCGGCGGAAAGCAAAGCGGCCTGCGAATCGCGCACCACCAAGCGAATCACGTAGTCGCCGGGCTTAACATCAAAATTGGTGCGCACGGTTACGCCCGTGCGACTCAACCTTTCCAGCGTTTCGTCGCGCAGTTTCATCTGAACGGTTCGCTCGGTGCCAGTGATGAAGTTGCCGTTGCGGTCGAAGAGCGCTGCGACGACGGTGAGACTGTCCTGGTTGCGGCCGCCTGCCTTCTGGAAATGCATGTGCGCCAGATCCAAATGCGCGAGCACCGCGAGTTTAGCGTCCGCCGCGTCGGTCTTATAGAACTGCGTCTGCAGCGCCACGGGCAATCCGTGCTGCTCTTCCTGAGAAAAAACCGCATCTTCGATATCGCGCTTCGCGACATCCACGGGAGTCTCTCCGTGGCGGGGCGCGTAATAGCCGCGCCGAGTTTGGATGGTAAGTTTTTCCTTCGTGCGGAGGGCCACTTTCAGTGAGTGGTAGCGGCCGTCGAACTTGAAGTTTTCGGGGACAAACGCGAGATAGTAATAAGCCTCGGGCGCTGAAGCCACTTGCCGCAGGCCTTCGCCCAGATCGTTGTTGTTCCGGAACGAATACCCGCCGGTATCCGAGGCAAGATACAAAAGCGTGTCCACTTGGCGCTCCTGGCCGGCGAGGCTCCAGCCAGTTCGAACGCCTGCAGCGGCGGGATTGGGATCGTTGGTGCGCTCGCTGATATCAGGACCGATCTGA
>DASYAX010000141.1:0-6776 GCA_036501045.1 Bryobacteraceae bacterium
CGTTTGGAAGCGCTCGAGACCACCGCCCGCTCACTCGAAGAAGGGGCCCGCAGATATGGCGATCGCTCTACCGCCGATCAGCTCAGCGCGGCCATCGCCCACAACTTTAATACGCGGGAGCGTTTTCGCGATTACATTAGCGATCTGGCCAAGGCCCAGGACCAGAACTTCAAGGTCGCCGACGAGGAAGCGCAGCGCTGCCGCGGTATGATCAGCAGAGAGCCCGCCTCCACGCGGCGGACCAAGAAGTATTGATGGAAGTAAGTGCATTTTTTTGTTCCATATGCGGCGATTCGTCGCAGCGCATCTGCGTCTACTGCACAAAGGACGCCTGCGATAACCATTTGTGCGAACGCTGCCACCGCTGCAGTGATTGCTGCACCTGCGAAGTGAGCTACGGCCAGAATAACGGCCACGTCGCGCCGCTCCCGGACGATCACACCCCGCCCGGCGGCTAATGTTCGAGGACGGCGGCGATTCGCGAACGCTTCCCTGGCTGGCGTAGCGCCTCTTTCAGCACCGGTTCCCGATTCTCGCTGACCCAGGCATCCTTGATCTGCTGTTCATTGAGACCCGCCAGGCGGCCAGCGAGTATAAAAGCCGGTAAGGCATGCGTCAAATCGTGCCAGCGGGCCATTTCGACCACCGCCGGCAGCGCCCGTTCCCGAAGCAGCGCCAGCATGTCGGGATCGCGGCTCTCGGTAAGGTTCACGAGCGCCAGGCTGGCGTCGTGCCGGTCGGACCAGACTACTGAATTCATCAGCTCCACAAACCAGGTGGGCTCAATGTGGATCTGCTCATCCGGATGGAGTTTTGCGCCCACCGCAACCGCCTTCAGCGCTCGCATGGCATTCGACCGCACGTTATCGTCCTGATCGCGCAGAGCGTATTGCAGGCTATCTACGATGAATTTCGAAGTACGCGGTCCGCGCGGCCCATACTGCAGCAAATAAGCGGCGGCGGCGCGTTGTTCGGGATCGGCTGATTGCCGCAGCACCTTGTCAATCAGCGGGAGGTTCTGCGCCACCAGCGGAAGAAACGATTCTTGCAGCGTGCGCGACTCCGGGTCTGCCATCAGCGAATAGCCATTGGTCAGGTCCTCATCGGCATTGCGGCCGCGGATACTGGCCTCTACATTGTCCAAAAACTTGCGATAGCTTTCCGACAGTTCAGTGGGCAGTTCAACGTCGCCGGTGGGCGCGGCATGAAACTCGATATGCGGCGCATCGCGTTCTTCTACGCCGACATAGAGAATCATGTGGCGCTGGCTGCAGCACGCCGCCTGGACTCGCGACGCGAGAATGCCGGAAAGCTTGTCGATGCGTCCTTCGGTGTCCTCGCGAGACGGAAGCGGATCGCCGACCTTGGCTTGAATGGCGGAGCGGATCTTCTGGACAGAAACTCTGTGCGCTCCGTAGATCTCGATCACGCCGATGCGCGGAGTAATATCCTCCGCCTTCGCCAAAACGCACACGGCGAGAGCCAACGGCCAGCAACACTTCACAGCTTCTAGTTTAGGCTTGTTTCTCCGCGAGATCGCCGATCACCGGCAGCTTGACTCGTTTGCCGTTATAGGCGGAGAACATCATGTACAGCCACAACACAAAGAATCCCAGGCCAAACAGCGGATACAACAGGATGCCGATTCCGTGAGTCAGGAGGGTCAGGAAACCTAACAGAATCCAGAGGGCGATCCAGGCGACGTTTAGAAAAATCGATTGGAAAGCGTGGAAGCGAACGAATTTGTTCTGGTTGTAAGGGGCAATCACCAGAAAGATGATTCCGGTAATGAAGCCGATCAAATAGCACAGAGCTCCGGCGACATTTTCACTCATGCCGCTCGCGTTTACGGCTTGCGGAGGAGCATAACCGGCGTTAGGCGTCGCTCCTGGGTTAGGCGGCGGCGCGCCGGCCATCGACGTCCCACAGTTCGGACAGAAAGTACCAGTGGCCTGCGATCCGCAATTTGGACAAAATGCCATGAATTTATCCTATCTTTCTATAGCTGATTTATATGAGTCTATTCCAATGTTACAAAAAAAGCTACACGGTTACAGGACGTCGTAATGTGGTGCGGAGTACCAGGTTCACGAGTACCATCGCGAGCGCGAACACCGGCAGCAGCAGGAGTCCTCGTTGCAGAGTGCTGCCGGAAGCAACGCCGCCGATGATAGGCGAGCTGACGGCCAGACCGATCCAGCCGCAGGTAATCGCAATGCCCATGGCGGTTGCGGTGCCCCGCGGAAACGCATCGGCCACCACGGCTAAAGTGGTCGGAAAGACAGGAGCCATCGCCAGGCCCGTGCAGAATACCGCGATGGTGATAGCTGTGGGCGATACCAATTGCAGAACGATAAATGTGGTCAATCCGATCAGCACAGCCGACACCAGCAACACGGTCAAAGCGTGAACTTTGATCAGAATCCGTGAGACCACCACGCGTCCCACGAGAATGCCGAAGGCGAATCCATAGCTGACCACTCCGCCGGCTGTCTTGGCGTCAAAGTGAACGGAAATGAGGTAGGTCTTGAGCCAGTTCCAAACCCCCACTTCGCAGGCGACGTACAAGAAGAGAAAGAGCGAGAGCAGAATGAGAGTTGGTTTGGAGAGTAGCGAGGGCACTTCGTTCACGCGGAACGCAACCTCGCCCGACGGCCCGGGCATTTTGGCCGCGGCGTGCAAGACCAGGGTGAATACGGTGAGGACGGCAATCGAGTAGCACAGCACCAGCGGCGAGAGCAGGTAACTGGCTGCGAACGTGGTGACGATGCCACCCAGCCCGAAGAACAGATTTAAAAAGTTCAGAGCGGAAGCGCGACTATCCGGCGACATGGCGCCGACCAGCGAGTTAGCGCCCGTAACGACGATGCCGCCGCCGATTCCCAGCACGAAATAGACCAGCAGCAGGCCCGCGTAGCCACCCGCATTCGGAGCCGCAAAGAGGGCCGCTGCGACCAGCCCCAAGCCGAGCACGAGCGCCGACTTGTTGCCGCGCAGATCGATGACAGGGCCGGCGGAAAGCGAGGCGATCACCAAACCAAGAGCCTGGGCGAATCCCAGTATGCCTTGCTGGGATGAGGTCAGCGGATAGCTCGGAAGAAGCGCGCCCAACATCGGCGCAATCAAGCCGTATACGAATATGGCCATGATGGCCGCGAGGGTGAGCACCGAAAGATGGTATCAGACTGTAACAGTTGCCTTCGTGCCTTGGGTTACGGTTTCGGCCACGATGTCGGCGGCGCGCTCGCAATCGATGGGCGATACATCCAGATGGGTCACCATGCGCATGTGCGTCGGATTGATGCCGTTGGCGAGCACGCCTCTGGCTTTCAACTCTCGGCTGAACTCAAGCGTGCTTATACCCAGCTCCGAGATATCAAAGATCACGATATTGGTTTGAACGCGATCGAGGTTCAGTTTTATGCCGGGAACGCCGCGCAGCCGGCCGGCCAGATAACGGGCATTCTGATGGTCCTCGTGAAGGCGCGCGGGCGACTCCTCGAGGGCGATCAGACCCGCTGCTGCAAGGACTCCCGCCTGACGCATGCTTCCGCCCAGACGTTTGCGATACAGGCGGCCTTGTTCGATGCCTTCTTTGGCGCCCGCCAGCATGGATCCAACCGGCGCGCCCAATCCTTTCGAGAGACAGAACATCACCGAATCGACATCGCGAACGATACGCGAGACCGGCACGTCTGAGGCGACCGAGGCATTGAATATGCGCGCGCCATCCATGTGGACTCTGAGCCCACAGGTATGGGCTCGCGCGCAAATATCGTCGATCGTATCGAGCGGATACACCATACCGCCCGCCATATTGTGAGTGTTTTCGAGCGAGATCAAGGTGGTGGGAGCGTTATGCTCGCTCTTCGAGCGCAGTACGGCTTTAATTTGCTTCCAGTCGAGCAGGCCGTCCTCCGTTGGGATGGCCCGCACCAGGCAGCCGGAGAACCACGCCATCATGGCAAGCTCAAAGTCAAAAACATGCGAGCGCGAATCGCAAATCACTTCTTCGCCATGATTGGTATGCATCTTGACGGCGATGGTGTTGCCCATGGTGCCCGTTGGCACAAAGACGGCGGCTTCCTTGCCGAAAATTTCGGCGGCGCGCCGCTCCAGACGATTGATGGTGGGGTCTTCGCCGTAGACATCGTCGCCTACCTCGGCTTCGGCCATGGCGCGGCGCATCTTCGCGCCTGGTTTGGTGACGGTATCGCTGCGAAGGTCGATCATGCAAGAAACTCCTGGAAGATTTCGTTTGAGACTAGCACCCCGGAGCTGGAAAGACGTAAGTGGGGCCCGGCTCGCTCCAGCATACCGGCCGCGAGCCATTTCTCGATCGGCTGCGCGAAACGAATCCATTCTTCCGAAGTCGGTTGAATGCCATCCATCAATCGCAAGCCCACAAAAAAGTGTTCTTCCGAGGCATCGGTGGGGCTGGGCGATTGGCCGCTTTGCGTGAGATAGGCTTCGAGCGTATCGGGATTGCTCGAGCGTTGCTTACCGTCGAAGGAGTGCGCGTCCAGACCGAAGCCGCAATACGGCTCCAAGCGCCAATACTTAAGGTTGTGGCGCGATTCGTAGCCGCGGCGCGCGAAATTCGAAATTTCATAACGCCGCCAGCCCAGCGCGGCCAACCGCTCTACAGCCCGTTCGTACAGCTCGGCCATGAGATCGTCAGCGGGCATTTGGGGCGCACCGTAGCGCGTTCCTCCGAGCAGCAGCTCATTACCGAGGCGGCTGTCTTCATCGGTTTCGAAAAGATAGACGGAGACATGGGACGGCTCCAGACGCGCGATCCAATCGAGCGAAATTTCCCATGACTCGCGTGTCTGTCCAGGAAGACCGGCGATGAGATCGTAATTGATATTGTTTAAACTCAGTTCGCGCAGCAGAGCGGCCTCGGCGCGTACCGTTTCAGCGGTGTGACGGCGTCCGGTCTGTCGAAGCTCGGCGTTGACGAACGACTGCACGCCGAAGCTGACTCGATTGATTCCGCAAGACCGCCAAACCAAAAGCCCTTCCTTGGTAATCGTGCCGGGAGCACATTCAATGGTCGCCTCTCGTAAGCGCTCATTGGGAATGAGGCTGGTGAGCTTGCACAGAAGATCGGAAGACATCAGGCTGGGCGTTCCCCCGCCTAGATACAGCGTGTCCGGCAACCACTGCCAATTGTGTGCCCGCAGTTCTTCGAGCAACGCATGTTCGTAGCGCGCAACGCTCCCCGGCGTACCCACGCCCGAGGCGAAATTGCAGAAGCTGCATTTCTGGCTGCAGAACGGGTACGAGATGTAAACGCCGGGCACTAAGTACATTGTCTCCCGCTTCGCCTTAAAGTCTGGTAACTTTACCTTGCGGGTTGTCATCTGCTAACTGCGCAGCAAGCTATGGAGCCGTCGTGTATTCGCCACAACCTCATCCCCGGTACCAGCAAGCTTTTTCTGGATTATCTCTACTATTTCGATAGACTAAAACAGTTTTTCCCGTTTGAGAACTGGGACACCGAACACGTCGCCGAATCGGCCAGGCAGTTCGTGTATCCCGCCGAGCGGCGGGCCCGGCTGGTCGAGGCGCTACGCGAGCAGAATGGCGATTCGCCGGCGCTCACGAAATTGGCGCAGCCGGATACGGTGGCCATCGTGACAGGACAGCAGGTCGGATTTTTGTCGGGCCCGTCGTACACCATTTTTAAGGCGCTTACGGCGGTGAAGCTCGCCGCGCATTTGAACCAGCAGGGCATTTCGGCGGTGCCGATTTTTTGGCTGGCAACAGAAGATCATGATCTGGCGGAAGTAGACCATGCGTGGGTGTTTAATCACGAAGCGATTCCGGCGAAGATCAGCATTGCAAATACGGTGGTCAACGGTGGTCCGGTCGGCGACGTGGTGCTCGAAGAAGTACCGCTGGACGAGTTGCGCGCGGGTCTAGGTGACCTGCCATTTTCAGATCAAGTCGTTGAGCGCGTGAAAGCAGCTTACTATCCTGGCGCTACGCTCGGTTCGGCTTTCCGGAAGCTGCTCGAAGATGTGCTGAAGGACTGCGGACTTCTTTTCCTCGATCCGCTGGCTCCGGCGATTCGGCGGTTGGCTGCTCCGTTGCTGAGCGAAGCGGTCGAACGCGTTCCCGATTTATTGGAGGCGCTCGGCAAGCGGAATACGCAACTGGGCGAGGCCGGCTATCACACCCAGGTGCATGTGGACGACGATTCCTCCTTGCTGTTCTTGCTTCGCGAGGGGCGGCGGACTCCGATTCGCTGGAAGGACGGACGATTCACTTCACGAGACCGTGTGCATAGCGCTGCTGAATTACAATCGGCGGCTGAGTTTCTTTCGCCGAACGCGTTGCTGCGGCCGGTGATGCAGGATTATTTACTGCCGACTGTAAGCTACGTGGCCGGCCCGGCTGAAATTGCGTATATGGCGCAAGGCGCGGTGCTGTACGAAAAATTGCTCGGCCGCATGCCGGTGATCTATCCACGCAATGGCTTTACGCTACTCGATGCGCGCGCCATGAAACTTTTGACAGGCTACGGCCTCCGTTTGCCGGACTTTTTGGATCATCAGGAGAACGTCAAGGGACGTCTGGCAGCGAAGCTCGTTCCGCAGGATCTGGTGAGTGAATTCGCAGCCTTTCAAGCGGCCACTTCACAATCGTTTGCCAAGCTGAAGGCAGATCTGCATCGCTTCGATCCGACGCTCGAAGCGGCGGCCGGGAAGAGCGAGGCGAAAGTGGCTTATCAGGTGGAGAAGCTGTCGCGGAAGACTGCACGTGAGACG
>DASYAX010000142.1:0-46134 GCA_036501045.1 Bryobacteraceae bacterium
TTGAAGCAATGCCATCCATAACTCGGCAAGGGCGAAAGCGAATAACTTTTCGGCGCTGCTGAGGTCCGAGGCTTCCGGGACGTGTGGGTCGTCGCCGGCGTACCAGGCGATTTCGGTGGCGGCGCCGGCATACTGGACGAAGGAGCCCAGGTTCTCCATTACGCCGACCAGCAGGCTGGCCAGGCCCAGACTGTTGGCGATAAACAGGCCAATCTCCGCTCCCGCGACCGCGCCCGCCGGTACGGTCACCTCGTCGAACGGGCCGCCCAGCGCGCCTACGCCGCCGCCCAGAAGCGCACCCAAGCCAACCCACTTGGCCAAATCAACCAAGGAGGGAAGCAAACCGCTCAGGATCGAATCGAGCGAAGCGCCGGACTCCTCCAGCATGAGGCCGCCCGCCTGCGCCGTCGAAGAGCTCAGGGCATACAGCACGTTGTGGTAGCGATGCCGGTTGCGATAAAGTCCCCAGACCGGAATGGCATTCTGGAACGATTGCCAGGCTTCTTCGCGCGCGCGGCGCCAGGAGAAATGCACGTGGTAGCCCGGTCCTTGGCCGCCATCGGGCGACGACGGATCCGCGACCCACAAACTGTGGCGCGACTTGACCTCCGCCGCTCGGTGCAGCGGAACTTCGAGTTCGCGCAGCGGAAAGGCGTTCTGATCGCCAGGGCTATCAGGCATGAAACCTTAGACGCTTAGCTATTTATCAAAACCATCGGCGCGGTGATCGAAATCGAGGCGGGCGTCATCGAGATGGAACTGGCGCCGCAGGAAATTGTTACACCGGATAAGCCGCTGATCGAGATTTGCCCGACCGAGGCTTGAATTGTGATATTCCCGAGAGTCGCCTGTTCGGAGATATTGCCCATGTCGGCCTTCACGGCAATATTGCCCATGCTGGCGGTTGTTGAGATGTTTCCTTGCTGCGATGTCTCGGAAATATTCTGCGCAACGGTGATGGTACGTTTGCCTTGCTGCACGCTGATGGTGTCGTCGCCAGTTTCGACGGTCCGCGAGTCATTGACGTGAATGGTCGTCGTGCGATCGTTTTTGACGGTGCGCGTCTCGTCGTGCTTGATCAGCGCGTTATGATCCTTTTCCGCCTGAACATAGATTTCTTCGCTGCCCATCTTATCTTCGAAGCGCAGCATGTTGAAGTTTGACGAGCCGCCGCCGGTGCTGCTATGCGTCAGAATTCCGCTTTGCGTTTTGTTGTCCGGTAGCTTGAAGATCGGCATGTTGTCGCTGTTGTAAATGCCGCCGATGACGACCGGACAATCCGGATCGCCTTCGAGGAAAGTAACCGCCACTTCGTCGCCGACGCGAGGAATCCAAAGCTGGCCCCAGGCTTTGCCGGCCCACGGCTGGACGACGCGCAGCCAACAGGCCCACTTGGCTTCGCGGTCCCAGTGGAAGCGCACACGCACGCGACCGTACTTGTCGGGCCAGATCTCTTCGGAATTGCCCGACGAGCTTTCGTCAATGACGAAAGCGGTCTGCAGTCCATAGATGGCAGCCCGTCCATGGACCGCGGGCGGCTCAAAGGGCGTAGCCGCCGGAATCGCGCGGAAGCTGTTCTTATAAACGCCGCGAGCATTATCGACATTCCGGTAGGCGGGCTGTTGATTGGCATCATGCTGCAATTCGGTCAACAGGTAGGAGCCGGCCGCGAAGCCGCCCTGCACATCGAATTTATAGCCGCTCGTAAAAGCTCGGCACTTGGACGAACCACTGACGACGACATGGAACGTTTCTTCCTTCTCCATGCGTATGCGGGTTAGCTTCTCACCCTCCGGCCGGGCCTTTGCCGCCGAGTCGGCCTTGTTGAATTTCTTAGCGTAGTCGCCGGGATAGTCGTAGACTTCGAATTTTTTCCCCTCGTCGGCTACGTCGATCGACGGCTCGGAAATTTCGAAGGCATTGGTGGGAGCCTCGTGATGGTAATCGCGATGCGTCCATTTGCCAGCGTGCATTTCTTCTTCTACCCGCCAGCTTCGAATCGTATCCTCGGTCGCTTCCATGCCGGCGGCGGGAGAATACTTAAACTGGGAAAGTTCGGGCATGGCGTGATATTGGGAAGGCGCATCCGCCAAAACCATCACATGATTGCCGTCCGAATGCTCGAAATAGTAGTAGATTCCCTCGCTCTCCATGAGACGGCTAAGGAAGGAGAAGTCTGTTTCGCGGTACTGCACGCAATAGTCCCGCGTGGTATAGCTCTTGCTGAGATCCAACCTGAGTTGCGAGCTATAGCCCAGCTCCGAGACGACCTGCTGGACAATCTGCGTGACGTCTTTATCCTGGAAAATCCGACAATTGGTGGCGTAATTCAAGAAAGAGAACCAAGGGACGATGACGGCTGAGAAATAGGCAAACTCGTCATCCTGGTCTTCCTGGGCGAATCGCTCACACAGGCCGGTCAGATAACGCTCGCTCGATTTCGCACCGGAGCCAGGAGTACTCAACTCGATCCGAACGGTCATCGATTTTCCGACTAAATCATGGGGTTTCACCTTTTGTGGGTTACCGCCCTCGACTTGAGAAACCATTCTCAAAACGAAGCGAAACGGCCGCGAAATGCCCTCCTGGCCAGCAAAGCTATCGAGCAGAAGAACATCTTCACCTGCCGGCGTCGAGACGGCCAGCAGCCGGTTTGCTTGGGTAATCACTTCGGCCATATGTTTGCGTTACGAATACTGGAATGCGCCGTTAGCTCCTATGCCGACGGTTACCGAAGTCAGTTTGCGTCCTTCCGCGATGCTCGTCAGCAACTGGCGCGAGACATCCGGCAATAGCGTGTTCGTCAGAATATTGTCGACGTTGCGGGCGCCGCTCTCTACTTCCGTGCAGCGCTTCGCTACTTCGTCGACAACGCCCGCGTCGTAAAGCAAATGGATTTTGTGATTGGCGAGCATTCGGCGCTTGATCTTGCCGAGTTTCAGCTCAATGATCCGTTTGAGATTTTCGTCGCGAATCGGATAGTAGGGGATCACCACCATGCGGCCCAGAAACGCAGGCTTGAAAATCTTGTTCAGCTCGGGTTTAATGGCCTTCAAGATGCCTTCCGGGCTTGGCATCGTCTCCGGATCGGCGGTCAGTTTGGCAAGCTGATCGGTACAAGCGTTGGTGGTCAGAATAATGATGGTGTTTTTGAAATCGATTTCGCGGCCTTCGCCGTCTTCCATCTGGCCCTTGTCGAACACCTGATAGAACAGCTCGAGAACGTCCGGGTGCGCTTTTTCGACTTCATCGAGCAGCACCACGGAATAGGGACGGCGACGCACGGCCTCGGTCAGGACGCCGCCTTCGCCATAGCCCACATATCCTGGCGGCGAACCTTTTAATGTGGAGACGGTGTGCGCTTCCTGAAACTCCGACATGTTAATGGTGATGAGATTGTGCTCACCGCCATAGAGCAGATCGGAGAGGGCCAGCGCGGTTTCAGTTTTACCGACACCGCTGGGCCCAATGAGCATGAACACTCCGAGGGGCTTGCCGGGATCGTCCAGGCTGGCGCGCCCAGTTTGTATGCGCTGGCTGATGAGACCGAGTGAATGATCCTGGCCGATTACGCGCTTCCCCAAATGACGATCCAGTTCGAGGACGGTTCCGATCTCGTCTTTGATCATCTTGCCCAACGGAATGCCGGTCCAGCCCGCGATCACCTGGCCGACGATCTGCGCGTCGACACAAACCTGCATCAGCGCCGTTTCGCCCTGGAGCTGATCCAGTTCCGTATTGAGCTGCGCTAATTTCTTCCGCAAAGCATGCCCATCTTCTTCGGCCTCGGCCACTGCCGTAGCGGTGTTCCCTTGACTAACGCCGCCGGCTTGCATTTGGGCGGCTGCTCCCGACGCTACGGCATGCACGCCGTCGGCCTGTTTTTCGAGCCGGCCTCGCAAATCGCGCACCTGTTCGACGAGCGATTTGGTCTTCTCCCACTTTTCTTTGAGCTTTTGCAGGGCGTCGCTCAAGGAAGCTTTCTGTTGGAGAAGCTCTTCCAAGCGCTCTCTATGATCGGCGCCGGTGGCAGTTTCGCGCCGCAGGACGCGCTCCTGCACCTCCAGGTCATCGAGCTGGCGGCTCAGATCTTCCAAGACCGAAGGCGTGGCATTTTGTCCGAGCGCCAAGCGGGCGCAGGCGGTATCGAGTACGCTGACTGCTTTATCGGGCAACTGCCGCCCTGCCAGATAGCGGTGCGACAATTTCACCGCCGAGGCTACGCCTTCGTCCAGAATGCGCACGTTATGATGTTTTTCCAAGGCGCCCACAATACCGCGCAGCATCACCATGCACTGCGATTCGGTGGGCTCCTCCACTTTGACGACTTGGAAGCGGCGCGCCAGAGCGGGGTCCTTTTCGAAGTACTTTTTATATTCCGACCAGGTAGTGGCGGCGATGGTCCGCAATTCGCCGCGCGCGAGCGCCGGCTTCAAGAGATTCGCCGCGTCATTCTGGCCGGCCTGGCCGCCGGCGCCGATCATGGTGTGCGCTTCGTCGATGAACAGAATGATGGGAACAGGCGACTTCTTGACTTCTTCGATCAGTCCCTTGAGGCGGTTCTCGAATTCGCCCTTAATTCCCGCGCCCGCCTGCAGAAGCGCGAGATCGAGGGTACGAACCATCACGTTACGAAGCGGCGGAGGCACATCGCCTTGTGAGACACGCAGAGCGAAGCCTTCAACTACGGCGGTTTTACCAACCCCTGCCTCGCCCGTGAGGATGGGGTTATTTTGGCGCCGCCGCATCAAGATATCGACGATCTGCCGGATCTCGGAATCGCGGCCCAACACATTGTCGATCTTGCCGAGCCGGGCATTTTCCGTGAGATTTACGGTGTATTGATCGAGATTCGGCGTTTTGCCGCCGCCCTGTACCGCCGCTCGACCGGGAGCCGATGCAGTGCTCGCGGCCGAGGCTGCTTCTTCGGGCGAACCCGCGACGATATTGAGAAACTCGCGGCGCAAAACTTCCGGTTGGATCATTTGCAGCTCGCGGCTGAAATCACGCGCCATGCGCGCCAGTTCGTCTTCGGTAAGTAGGGCGAGGACGCCGAAACCGGAACGGATCTGCTCCGCGTTGTAATCGAGCGATCCGATGCTCCAGGCGCTGGTGAACAGTTTCACCAGTGACGGGCTGAAAGAGGGAGTGCGCGCATTACCGGTTTTCAATTTGTCGAGGGCGCGGTTCAACTCGGCGGTGAAACGCGATTTATCGACTCCGAAATGCTTCAAAATATGCTGCAGGTCGCTATCGTTCTCGTCGAGCAGCTTGGTCAAAAAATGCTCGATCTCGATGTCGTAATGAGTGCGCGACAGACACAATCCCGCAGCCGCTTCGAGGGCCTTACGAGTCGTGTCGTTCATCTTGGCGATCAGCGATTTTAAATTGACAGGCATGGTGTTCTCATTTCTCCGCAACTCGAACGAGTTTATAACTTATAACTGCAAGATCGTCTGGGAAGGATTGTGGTCCATTTCGGCGGTTTTGGACCAGCTAACCCACCCCAATTGCGGCGCGGTCTCGCCGGCGCCACCTAACTCACAGGAAGGCACATCCTGACGGCTCAAGATGAGCTGTGCCTCAAAATCGAATTCGTCTCCGGCATAAAAACGGACTAAGCTCCGCAGCGGGAGGTAGCCAGGGCCGGATGGCAAGAAGTTCAGATACTCCTTGAGGCGCAGCGGCCCAAGGACGACGCGCACGCGGGATTGCGGGTCCCAAATTTCGTCCCCTACGACGGTGCCGAAGCCCAACTGCTGGGAATCGGCGGGCGCATCGTCGAGATTGCACTGCGCATCCGCGTCCAGTTGATACCAGCCGCCCAGGAATTGCTCGACGCGGGCCGGCACACCGAAATAATCTTGCAAGATCAGTTCCAACCCCTCGGCGCTGCGGGGCTGCTGCGCCAGCAGGCCGGCATAAAACAATAGGGAGTAATCGTCCACCCGCTGGCGGCGGCGCATGGCGGTAGGTCCCAGACCGATGATGTCGAGCAAATACTCGGAGAATTCGTCGCCCGCGCCTTGTTCGTAGCCGACTTGAAACCGATATTTCTGCCAGGCGCGATAGAAAAGCGAAATCACGCGATGGTGAAAAATATCGAGAAAGTCGCGCAGCGCGCGGTCGCGGACCAAACTGCGGCTGGCAACAAGCTCGGTATAGTAGAGCGGCAAAAGGCCCGATGGACCTACCGCACCCATGAAGTTCACGCGCATCACAGGTGGCGCGCCCGGCCGCGCTTCGAGCTCATGCACTTGGCTCGCGGGAAAGGTGAGCGCCGGCCTCACACCGAAACGCACAATTTCCGAAGCCGGCGACTGGAACAAGCCGACGTTCGAGCGATTGGGATAATACTGCCGGAGCAACCGTACCGCCTGAAAGAATTCGAAGCAGTAGGGTTCGGCGAACAGCCGATCCTCCACGCCTTTTCGGGCTACAGCAAGATTTTCTGACCCGCCCGCGGACGCCATTCGCGCAGTACCTCCTTTCGCTGCCGGGTGCGCACCACCAGTTGGCTGAAGCTGTTCAACGAGGTGTACAGCCCGAGGAAATGTTCCAGAATCGAAGCAAACAAGAACACACCACTGCCGACGAACATCTCTTCATCGAATTCCATATCCACGCGGACACCGCGCGCAAAGCTGATGCCATGTTCGGAGACGACGCGGGCAAAATGCCGGCGGCTGCTTAAGCTCGAAATTCCGGAGATCTGGCGCTCGAGCGAGGTCGAGTCACTGAAGTTATAGAGCCGTAGAATGTCCTGGAGCGCGCCACGGCCTTCTTCGACGAGCGAAAGATAATTCAGCGAAAGGTGCGAGATCAAGCGCCAGTGCAGGCTTTTGCGGAGGGGAGGCCGCAACGTCTCAGTGGGTTTGCGCAGCGACACGATGCGCTTGACGGGCGAACCGCTTTCCAGCTCGAAATCACCCAGCGCCTCGTTTCCAAACGGCAGCCGGGAAGGCAAGTCGCGGTTGCTGCAGGTGCAGCGCACGGTCAAGGTTTCGGCGCCGGTTTTGGCGGCGTGGCCCGTCATGTCCACCAGCGAAATACTCATTTCGGTGCCAGCGTCGTCCTGGCGGGTAGACTGGCGGCGGCTGGCATGCCAAAAGGTCTGGTTTTTCGCTTCACGGCCGTGATGGCTCGAATAAAACGGCTGGTAATGCACCACGTCCCGGCGATCGGGACTGGAGGTGAGAACTTCGTCGATCGAAAAAATTTCGAGCGCGTTGCGGCGCCGGGCATCGGGGATTACGGGATGCTCGAAACGCGTCTGTTCGAGCAGCACGGGCTCAGCCGATTGTGGGAATAGGTTGATGATCGGGGTGCAAGCGAGCCGGAAGGTCTCTTCCTTAACCGAAAGTTCAAGAGACTGCTGGCGATCCTGACGCTCGAACGGCGAAATCAGAAAAACGATTTCGGCCTTGTTGGTGAACAGATCGCTTGCCAACGCCTCCAGGTTCGCCACTTCGATAAAGAAGAACTTTTCCGGAAAGGCAAAATATTCCTGCATGATGCGGTAACCGGTAAAGGAACGCCGCGGAAAAGGCAGGATGGCTTCATCCGGGCCAAAGCCAAGGGGCCGGATGGAGCTAGCGGGCAGCTCAACCAGACGCTGTTTGGGATCGTCCGGATTGCGCAGCACGACCCGCAAACAATTGTTCAGCAGCAGCTCGTAAAGGGTGTGGATGAGGTTGCCTTCGCCGTTCAGATAAAAGCGCAGCGACTTCAGACCCAGCGTTTTGAACTGCACATCGGGGAAACAAGTCAGCTCGACGCTCGCGGCGGCTACCGCATCCGGCGCTTTCAGAGCGGGTTTCAGTAACTCCGGCGCGCGCCACTTGGCTTGCGAAACGCGCACCGGAGAAACGACGGTGTCATAGCAAGTGCGGAATTTGCAGGGAACTCCATCGACCGGGCGCGAGTAGAGCAAGGCATGGCGCGGAATTTCGAGACTTGCCGTCAACTTGCCCTGGCTCGGATCGACGGCGAACTCGACGACCGACATCGAGGGTATCGGGCGAAGATAGTGCGGGTATAAAACATCCAGCAGCGATTCGGTAATTTCCGGGAAATCGTCGTCGATCTTGAGGTGGACGCGCGCCGCCAGGAAGGCAAACGCCTGCATGAGACGTTCCACGTGCGGATCCTCGGAATCGTTCGGCCCGAGCAGCAGGCGCGAGGCTACCTTGGGATATTTGCCGGCAAACTCGGCGCCCATCTGGCGCAAGAAAGAGAGCTCGCCCTCGTAATAGTCGAGGAGTTCATCGCGCACGTTTTAATCTCCCGGCACCCTATATTCTCCATTGGCCAGGTCGAGCATCGTATCGAAGCTCACCGGTTCCGGGCTGGGATCCACACGGAGCATCCCGTCGATGACAAAACGCAGATTGGGAGCTTTTTCGCCGCTGGAGGTGTCCGCGAGGCTTACTTTTACGGCTGCGATGCGCGGCTCGAAGCGGGTTACGGCTTCCTCAATCGCGTGCGTAAGGCGCTGGCGGTCGCGGACGCTCAACACGCTGAAGGACGCGATGTCCGGGAGCCCGTAGGTGTAAAGCGAATTTCTGAGCTGTGGCCCGACGGCTATGTCGAGCGGCTGGCGGGTGTTCAACAGCCATTCAAGGTCTCTGCGGACGGCTGCCTTGAATTCACGCAACGACTGCGCACGCGTGAGCGGAACTTCTTCGGAGCGCTTAGGGTCCTCATCGATCAAGCGATCGAGGAGGGAAAGCGTAACAGGACCATCACCGCGCGTTCGTGCCATCGTTTGTTACCGTAGCTTAGTTGATCATGTTTTCCGCGCGAAGCCAGGCGGTGGTTTCCGGATTGGCCGCGCCGGTATCGTCATTCAATATGGCCTTGGGCAGGTCGGGAAAATCGAGCAGCAGGCACTTCAGCTCGGAACGAAGGGCCTTGGCGGCGGCGGCATGGCCTAACTCGTCACAAGCCTTGATGGCGTAGCGCTGCAGGTCGAGCCAGCCACGGCCGCTCGGCTCACCCATGGCGGCTTCGGCGGTCTCGAGAACCCGCTTCCAGTTTTTGCCGGCGGCCGCGGTGCGCAGAGTCATTCTTACTTCCGGGGCAGGCGCGGCAAAATCCACCGCCGCCAGATCGCCGGCGGCTCGCACTTCGCCCCAGCGCAAGGCGCGCAACAGCAGATAGGCGACGGGGTTGCCCGGGTCTTTTTGGCGCAGAAACTGAGCTGCCGCAAGAACGTGCAAGATGGCTTGACTGGCGTTCGAAATCTCGCCGGTAAGCTCCGAGATGTCCAATCGCTGGGCAAGCGGCGCAGGCTGGCCGAGGTCCGTTGCCGCCGAAGCAGCGGCATCTTCGTCTGCCGGAGCGACTGCTTCGACGGCAATGGGCGCGATCGGATCGGGATCTTTCTTCAGCGTCTCGAGAAGCAGAATATGAACCACGTTCGACACTTCGTCGATCGTTTTGCTTAGCGGGTTGAACGACGGCGCGTCGTCTTCGCCAAACTTGTCGCGGCATAACTCGTCTAACTGGCGCAGCGCGGCCGTGGCGTTCTCAAAATCGCGCTCGAGATCTTTGTAGAACCGCTTCTTCGTCGCTTCAACGTCTTTGTCGAACAACTCCGGCGCAAGTTTGCCTTCTTTGAGGAGCAAGTCGCGCGCTTTCTTGCGATCATTGTTGCCCTGGACCTCGGCTTCATATCCCACGCGCCGCGAATCCTGATATTGAAACCAGGAATATTTTCCTTCCCGGGTGAGCGGGATGCTTTGAACGGCCATGATGGGCTCGAAGTAGGAGCCGAGCCAATTGAGCGGCTTGGCGCGAGGCGCGGGGTCGCCTTCATCCAACTCCGGATAAAGAGAATCCCAGAAGCGATCGAGCAGGGCGTGCAAGAGCTGTAGCCCGGCTGTTAAACCCGAAGTGCCCTGCTGGACGATCCAGGCTTCCGTCAGCCAGGCGGCGATCTGGAGGTCTTTGCTTTTGGTCAGCAGGGCGTCTTCGGCAAGCTTGATGACAAGCCGGAAGTCGGCGGTCTTGGTTTCCCGCTCTTCCCAAACGCCTCTTGGGCCGAGATCTTCACGGCGGCGCGCCTCTTTGATTTTGTCGTACAGCGGCGCGTAGTAAAGATTCTCACCGGCGGGCTGCGCATCCGAGATAGGTTGCAGAAACCGCTCGACGTCACTCACCGCATCACTCATGACGAATTGGCATTTGCCGGGTAAATCTCTAGTTCCCTGATTTCGAGAAACGGAAACTCTTCGCCATCGACCAGCAAGCTTTTTTGGCCGAATGGGGCCACTTCGCCGGCTTCATCCTCGCACCATTCACTTACCCGGCCTAAGCGTACTTCGTCGTCTGAATGCTGCCAGGATTGAGGGGAAACGGCGGGCAATAAAATCTCGCCAAGGTCGCGTGAACGGAAGGCCGGACCGGTGGCTAGCGTTGCGGGCATCCATAACAGGTCACGCAAGCGCTTCGGCGGTTCGATTTTAAGGACAGAGACGTCCTGGTAGGAAATCCATAGATAGTCGCCACCGGCGAAAACTTCCAGCTTTTCGCCGATGCGGGGATCGGCGTCACTGAGACTTTGAAATTCCTGGCCGTTTAATTTTCCGCGCACCGCCGCCGCGCCATTCACTGGCTTTTTCGGGTACGTTTTCTTGTCAAACATTTCCTGACGCAGCGTTTCGGCATGCAGCGCGGCCTTGTACAACAGCGTCCCGAGCATGGAGTCTTTGTTGCCTTCCTGCTCGATGATGCCGAGCTGCTTCCCGGCGCGCTCGAAGTCGCCGGCAAAGCACAGCAACTCAAACAGGAACGTACGGTTCTTGAGATCGGCCGGATTATCCCGCAAATGCTGATTCAAGGCCGGAATAGCTTCGGTAAGCTTTCCGGCCTTGAATAGTTGATGAGCATCCATTGTAAAAGCGCGCTTACATCTGCTTGTTGGTAGCGACGTTCCAGCCCTTGACAACCTTGTTGCCCAGCGAACCATCGGAGTTCTGCGGGGTGTAGGTAACCTGCAGCGACTTGGCCGAAAGGGAGACGGACTCGGAAGGCTTTCCGCCGCCGGCGGCGCCACCCCAGCTAATGCTGTCGATGAAGACTTCCGTCATATCGTACTGGAAGTACGTCTGTGTCGTCTCGCCGCCGGTAGCTTCGCGCACAATCATCTGCCCGGTGGCGACGTGAGTACCGGAACAGCAGTCCGCAAAGAGATAAGGCGAGGATACGTCGAGCTGCTTTTGCAGGCTCAAGCTGCTCAGATCCACCTTGCCGGCGCCGCTACCGGTACCGAAGGCGACGCTCGAGGGATTGGATGCGCCGTTGCTGAAGCTGAAGATTTCAATCCAGCCTTCGGCGCCGCTTTTCTGCGACTCGCCGGTAATGCCATCTAGTTTCAAGAAAATTTCAATAGCCATGATCTGCTCCTTTTTGTCTAAACACACCAACAACACCCCGGGTCTAACAGCCCGGTGACACGGTTAATAATTGCTTGTCCAGCTACCGCGTCGCAGGCGGTAGATCTGCGACTAAACGTAACGAAACGGACAGCTCGTCCAGTTGATAATGAGGCCGCAAGAAGGCCACGGCGCGGTAGGCGCCCGGTTTTCCGGGCACATCCACGACTTCAATACGCGCCTCACGGAGAGGATTCTTCGCCTTCACGGCGGGACTGGCGTTATCGTCTCCCACCACGTAGGTTTGAATCCAGTCATTCAGAAACCGCTCGCAGGAAGAGCGGGATACAAAGCTGCCGATCTTATCCCGCATCATGGTCTTGAGGTAATGCGCGAAACGCGAGACCGCCAGGATGTAAGGCAATTGGGCGGAGAGCCGGGCGTTGGCGTTCGCCGCCTCTTTGTTGTAGAGCTTTGGCTTTTGCGCGGACTGGACGCTGAAGAAGGCAGCGTAATCGCTCCCTTTGCAGTGCACCAGCGGAATGAAACCGGCATCGGCGAGTTCTTTCTCGCGGCGGTCGGTGATGGCAATCTCGGTGGGGCACTTCAGCGCCACATCGCCCTCGTCGGTCCGGAAGGTATGCGAAGGCAGGCCTTCCACCAAGCCGCCGCCCTCGACGCCGCGGATGGAAGCGCACCAGCCGAATTGAGCGAAGGAATTTGTCAGGCGCGCGCCCAGCGCGTAGGCAGCATTGCCCCACAAATATTTGCTGTGATCGGTGCCATCCACATTTTCCTCGTAGTTGAAGCCCTCCACCGGTTTCGAGTCCTTGCCATAGGGCAAGCGCATCAAGACGTGCGGAACACATAGCCCGACATAGCGCGAATCCTCGCTTTCGCGAAAACCCTTCCACTTGGCGTACTCGGTTTTATCGAAGATGCGGCCAATGTCGTTCGGCTGGCCAAGATCGGCGAAAGTGTCGAGACTAAGCAACTCCGGACCCGCGGCCGTCAGGAACGGAGCATGGGCGGCGGCGGCCACGTGCGAAATCTTGTCGAGCAATTCGATATCTTCGGGATGCTTGGTGAATTCGAAATCGCCGACCAGAGCGCCGAAAGGAGCGCCGCCGAAGACGCCATATTCGTCTTCGTAAACCTTCTTAAAGAGTGCGCTTTGATCGAACTCGGAAGCGCGCTGGAGGTCCTTCAATACTTCCTTTTTGGAGGCGTTCAAGACGCGGATCTTTAGCATGGCGCTGGTTTCGCTGCTGTCGAGCAGATACTTGAGCCCACGCCAGCTTCCTTCGAGCTTCTGGAAAACGGGATGATGCAATACTTCGTTCAACTGCAGCGATACCAAATGGTCGATCTGCGCGATACGGGCGTCGATCATGGCCTCCGAATCGCGTGAGACGGTGACTTCGCCTTGCAGGACCTGCGCCAGAAACTCTTTAACGAGATCTTTGCCGCGCTGCTGGGAGGCAGGCTCTTCGCCGAAGCGGCCTTCCTCGACAATCTGATCCAGCAGGCTGATTTCCGAAGTAGCCGTGGCGGCCGCAGCTTCCACGGTCTTACGAGATTCGCTCACTTACGGTCTCCTTCCGCGCCTTTGATACCCATCTCGGATCGCAATTTATCTAGCTTTTCGGTATTGGAAACGGCGTCCATGAGAACTTGATCGAGCTTTTCATTGGTCTGCAACGTACCGCGCAGATCGTTCAGCTTGGTGCGAAGATCCAAGAGTTCACGCAAGGGCCGGATCTGCCGCGCCACCTGCTCCGGCTCGAAATCTTCGAGGCTCCGGAAGTTCAAATCCACTCGCAAATCGCCCGCATTGGCTTCTTCGGCCAGCTTGTTTTCCACGCTGAAGGCCAAGTGCGGACGCATGCTTTCCAGCACGCTATCAAAATTTTCGGGATTTACATCCACGAACCGCCGGTCTTTCAAACGGGCCAGGGGCTCCGTGGGTTGGCCGGTAAAATCGCCGACGACGCCCAGTACGAACGGAAGTTCCTTGAGTTCGATGGCGTTGCCGACCTCAACCTCGTAGGAAATTTGGACCCGCGGGGGACGCACACGCGTGAGCTTCTTTTGTACGCTTTCTCGAGCCATGCCTAATTACCTCAAATTCTTTCCAGCGGGAAACGAGCCGTCCGCTGAATTGGTGTGGTCTGCTACGTCACAAAATCTTATCAGAGTTTCGGCGCGACCGATAGGATTCCGGCGTTTCACCTTGCGATACCGGCATTAAGAGCAATATAAGTGCCAAAAGCGTAAAACTCATTCGAGCGTAAAAAAAGACGATTGCTGCCAATCTGCCGGCGCGGATTTGGTTAATCCGTTAGCAAAACCGGATAAATTGCAACACAAAGGCCAAACCGCCCAGGCTGCCGCTTAGCTTTCGAGCTTGGCGTCTAAGGTGATATCGGTATCGAACAATTTCGAGACCGGGCAGCCTTCTTTCGCGAGATTGACGGCGCGGGTGAAGGCTTCCTGCGAAGCTCCGGGGACCTTCGCGCGCAGTTCCAAATGACTGCGCTTGATGCTGAACCCATCGCTCTCTTTCTCGAGAGAAATGGTGCAGGTGGTATCGATGCTGTCGGCTTTCAAGTGTTCGTTCTGCAACATGAGGGAGAGCGCCATGGAAAAACAGCCGGCATGCGCGGCGGCTAACAACTCCTCCGGATTGGTCCCCATTCCGTCTTCGAAACGGGTCTTGAAGGAATAGGGTGCGCCCGAGAGCGCGCCGCTAGCGGTCGAGAGGATGCCCGAGCCCGATTTTAGATCGCCCGTCCACTGTGCCTTTGCTGTTCGATTCATAAAAAGACGATATCGCATTCAGGCAAGACGGCGGATCGAGGCCAGCATACGGCCGGGATCTTGCGGCTCGCGGCGGAACGAGAAAAAATGCCGGGACGGGCAACTGGTGCAGAGGCCGCAATCGAAAATGCCCTCGATTGGAACGCCCGCGGCCAGGAGATGACGGCGGTTTGCTTCGACGAGATTCAGATGGCGCTTACCCGGCGGCCCGGTGTCCTCAGGAAACAGCGCCTCAAACCGGCGGGCCACGTCCCAGCCCACTTCGTAACAGCATTCGCGGATAGCGGGCCCCAAGGCGGCGCGCACGTCGCCGGGAAGCGTGCCAAAATCCGCAGCCATTTTTTCCACGGCGCGCGTCACGATTTGAGAAAAGGTTCCACGCCAGCCCGCATGGACGGCGGCCACGGCGCGGCGTCTGGCGTCAAGCAGCAGAATCGGAACACAATCGGCGGTGCGAACGCCGACACTTCGGCCTGGCTCATTGCTAATCAGGGCGTCGCCTTGCTGCTCACGGTCTTTCAAACCATGGGCGTTCCAAACCAGATCGGAGTGAATCTGGCGCAGTGTTACATCGGCCGGCGGGTTGGCTGAACGCGTCCCGAAGCCATGCTGCTGCCAAACGAACTCCTGCTCGAAGGCGACGCAGCGGTAGATGCCGTCTTCACCCAAGCGAAACGAATCGTTCACGGGTCAGGAGCGCGAAACAAGTTTGGCGCCGGAGCTCTCGGTCGCTTGTTTGACGTCGCGATACCAATCGAGAGTCAGACGCAGACCCTGTTCAAACGTGAAGCGCGGCGCATGACCTAGCTCGCGCATGGCGGCGCTCGTGTCGGCCTGAGAATGGCGAACGTCACCGGGACGCGGAGCGGCATATTTGGCAGGCAACTGAATGCCTTCTATCTCCTGCAGAAGCTGCCAAGTTTGATTGAGCGTATAACGGCCGCCGTTGCCGGCATTGAAGACTCTGCCGGAGACGCCCGGCGCATCGGCGGCTTTGAGCAGTAGTCCTACAACGTCCTCCACATAAGTGAAGTCGCGGGATTGCTCGCCATCTCCGAAGATGGTGGGGCTGCGGCGCTCCAACAGGCAAGTCAGAAAAATGGAGAGCACGCCGGAATAAGGACTGGTGGGATCCTGACGCGGCCCGAAGACGTTAAAAAAGCGCAGCGAGACGGTTTCGAGGCCAAAGCATTGCGCGAAGACGCTCGCGTAATATTCGCCCAGCAGCTTCTGCACAGCGTAAGGAGATTTGGGCTGAGGAGCCATAGTCTCCACCTTGGGCAGGACTTCCGTATCTCCGTAAGCCGAGGAGGAAGCCGCATAGATGACGCGGCCGGCCTTGCCCTCGGCCGCCGCGCGGAAAACGTTGAAGGTGCCGTTGATGTTGCTCTCATGGCTGGGTACCGGCCGATCGATCGACTTGGGCACGGAAGGGATGGCGGCGAGATGGAAAATGCATTCGGCTCCGGCAATCACGGGCGCGATGCGATGGTAATCACGCAAATCGAATTCATGCACCGTTATCTGGCCCGCTACTTCTTCGAGATTGTCCAGGCTACCGGTCGAGAGATTGTCAATGACGTGAACCCGGCGGCCCTCGGAGAGCAAGGAGCGTACCAGGGTGGATCCAATGAAACCAGCGCCGCCGGTAACAATATAACGATTCATAGCGTTATTGAACTGTCGCCGCGAACGGCAGGCGGGCCCTCAAATGGTTTATGGCGCGCGCGGCGATCTCACGCGGGTCGCGGCTGAAATCGAAGGCCTCGACCGAAACCCACCCTGAGTAATTCACATCGGCCAGCGCCTGTAAAATCGCGGCGAAATCGTAGTCGCCCATGCCGGGCTCGCGGCCGTCCAGTTCATTCACGTGCACGTGCCGGATGTACGGAGCATATTGGCGTACCAGCGTGGGATGAGGATCGCGCTCATCCACCGCATTGTGGCTATCGAACATGGTCGCGACAGCGGGACTATCGATTTGCTTGACCATGGCGACGGCTTCCGAGAGCGTGTTCACGACGTCCGTCTGCGTGGGAGATAAGGGCTCAATCAACAGCTTGACACCACGCGCTTCGGCGTGCGGAGCGGCCTGCGCGAGTTCGTACGCAAAAACGTCGACGGCTTTTTTGGCGCTACATCCATTGGTGGAAGAGCGCTGTTTCGGGGAGCCGAAAACGATTACCGGTGGCCGGGAGGCGGAGCCGGTTAGATCAGCACACAAATCGATCAGCGCATACACATAATCCCAAGTGCGTTTTCGAACGAATTCGTCGCGCGTGGTGATGTGTAATCCGGGAGGGGCGGTCAACAGCCAGTGAAGACCAACAAATTGAAGGCCTTCGCCCTCCATTGTGCGGACGATATTTTCGCGTTCGGACTTCGAGAGCGAAGCAGGGTCGTCCCCCAGCGTGAAGGGAGCGATCTCCAAACCGTCGTAACCGAGCGAACGAACTTCTTTACAGACGCTTTGGAAGGGCGTCTTCTGAAACAGTTCGTTGCAGATGGCGAAGCGGTAGGAGACCGGCATTCCCTTCAGTTTAGCCGGAGAGGCCGGAGCTGCCGTACGCGATCAGACCTTGCCTGCGCGGTTGGCCGCGGCAGCATCCGCCCATTCATGCGACGATTTGGTGGCCCAATCGTCCGCTTCCCTCTCGGCTTGCTCACGGGTATAGCCGTAGCGCTCTTGTAGCTTGCCGATTAACTCATCCTTCTTGCCGCTCAACATGGTTAGATCGTCGTCGGTCAGCTTGCCCCAACGCTTTTTCACGGAACCTTTAAATTGCTTCCATTTTCCTTCGACTTGGTCGGAATTCATTTCAGAGCACCTCGAAGGAATGAGGTGCAATCGCCGGGCCAAAACCGTATCTTGCTCTTTCTCAAAGGAAGGCGGACGGCGCCCGGCAAATTCTTCGCAAGAGATCAGCAATTTTTCCGCATTCGCCCGTAAAAACACGCGTTTTGGGATACTCATTATTTATGTGCCAGGACGACATCCTGCTTGAATCCAAGTTGTCTTTGCCGCTTGCGGGACGCGGCAAGGTCCGGGACTTGTACGATCTGGGCGACAGCCTGTTGTTTGTGGCGTCGGACCGTATTTCGGCGTTTGATTGCATTTTGGGCAGCGGCATACCATGCAAGGGCCGCGTCTTGACGCAAATGTCCCTGTTCTGGTTCGATTTTCTGAAAGACGTGGTGCGCTCACACCTGATCACGGCAGACGTCAACGAGTATCCGAAAAAGGCCGCGAGACAGCGAGCGTTGCGGGGCCGATCAATGCTGGTCAGAAAAGCGGAGATGTTGAAGATAGAGTGTGTGGCAAGAGGCTATCTGGCCGGCTCCGCTTTCAAAGAATATCGGGCACAGGGCAAGGTTTGCGCCATTCCGCTACCGGCGGGATTACGCGACGGAGACAAGCTTCCCGAGCCGATTTTCACGCCCGCCACCAAAGCGGTCACGGGACACGATGTGAACGTGCCCTTCCGTTATGTCGCGAATCTGTTAGGCGTTGACTTAGCGGGACAACTGCGAGACCTGACGCTCGAAATCTATCAACGCGCGGCCGGCTACGCGCTGCAGCGGGACATTATTTTGGCGGATACTAAATTAGAGTTCGGTTTTGTGGAAGGCGATCTGGTGCTGGCGGACGAAGTGTTGACGCCCGATTCCTCAAGATTCTGGCCGGCCGGCAGCTACCGTCCGGGCGGCCCGCAAACTTCTTTCGATAAACAATTCGTGCGCGATTATCTGGAAACGCTGCATTGGGACAAACGGCCGCCGGCGCCGGCGCTTCCGGACGAGGTCATTCAAAAGACGAGCGAAAAATATATAGAGGCCTATACGCGGCTGACCGGCCGGCCGCTTCCGGAAGCAGCCGCCTAGGAGCAGCATATGGCAACGATTCTAAGCCTTAACTGGTTCGATCTTGTGTTGGCGATCGTCATCGTGACCTCGGCGGTAGCGGGACTGCGCACGGGCTTCGCGCGGGTGGTAGTCGGTCTGGCGGCAACGATCGTGGGCTGCCTGGCCGGTTTTTGGTGTTATCGCATGGTGGCGGCGAAGTTCGCGCCCTGGATCGCGACGCCAGCGTTAGCCAACATATTGGGTTTTCTCATTATCTTTGTGGGCATAGCTATCTTGGGGGCGCTCATCGCGGCGCTGCTCTCGCGCCTGTTGAAGTGGGTGGGCCTTTCGTGGTTCAATCACTTGCTCGGCGGCGCGGCGGGTTTTCTGCGGGGAGTTCTGGTGATCGCGGTGCTCGCCAGCGTGCTGGTGGCATTTGCTCCGTCACCGACACCGGCCTATCTGCAAAATTCGCGAGTTCTGCCCTACGCGAATAGCTTAGCGGCCCTGCTGGCGGAGTTGGCGCCGCAACAACTAAAGGATTCCTTCCTGCAACAAATGGAAAATCTCAAGCAATTTCAGGCCGCGCACACGCCGCAGCATTCAAGCGCCATTTGAACACGCGGGGCATGCTGATCATTTTCGACCTGGACGGAACGCTGATCGATTCGGCCAGGGATCTGGCGATCTCGATGAATGCGACACGCGAGCAGTTCGGCATGACGCCTCTCGATGCCAACCTGATTTACTCGTTTGTCGGGAATGGGGCGGCCGTGTTGGTGCGACGGGCGCTGGGGGCTGACGCGCCGGAGACAATGGTCGTTGAAGCGCTGCAATTCTTCCTGCAGTTCTACCGCGCCCATGCGCTGGAGCACACCCAACTCTATCCCGGCGTGCGGGAGATGGTAGAGGAATTAACTACCGAAGGCCACACTTTGGCCGTGCTGACGAATAAGCCGATCCGCATCAGCCGCGATATTTTGAGCGCGCTCGGATTGACGGCGAACTTTGCGCGCGTATATGGCGGCGACAGCTTCGTTCAAAAGAAGCCAGACCCCATCGGCATTCGAACGCTGATCACTGAGACCGGCTCCGCAGCGCAGGAAACGTGGATGGTGGGCGATAGCGGTGTGGATATACAAACCGCGCGCAATGCCGGTGTGCGGAGCTGCGGCGTAGCCTGGGGCTTTCAACCGACCTCTTTCGAGACGAACCCGCCCGATTTGTTGGTGGAAACGCCGGCCGAACTGCTGCGCTTTCTCACGGTCGCGGTTCCGTAGCCTGCGCCTACAATGGGCAATTATGGCGGCGCAGAAATTAGCCGGGCAGGAATTGACGCTCGAGTTGGAGAAACTTCCCGGCTGGACCCTTAAGAACGAGAAGCTGCATCGTGAATACAGCTTCCCGGATTTTGCCCATGCGTTTGGTTTCATGGCGACCGCCGCGGTGCTGATCGAGAAGATGAATCATCACCCGGAATGGTTCAACGTTTACGGCAAGGTGCTGATAGACCTCACGACTCACGATGCCGGCGGTATCACCAAGAAAGACATTACGCTTGCCGGCGTGCTCGAGGGCATCGCGAACAAGCTTGGCATTTGAACTCGGCTAGCGAGCTCCCGCGCCCACGGCCTGTGCATTGACGGAGGATTCAGCGATCGAAGACAGTTTCTCGTCGGCGGCTTTCTCCTCTTGCAATGTCTGTTGAAGGAGACCGGCTGCTTGGGCTAACTTCAAACGATTCGCAAAGGACCGCGCTGTCCCGTATCCTGACATCTCGTAATGCTCAACGCGTTGAGCTGCAGCTATTAGAGCCGCATCTTTGATCTCGGGATCGCCCTTGGCTTTGATCATTTCCTCGCCTTCTGCAATCAAGCCCTTCATTGCCTGGCATGTTTCGCGTTTCGGCTCGATGTTCATCGCGCGAAAGATCTGTTCCAGTCGCGATACGTGACCTTGTGTTTCGGTCAAGTGATTCTCGAAGGCCTTTCGCAACTGGGGCGAACTCGAAGCTTCCGCCATCTTGGGCAATGCCTCGGTTAGGCGGTTTTCCGCGTCGTAAAGATCTTCTATTTGATTCAGGAAGAGATCCTGAAAAGAGTTAAATTCGGTACTGGTAAAAAGTGACATATTCAAACTCGTGTGGCTCATTGGTAGCCATCTGTGGGACTTGGTGAGGCGGAGGATGTTTCGACAGAAGTTAGGAGTGTTAGCAACGTCCGTAGTCTTACGAACGGGCTGCATAAACTAGGCAGTGAGCCGCGCCGGAATGGACCAGTTGCTTTCTATCCGAGACTTCGAAGCGGAGGCGGAAACCCGCGCTGCGCCCGGCGCTTGGGCCCGCATCCAAGGCGGCGCGGCAGACGAGCTCACGCTGCGCTGGAATTGCGAAGCGTGGCAGCAGCTTCGCTTGCGTCCGCGCGTGTTGGTAGACGTTTCGAAGGTTGACACCCGGTTGAGCCTGTTCGGCCGGGAGCTGCCATTCCCGATTCTGCTGGCTCCGACTGGAGCCCAAGCGTTGATTCATCCGAACGGCGACTTGGAGGTCGCAGACGGGGCTGGCGCGGCTCACGCGGCGCTTGTGATCAGCAGCAGCGCTTCTCTTCCGGTAGAGCAAGTGGCGCGCCGCGCGACGGGACCCGTTTGGTTCCAACTCTACCTGCAACCGGACCGCGCGTTCACCAAGGACCTGGTGCAGCGGGCCGAAGGGGCTGGCTGCCGCGCCATTTGCGTTACGGTCGATTCGCCAACACATGGAGTGCGGGATCGCGAGCATCGGGCGAAGAGTCAACTGCCCGATCGCCCGCTGCCGAACTTCGCGAGCAAGGACTATCTGAACCCGGCTTTGACTTGGAAAGATATCGAATGGCTGCAATCGTTCGCGAAGACGCCGATTCTGCTGAAAGGTATTCTCGATGCGGACGATGCCGGGTTGAGTGTCGCGGCCGGCGTGGCAGGAATTATCGTTTCCAATCACGGCGGGCGCAATCTCGATACGGCACCCGCCACCGCGGATGCCCTGCCGGAGATCGCGGAACGCGTGGCGGGGCGCGTGCCGGTGATCGTAGATGGCGGTATCCGGCGCGGCACAGACATCCTCAAGGCGCTGGCGTTGGGCGCCTCAGCCGTCGAGGTCGGCCGTCCCTATCTCTATGGCTTGAGCGTGGCGGGCGCGGAAGGAGTGGCGCGCGTCATTCAAATTCTGCGCCGCGAATTCGAATTGGCCATGATGCTTACCGGCCGTCCCACCATTGCGTCGATTGATCGATCGGTTCTTTGGTAGCTTTGCTAAAACGTCAAGTGCAAGGAAGCCTGCATGAAACGCGAGCTTCCGATCGTGTGTTGGATCATGCCGAGGCTCCCCTCCGGCGGGTACACAGGCGGCGCCGAATAGCCCGCGAAGAACACCACATCATTGTTCGGTGCGTCGAAGTCGGGGTGGTTGAACAGATTGAAGGCGTCGAAATTGAAGCGCAGGCGGAAACGTTCGCTGAGAGCGAACTCTTTCTCGAGGCTCATGTCGAAGCGCACCTGAAAAGGACCGCGAAATAGATTTCGGCCGGCGGATCCGTAAAGCGACTCGTAGTTGTCGCATCCGGAAGCATTGCAGGGCGGCACGCCCGATTGCCCTGGAGCAAGAAAGACCGGCGCGAAATCGTTTTCGTTCAAGACCGGCTTGCCGGCATTTATGCCGGTCGTCCCCTGCAATTCCGCCTGTTTGGCCGATACACCCGACTTCAAGGGAACAATCGGGTTGCCGATTTCGTCGTCCGTGCCGAAGTAAAGACTGCCGACGGAGCCCGAATAATCGTAGACGCTGTAGGGCTGGCCGCTTTCGGCCACGGTTTGTCCGCCAAGCGTCCAGCCATTCACAAACTCGCCCAGGAGCTTGTTGGAAGTTACTTTCGGAATGCTGTAGCTGTAGTTCACGAGAAATACGTGGGTCTGATCGAAATCGGCGGAAGCGTAGTTGGAGCGCGGCGCGAGCGGATTATTTCCAGTGAAGAAGAGGCCCAATCCACTCTGCTCGTCTAAGGCGTGAGAGTACGTATAAGAGGCGGTAAACTGCAAGCCGAACGACAGCCGCTTGCGCGCCTGAAGTTGCAGCGCGTTGTAGTTTGAGATTCCTTCCGCCTTGTAAAGAACCGAATTCATGTCGTAGCCGATATAAGGCACGCGCAGCGGAGCGTTGCCGGCATATTCGTTGGTCGATACCGGTTCGTTAGAGGGCGCATCGTACAAAACGCCTCCGTACGAGTAGCTCTGGCCATTAACCGGGCTCTGCGGGGTCGCGATCGACGGCTGATTGAACGGAATGGGCAATACCTCGTGAACTCCGTGATTGCCCACGTACCCGACGCTGAACAGCCAACTGTTCGACGCCTGGTATTGGATGTCGAAGGTCCAGTTTTCCGAATAGGGCAGCTTGTTATTGATGTCGTAACCGCCATAGAGGAACGGGCCAAAGAGATTACCAGGCGGAAGGTTTCCGGAGGCGGTCTGGCTGAGGTTCGGCAACAGCGAGAGGAAAGCTGCGGGACTGGCGGGCGGAGTGGCCGGCGCGGTGGTGCCGAAGGGCGTAGAGAGCGTCGCTCCTTTGGCGGCAAAAATCGGTGTTACGAACGGCGGCGCTAAGGTCACGCCGAAGGGCCCGTTGAAGCCACCGCCTGCGCTCGGTGAGAGATAAGAAAAGAGCTCGCCGCGATCGTAGTAAATACCGAATCCACTGCGAATCGTTACCTTCGAAAACGGCGTCCAGGCCACGCCGATGCGCGGCGCGAAGCCTGCTTGCTTGTTTTGCATCAGCGAGTTGTTCGCTCCTGGAGTGGCGAATTGCTTGTTGTTGCCGCCGAACTCGAGGCCGGAGCCCGTAATCGTATCGCTCGCGGCATCGTATTTATACAGACTGGAATTGAAGCCCGTCAACCGGCCATACTTTTCGGATAAAGGTCCGTCGTCATCCCAGCGCAAACCTATTGTCAGCGTCAGGTTGCTGCGGATTTTGTAGTTGTCATTCACAAACACGCCGATCGTATCGGAGCGGTAGTAGCGGTCGGCCGAGCCGGTGAAAGCCGCCGAGTAGGTTCCGGTTCGCACGGCGCCCTCCACGAAGTTCACAAAGTTGGTGAAATCGATCGTGTCGGTGGAGGTGTTGTTGTTGATGATGTTTAGCTGCGTATGATCCCATTGCGCGCCAAACGCCAGGGTATGCTTTCCCTTCACCCAGTTCAGGTCCGTGCCATATTCCCATTGGTTCTGGTACATGCCCGCATTACCAAAGCTGGTGCTGTTGCCGAATTGAAGGCCGCCGGCGATCGTCGAATCGGCGGTGGTCATCTCGATCTGCGGGAAATTGTTCGAGCCCAAAAGATTCATTCCGAAATCGCTAGGGGTGAAGGCCTGGCCGGTCTGAGAATAGGCGTGCAGGCGGGTGAAGCCGGCGCGCTGCTCCCACGTCAATGAAGGCGTCAGAATCACCGAATTATCGAGTGAAATGACTTGGCTGCCCGCCGACAGAGTCTGCGGAAAACCGAGCGCCGTCCCCACTGCGCCGAATGGATTCGTGGTGGGATTGTTTTGAACATAATATTTCCCGGTCAAGCGGTCTTTGTCGCTCGCTACAAAATCGATATTGGCGATTCCTTGATCGACATTCGATTTCGCGTTGGGACCCTGCGTGACGGTGTCGTAGCCAAGGGCTTTGGCCTGGGCCGCGTTGGTAATTTGCGCGCTGGGTATCAGGTATTGGCCGCTTGGCAGCTTCGCGCTTAACATGGCGGCGGCCACCGGACTGATCTGACTGGCTGAAATCGTCGTGCCGAAACTGCTGTGCACCGCGTTAATGATGCCCTGAGCGCTGCGATCGTCGGTGAGGCCGAGCGGAACCGTCACATCTTTGGTGGCATCCGCGGCGTCGGCGATGCGCACTCCCTGATAGGACAAGAAATAGAACAGCTTGTTCTTCTTGATCGGGCCGCCTAAGGTGGCGCCAAACTGGTTGCGGTTCAGAAACGGCACCTTGGTAGTAATGGCGGGCGACGCGTTGTAGAAAAACGGCGCGGCGTTCATGACGCTGTTCTGGAAGTTCTCATACGCTTCGCCGTGAATCTGGTTGGCGCCGGATTTCGTGATCACGCCGATGTGCGCGCCGCTGTTCCCTCCCTGGGTCGCGTCATACATCGCCGCGTTCACGCTGATCTCCTGAATGGCTTCTACCGGCGGCGTTGGTAGCGATTGGCCGATCGCGCCATACACGGACGTGCTGGTCTGGATGGAGCCACCTGCTCCAAAATTTTGACCGGTGTTCAGCACGAAGCGGTTTTCCCCCACCTGGCTGGTTGAATTGCCGTTGAACAGGTTGTTCGTGCTGATGCCGTTCAGCGTGAAGCTGTTGCTGGTATCGCGCTGCCCATTGGCGAAAACGGCCTGGTTCCCGAGGCCCGCATTGCTGCCGGCGCCCCCAAGAAAATCGGCGTGCACGCCCGGACTCAGAATGGCCAACTGCGTAAAGCTGCCGGTCCCGAGCGGCGTTTGCTGGATCGTCAATTGATCTACTACGTAGCCGTTGGTGGTGTCCACCTGATTCATCAGGGGAGTCGCCGTCACTTCCACCGTGCTGTTTACTTCGCCAATTTGCAAAGTGGAATCGACCGTGGCGGTACGGTCTCCATTGACCAATACGCGGGTGTGCGTTTCAGTCCGGAATCCCGGTTTGCTGAAGGTCAGCTCATAGGTAGCAGCCGGGAGATTCGATACCGAATATGAGCCATTGGCTTGCGTGTGCTCAACTACCTCGAGGTTGGTGGCGGCGTTCCGGGCCTTCACGGTGACATCTGGAATCGTAGCGCCGGAACTATCTTTTACGGTTCCCGTAATCGCGCCCAGCGTTTGTTGGGCTATCGCGGCGCGCTGAAAAAAACAGAGAAAATTAAGAGCGACAGCCACCGGAGTTGGCGGCCATTAGCCGTTTTCATCGGCTTCCTCCCATGATGTATGCAGATTCGCCCGCGGGCATGGAGGGCTAATTGACGAAGCTTCACGATAACAAATCGATTCGCCCGAAAACCGCGAGCGATATCATTCTCAGTGGGTAGAAATCTCAAATGAAATCCGTGAACGTGTCGAGAAGGTACTTCTTCTTTGGAAGTCTGTTAGCGGGTGCAGTTCCCATCGCCGGTTTTGGGAGCGAGCCCTCGCTAAAGACGCTGGGGTACAAATCCCCCAACGAGAAGCTGCAAATTGCCTCCATTGGAGCGGGAGGTAAAGCGCGCAGCGACATTGCTGGCTGCGCGGCCACCGAGGACATCGTCGCCTTGTGCGATGTGGACGACAAAGCGGCGGCGCAGACCTTCACGAAATATCCGAACGTGCCAAAGTTCAAGGATTACCGCGTGATGCTCGACCAGCAAGGGAAGAACATCGATGCGACGATCGTAACGATTCCGGATCACATGCATGCGGCGGCCGCGCTGGATGCCATGTCGCTCGGCAAGCACGTATACGTGCAGAAGCCACTGGCGCATACGGTTTGGGAATGCCGCGAGCTCTTGAAGGCTGCTGAAAAGTACAAAGTAGCCACGCAAATGGGCAACCAGGGTTATTCGAATGAAGGAACCCGCCAATGCGCCGAGATGATCTGGTCCGGCGTCATCGGGAACGTAACCGAAGTGCACGCCTGGACGAATCGTCCGGTCTGGCCGCAAGGAAGCTTGCCGGCGCCCACGCAATCGCCGGTGCCCTCGACTTTGGATTGGGATCTGTGGCTGGGTGTCGCAAAGGAGCGGCCCTATAGCGAAGACTACCTGCCGTTTTTGTGGCGCGGCTTTTACGATTTCGGTTCGGGCGCCTTGGGCGATATGGCATGCCACATCCTGGGCGCGCCGAATATGGCGCTGATGCTGGGCGCTCCCACCTCGGTTGAATGCGTCAATCAGGAGGGCAGCAGCAATATCTTCTTCCCGGCCAAATCGGTGGTTCGGTTTGACTTCCCTGCCCGCGGCTCGATGCCTCCCGTCAAAATCTTCTGGTACGACGCAAAACGCGAGGAGCAGCCCGATTTTCCCCAGGCGCCCAAGGATCAGATTTTGGGCGATTTGCCGCGGAACCGCATCGGCGATGCGGAAGGCTCGGTTCATCCGAGAGAGCGCCAGATTATTGGCGAAGTATTTACCGATCAGTTTTTCACCCCGAAAGAGATGCCGCCCCCAACGCATCGTTCTCGGCGGCCAGAGACCGCGGATATGACGCCGCACGAGCAGGAACTCGCCAAATGGATGAGCCTCATCAGTAAGGGTACGAACGGAAGCTTATTTGTCGGGGACAAAGGCATGATCACCACCGGAACCTATGGTGAAAACACGCGTCTCCTGCCGGTGGAAAAAATGCGCGACTACGAATTCCCGCCGGAAGTCCTTACACGTTCTCCGGGCCACTACCGGGATTGGATTCGCGCCTGCAAAGGCGGGGTTCCGGCGTGCTCGAATTTCAGTGTCTCGGCGCCGTTTGCGGAATGGATCGCCTTGGGGGCCATCGCGACCAAGATGAACTGCAAGCTCGAGTGGGATGCCGAAAAGATGAAAATCACCAACGACGCTGAAGCGAACGCCCTCCTGAAGCCGGAAATCCGCCACGGCTGGCACATCGGCTGAGCGATTTTCGCCCCTTACGCCCTTTCGAGGGGCAAGCCGGAAACTTCGATAGCGCGCCATCCGCCGTCGAGCGAAAGGATATTTTTGTATCCCATCTTCTGCAAATTGTCGGTGGCCAGGGCGGAACGGTAACCGCCGCCGCAATAGAGCACCAGCCTCGCGTCCCTATCGGGGAAGGTGGTTTCTATGTCGCGCTCGATGATGCCCTTGCTGAGATGAATGGCGCCGACGGCATGCGCGGCTTGGTATTCGTGGTCTTCGCGCACGTCCACCAAGGCGCCCGCCTCGCCCGCTGCGCGCAGCCGCTTATATTCCTCGATATCGATCTCGTGAATGCGCGTCTTGGCCTCGCGCACCAGGGCCAGAAACCCTTCGCTATGCTGTTTGACGCTCATGCTGTTTGACGCTCAATGTTTGCTCCCACGGCCGCCAGCTTTTCTTCAATGCGCTCGTAACCGCGATCCATATGATAGACCCGATCGATGATGGTTTCGCCTTTGGCGACCAAGGCTGCCAACACCAGCGAAGCGCTGGCCCGCAAATCGGAGGCAATCACCTGCGCGCCCATCAGCGCGTCTTCGCCCGCCACAATCGCCTGCCGTCCTTCGATGCGGATGTTGGCGCCCATGCGCGCGAGTTCCTGGGTATGCATGAAGCGGTTTTCAAAGATCGTCTCGGTGACGAAGCTGATGCCCTGGGCAACGGTCATCCAGGCCATGTATTGCGCCTGCAAATCGGTGGCGAAGCCGGGGTATTCTTCGGTGGTCATGTCGACTGCCTTGGGCCGCCGCGCGCACTTGACGCGCACGGCATCGGGCTGTGTCTCGTCAATTTCGGCGCCCGCGCGCTGCATCTTCACGATCAGCGCGGCAATATGCTCCGGATTGCAGCCGTTGACCAGCACATCTCCTTGCGAAATCGCCCCCGCGAGCAACAGCGTTCCAGCCTCGATGCGGTCGGGGATGATCGTGTGCTCGGCGCCGTGCAGGCGTTCGACACCCTGGATTTTGACGATGGACGTACCCGCGCCTTCGATCTTTGCGCCCATTTTGTTAAGCAGCGCGGCTAGATCTTTTACTTCCGGCTCGCGGGCGGCATTGCGGATGACGGTTTCGCCCCGCGCCAGCACCGCCGCCATCAACACATCTTCGGTGCCAGTCACGGTGATGCGGTCAAAGATTACCTGCGCGCCCCGCAAACCGTTGGGCGCTTGTGCTTCCACATAGCCGTGCGATTGCTCAATGGTGGCGCCCAGCGCCTCAAGAGCCGAAACGTGCATATTAATGGGACGCGCGCCAATAGCGCATCCGCCGGGCATGGAAACGCGCGCCCGGCCCGTGCGCCCGACCAAGGGACCGAGTACCAGGCTCGAGGCGCGCATGGTTTTGACCACATCGTAAGGCGCCTCAGGACAGCTCAGCTCTTGGGCATGCACGCAGATTTCGCCGTCGCGCTGGGTCAACCGAGCGCCGGTGTATTCGAGCAAACTCTGCATGGTGGCGATGTCTTTGACGCGCGGCACGCGCCGCAAAACCACCGGCTCTTCGGTGAGCAAACAAGCCGCCAGAGCGGGCAAGGCCGAGTTTTTGGAACCGCTCACCGGAAGCTCGCCGCTTAACGGCGTACCACCGATTATTTTGAATTTGTCCATGTTGCTTCGTTCAGCGCGGCCCGCAGACGGCCTTTCGCCGCCGCTAACCTGGCCTCCGCTTCGGCCCGCGAGAGCCGAAGTTTGTGCATCAGGATGGCGATACGGACGGAACCGGCGGCGTCTAACAGCCGTGCTGCTTCATCATAAGGCACGCCCGCGATACTCACAATGATGCGGCGCGCCCGATCCGTGAGCTTCCCATTCGTGGGCTGCACGTTGACCATCAGGTTGCCGTAAACGTACCCCAGCCGGATCATCACGCCCGTGCTGAGCATATTTAAGACGAGCTTGGTGGCGGTTCCGGCGCGCATGCGTGTCGATCCCGTGACGATTTCGGGGCCGGGCAGCGGCGTGATGGCGATTTCCGAGGCTTGCGCGACCTGCGAATCGGGCGTGCAACTCAGGCCGATGGTCAGGGCGCCGAGCGAGCGAGCATAGCCTAAAGCGCCCAACACGTAGGGAGTGCGCCCGCTGGCCGCGATTCCGACCAAGGCGTCGCCCGGGGCGAAGCTCCTCGCTTCCAGGTCTTGCCTGCCCTGGTCGGGATCGTCTTCCGCGCGCTCGATCGAGCGTCGCAATGCCAAGTCGCCGCCCGCAATGAGACCTTGCACCAGTTCCGGCGGGGTATTAAACGTGGGCGGACATTCGGACGCGTCCAGCACCCCCAGCCGGCCGGAAGTGCCCGCGCCTGTATAGAACAGGCGCCCACCGGATTCCAGGCGCTCGACGATCGAATCGACGGCCTGGGCGATGTGCGAAAGCTCACGCGCAACGGCGAGCGCGACCTCCTGATCGGCCGCATTGATTACTTGCACCATTTGGAGCGTCGGCAGGGCGTCGATCGAGGACGAGGCCGGATGTGGAGCTTCCGTCAGCAGCATCTCTAGAATTAAGGTTACATTCGACGGCCGGATTGAGACCGGAGAACAATCCGTTTGTGCATCCGGCACCGCGAACAGCTTATGGGAATGACCGCTCTTAAGAAGGTAGTTGTGGAGATGTTGACGTTTCCGCTTGGGGCAACTGGTGGTCGGCGCGAGCTCGTAATAGGTGGGCTAGTTTATCCCGTAGCAATTCGTGGGAGAACAGATGATCGACAACGGTACTGGTAGAAGAGATTCCTTGCAGCAGCTTGGTAGTTGATGCTACATTCCTGGTTACGAACAGTAAGGAAGTCGCGGGAGATTCGTTCAGGAGTGTTTGGATGGTTGAACAGTACTCCGCTTCGGGCAGAATAACGACATCGATTTGTCCGGGCAACATTCGGACCCAATCCAAAGCTTCCTGTGCATCGCGCGCGCCGAAACACTCGACCTTATTATTTGTCAGGTAATATTCGCACAGGGCGCTGCGAACTGCGGCGTCCGGTTCGATCAGAACAATTACGGCGGAAGGTACGTCCTCGTTCGTACATGCGAGGGCAGAATCCACAGCCGGAAAGTCGATATCCCAATAATTCAGGAGCCGGGACGACCGTTCGTGTGCGGTTGCTCCTAAAGCCTGTACGGCGCTTTGGACCGCCGCCATCGAAAAGTCTATGCTCGTTCCGCGATAATGACGCGTCTGAATGGGCTTGCTGTTTACCGGAGTTCCCGTCGATTGATAGGCGATTCGTAGTCTGACGTAGTGGGAAATACTCCCATCCATCTGGCGCCGCTCGAAATCCAGATTCATGGTGGAAATATAGATATTTCCTTCATTCTCGAGTTTCTCGCCCGCTCTTCCCACCAGTTCCTTGACAATCGTTTTCAGGATATTCCGATTTCCGTCAATTGCATGGACCGATTCGTCAAGCGAGATGTTCAGTTTGATCGCGGGCGATAGTGCCTTGCGAAGCTCCGCTTCCATACCGCAAAGGAGTTGATGAAGGCTAACCGGCGCTCTGCTGCAATCCAGGCCTTCTCCTTTGACGACTTTATTTTGAAGGACTGTCTGAGAGTAATTTTGGACCGTACTATCGCGGAATGTAAACACAATCCCAATTGGCTCTCCGCCAAACCTGCTGATTGCCATCTCTCCCGCAATTTGCCGGTGCCCCGGGCCATCGACTACGTAATTCTCACCAATGTTCGTGATCGCTCCTTGTAAGAATGCCAGTCGAACGAGATCAGGAGCAGCTTCTCCGGTAACGCGATCGCGAAGGGGAATAGCTGAACGAAACGAGCTGCCAATGATATCAGCACCGGAAACGCCCAGGAGACGCTCCGCTTCAGGGTTGATAAACCAGATCGTTCCATCGTGATTTGCGGCTACCAAACCTTCACCGACACTCATTAGCTGAGCTTCGAGCCAATGCTCACGCACTTGTTGGGTATTTTGCTTATGATGGCGTCGTACGGCTACTTCGATTGAATTCGCGAGGTCGGCAGAGGCAACCGGCTTGGTCATATAACCGAACGGCTCTGCTTCTTGCGCGCGGCGCAGTGTCTTCATATCGTCATGAGCCGTCATGAAGACAACGGGAATTTGGAGTTCCGAATAGACCTTTGTGGCGGCTTCGATCCCATCGGAGGAGCCTTTGAGATCGATATCCATCAGAACGACATCAGGTTGAGTAGCTGCCGCGGCGAGAAACCCCTCCTCGGCATCCGATGCAATCGCTAACACTTCGTAGTCAAGACGACGTAATTTCCTGTCAGCATCCGCTGCAATAATTGGCTCGTCTTCAACGATTAAGACTTTCGTTCGTGATTTCATGCACTCCGTTCCTGGTAATACAAGAGCGTTAGTCCCGTTCGGAAAAGACTGGAGACGATGTTGCGCTCTCGAACTTGCCCATGATCCGGGTCAGAAGCCGCCGAATGACCGGGATTTGCTCCGAATCTCTGGTGCGGGCCAGTCTCTCTAATTCTCTAGCCTCGATTTCCACTTCCGGTAGACAGTCTATTCCGCTAGCGCCGGCCCACCGGTGAGCCGCTTCGGTTAATAAGCCGTCTTTGAGCAGGTCCGAATCGCCTAGCGAGGAGAGGTCGCGGGCCTTAGCCAAGGCGGTTTCGAGAAACACCGATCCCAGGCTGCCTGAGCGAGCGGAAACCGGATCCTGACTGGGCGGGCAAGGAGTCCCATCATTCGAGATACCCAGGTAGCTCAAGACGTCGGCTCCAAAGGTACTCAAGCTGATCGGTTTCGACAGATGGCCCAAGCACCGGCCCGAATTGACGTATTCCTTCACTGCGCCGCCGGTCTCAGCAGAAACGATGAGAATCGGAATTTTCTTTTCAGCGCGTTGTAGGACGGTTTCGGCCACTTCCAGGCCATTTTTGCCCCCGAGGCAGAAATCGACCAAGAAGAGATCCAATGGTTCGCCGTTTACGAAGCTCTGCGCTTCCGTCTCGCTTTGAGCCATTCTTAACTGCAGTGGCAGATTACGAAAAGCGATGGAAAAGAGAGCCCGCATGGCGGGATCATCGTCAAGAATCAGGATGCGAGGCTGGATAACAATGGCCTTATCGACCGCTTATCTGCATCAAAGAGAAGAACTGAAAGAGAAAGCCACTGGGCGCAATTCTCCGTCCAAAACTCAGACTGGAATGAGTGCGGGACGAGTGCTAGGTTAGGCGCTAAACGAGCTGCCGCAGCCGCAGGTGGATTTCACTTGTGGATTGTTGAACTTAAAGCCGGAACCCTCGAGCGTCTCGACGTAATCGACTTCCGCCCCGTCCAAATAGAGCATGCTCGCCTGGTCGATAAAGACCTTCAGGTCGCCAAAGCTGTAGGTTTTATCCAACATGTTCGGCTGGTTCTCGAAAGCCATGGAATAGCTAAAGCCTGAGCAGCCGCCACCCACCACGGCAATGCGTAGTCCAGCGGGCTTGGGGTCCTGCACGCTCAGGATTTCGGTAACCTTCCCCACGGCATTTTCGGTAAGCTGAATCATCTAAATCTCCAACTTCAGTATACAACCAAACGGCCTCTGGGATAATGGCGGCGACTGCCCAAGTTTTTGTAACCGCGTCACATTACGGCGCGTCGGTCGGCATGTATGAGCGGGCTTAGCGCAACTCTTCCAATCCCGGCAGTGGCGGGCGGGGCAACTCGAGCGAAAAGCAAATTGGACCACAGATCCACCGAAGAGGCGGCGCTAGTCCGGCGGGTGCAGGCGCATGACGAACTGGCTTTCCGGGAGATTGTCGACCGTTATCAAGCCAAAGTGTTCTCGATCATTTACGGCATTCTTCGCAACCGGAATGACGCCGAGGACATTGCACAGCAGGTATTCGCCAAGATTTATTTTTCCATTAAGAATTTCGACTTCCGCAGCTCGTTGTTGACCTGGATCTATAAGATTACCGTCAACGAATGCTACGACTATCTCCGTAAGAAGCGCGTTCGCAAGCTGGTCTATGAAAGCGATTTTTCGAGTGAAGATTCGCTGCGCATGGAGAATTCGGAACCGGCCACGGACCGGGCGCCGGCGGTGGATTACAGGCTGGCGCAGCATGATCTCATTCTGAAGCTGCTCTCGAAGATTTCCGAAGAAGACCGGTCGCTGATTCTGCTCAAAGAGGTGGAAGGGCACTCGGTGGAAGAATTGGCTTGCATGACAGGCATGAATGAGAACACCATTAAGGTAAAGTTGTTTCGCGCGCGTCAAAAGCTGGTGAAAGCGGCGCAGCGGTTGGACAAGGGTCCGCTATCGCCGCCAGTGGTCTAGCACAGGTTTTCGAAAGCCTCAAGGGTTGGGTTTTTGGTTGTAGAGTTTGTAAAGAGCAGGCGCTAAGATCTGCCAAACCGTTTTACATTTTAGAGGGAATATGCACGGATCCGTTCGCGATGGGTTAGAAGATCTGCTCGCGGCCAAGCCATCCGCCGTGGGATCTCAGGGGTTGATTGGGCATTTGTCGTCTTGTTCGGAATGTTCCGCCGAAGTGCACGCTATGGCGCAGCAGTCCGCACTGATGCGTTCGCTGTGCGCACCCGAGGAAGTGGAACCGGGAGCGGGCTTCTATGCGCGAGTGCTGCAGCGGATCGAAGAGCGGGCCAAGGAATCGATCTGGGCGGTGTTTATTTATTCACCATTCGGGAAGCGCCTCGCTTACGCCTCGTTTGCGCTAGCGCTGCTGCTGGGCTCCTATGTGGTCACCCAGGAATCGCGCGATGGGCATCTATTAGCCGAAAAAATGACTGCGCAAGAACACTACGACGCGCTAGTCGCCGGCAGCCAAGCCGAGCAGCGTGACGTGGTTCTTGCGAACTTTGCCTCCTACCATCCTGTATCGCAAGAAGGAAGCCTTCAATAGCCACTTCGGAAACAGCTCGCCGGCCGGCGTCACGCCGGGAAGAAGCGGGTTGGTCAAACCCGAAGGTTCTCCTTATCTTCGCCTTGATTTTCCTGTGTGGAATCACTTGTGGCGCCGTCGTGACGCGCGCCTATCTCCACGCCCGCATGCCCGTTTTGGCGCAGCAGCGCACCATTGAAGCAGCCAAGCGCTACGGCCTGGAGCGCTTGAAGACGCAGCTCAACCTTACACCAGTACAAGAACAGACCATCATGGGGGTTCTAGATGATTACGGGAAGTATTACCAGAACATCGAGGATGAACGGGAAGATGTGGCCGAACACGGCAAGCAGCGGATTCTAGCGGTGCTGGACGACCAGCAGAAAGCGCGCTTCAAGCAAATCTTTCACTCGCAGTAAATTACGACCGCGGCTCTGTTTTCACTCGGACTTCGGTCTTGGCATGAACTTTCGCGTGTTCTTCGCCGCAGCCCTTTTCCCGCATTCTGCTTTCAATGGCCGCCATCAACCGGGCTTGTATACCTTTCGGCACCGGCTTAGCTTCCATACCCTTGAAAACCTTGAGGGTTTTTTGGGTGGTGTCGCACACCACAAAGCAGTTGGGGCACTCGTTCACATGTCGCTGTAGCTCGGCCAGTTCGCCAGGATCGAGAGTTTTCTCGAGGTAGCCGCTGAGTTCCCGCAGGAACTGCTTACAGGTAAGCAAACGCGTCGTCTCCCTTTCGTTTAAATTGCCGCGTCAGCTTCTCGCGAAGCTGCAGGCGTGCCCGAAGTAAACGGCTCTTCACTGCCGAGATCGACAACCCCAGCGTCTCAGCCGTTTCTTCGATTGACATTTCTTCGATGTCTCTTAGTATAAAAACGGTTCGATAAGCTGGCTTCAGGCTTTGGACCGCTTGGTCAAGGATTTCTGCTAGTTCATCCCGTCCATAGGTATCTTCCGGATTCTCGTCCCAAACGGCGATTTCGCGGATCACCTCGTCTTCGCCGGTGTCGATCGGCTCGTCCAGCGGCACGGTTCGATCTGAGCGCCGCTTGCGGAGCTTCATCAGCGCCTCATTGACGGCGATCCGGACCAGCCAGGTGTAAAACTTGGAATTCCCTTGAAAATCCGCGAGATGCGTGTAGGCCTTGAGGAATGTTTCCTGCAGCACGTCTTCGGCATCGTCGTCGTTCTGCGTGATCTGTTTGGCCATGCGGAAGACCCGGCGATCATAATGCTGGACCAGTTCGGAAAAGGCGGACGTATCCCCGCCTTTCGCGCGGACTACAAGTGCGGATTCATCAAAACCGGTGGGTACGGAAGCGGTGCTCACGCCAGAAGTACCTTTCAGTCTAACAGCGTCGTCTACGCATTAAAATTCATTTCTGAACGTGAGATAAGATGGGCGCCGTGGAGAGCAATCAATAATGAACTCTGGTTTGGTATGCGCTGCGACGCTGATCGCCGCGGCGGGCCTTGCGTCCTGCCAGCCGAGCGCCCCCGCGACCGCGTCCGTCACCATTCACGGGAAGACGCTGACGATAAAATACTCGGCGCCGCTGGTGAAGGGGCGCGAAGGGAAGCTGTTTGGTAAAGATGGCAGAATCGGCCAGGATGCGAATTATCCGGTGTGGCGCGCCGGAGCGAATGCCGCAACGGTATTGCACACCGATGCCGACCTGAGCGTCGAAGAGTTGGCCGTGCCGAAAGGCGATTATTCGCTGTACGTCAATTTGGCGGATCCCGACAAATGGGAACTGATCATCAATAAGCAGACCGGGCAATCGGGTCTTACATATGACAGCGGCCAGGATGTCGGGCGCGTCAAAATGACCATGAGCAAGCCGCCCACGGTGATTGAAAAACTGAAGTATGTCCTTTCCGATAGCGGCGGCGGCAAAGGCATGCTGCGGTTGGAGTGGGAGAACCATATCGCTTCCGTGCCGTTTACCGTGAAGTAACGCTTCTTAGACAGACAGCAAGACTGTCCGCCCAACAAGCCAGCAGGACCCTCTGTAAGCTGTAAGTACCTCTTCCACTAGACAGTCATATAGTGTAGAATTCGGATATGCCCAAGAGCGACATGCTCCAAGGAACGCTCGACATGCTGATCCTGCGGACGCTCGTGGTGGGAGCGGCGCATGGGCACTCGATCGCTCATGCCATCGAGATGGGCTCCGATGACATTTTGCAGGTTGAGCATGGTTCGCTGTATCCAGCTTTGTATCGCTTGGAAGACCGGGGCTGGATCGCTTCTTTCTGGGGTACCTCGGAAAACAATCGAAGGGCGAAATACTACCGTCTCACGCCCGCGGGAAAGCGCCATCTTGCCCTTGAAACGTCCAGATGGGAGCGCCTGGTGAGCGGCATCACTCGCATCCTCCGACCAGTAGCGGGGTGAGACAGGATGGGCCTTCGCGGTTTTCTTCGTCACGCAAACCGGGATGAGCAGAGCGCGCGCGACATTGAATTTTATCTCGACGCGGAAACCGAGGATAATATCGCCCGCGGTATGCCGCTCGAACAGGCCCGCGCGGCGGCCCGAAGAAAACTGGGCAACGCTACCTTGATTCGGGAAGAAGTTTACCGGATGAACCGCATCGGATTCCTGGAGACGAGCTGGCAGGATGCCCGCTATTCGCTCCGGACAATGCGCAAGAGTCTCGCGTTCAGCCTTACGGCGGTACTTACTTTGGCCGTGGGAATCGCGGGCAACACGGCGATGTTCACGGTAATTCGCGGGGTGTTGCTCACCCCGCTTGCATATCGCGACCCGGACCGGCTGGTCTATTTCTCGGTGGAGAATCCGCGGCGGCATTTGCAGGACGGCTCCATCAGTTTGGACCAACTAAAAGAGCTGCGGGCGGATGCGAAATCGTTCAGCGGACTGGCAGCCTATGGCCGCGCGGAGAATGTGATGTTTTCCGGCCGCGGCGAGCCGGAAGCGCTGAAGGGCGCACGCGTCTCGGCCAATTTTCTGGATATTCTGGGCGTGCCCCCGCTTCTGGGACGCAGCTTTCTTCCGGAAGAAGACCAGCGCGGCGGGCGTCCGGTGGCCATGATCAGCAGCGGGCTGTGGCAGCGCCGGTTTGGCGGCGATCCGCAAGTCGCCGGCCAGGGCGCAACCTTCGACTCCACGTCCTATACGGTTATCGGAGTGCTTCCGCCGGGCTTTTCGTTCCCCTTCCCGGATGTGGACGTATGGGTGACGCGGCCTTCCGAATGGTCCATGCTGCCGTCGCGCTACTGGGGCTTGCCGCTCCTCGACGGATTCGGGCGTTTGAAACCGCACGTCAGCCTGGAGCAGTCGCAGGCCGAGATGAGCGTACTGCAGCACCAATACGACGTGGCCCACCCTTCCCCGTTGAGTCCCGGCCTCGATGCGACCATGCAAGTGACGCGCATGCGGGATCAATTAGTCTCCGGCGTTCGTCCAATGCTAGGGACATTATTCGGTGCGGTGGGCTTCGTCTTGCTGATTGCTTGCGCCAATGTGGCGAGTTTATTGATGGCGCGGGCGACTGGGCGTTCGCGTGAGTTCGCGGTACGAGCGGCGATTGGCGCCGGTCGCGGCCGGTTGATCCGGCAACTGCTGGCGGAAAGCCTGCTGCTGGCTCTCGCGGGCGGCGCATTGGGCGTACTGCTGGCCGAGTGGGCTTTGCTCGCGATCCCTCACATCGCGGCGCTCAATTTGCCGCGCTCGGGAGAGATCCGGCTTGATGGCCTGGTACTGGCATTCACCGTCGCGCTCTCTGTTGTCACAGGCCTACTGTTCGGATTGCTCCCCTCACTCGATATTTCGCGGCCGGATCTCGCCAGCGTGCTTCTCGAGATGGGTGCCGGCGCCGGCCGGTCCGCCGCACGTCCGGGGCTATTCGGAGTAAGCGCGCGCGGGTTGTTAGTAATCGGCCAGGTCGCGTTATCGATCGTACTGCTGATCGGCGCGGCACTACTGATGCAGAGTTTCGCGCGGCTGCATGGAGTGAATCCCGGCTTCCAAAGTGGGAATGTGTTGACCGCCAAGATCGCCCTGCCTCCTGCGCGCTATAACACCGATCAGAAGACGGCGGCCTTTTTCGGCGAGCTGCTGCCGCGGCTCGAAGGATTACCCGGAGTACGCGCGGCAGCCATGATCATGCATCTGCCAACCAGCGCCAATTGGATTCGCACCAACATTTCAGCGATCGAAGGGAAGCCGGACCCGGATCCCGACGACCAGTCATCCCATGGCGTCTTGCAGAGCGTCACGCCAGGTTATTTCCGCACGCTCGAAATCCCATTGAAGCGCGGCCGCGAGTTTACCGCGCACGATAATGTGCCCGGCGCCCCACCCGTAGTGATCATCAATGAAAGCTTGGCGCGGCGACTGTGGCCGGACGGCGAGAACCCGATCGGGCGCCACATAAAGGAAGGCTACGACCACGCGGCCGGCTGGATGGAGGTCGTCGGCATCGTGGCAGACGTACACGAAGGTAGCCTCGCCTTCAGTGGCGTCCAGGAATTTTACGTTCCCTGCGTGGTGCATCCTCCGCAAACGGCGTATTTGGTGATGCGCACCGATGGCGATCCGCGCCGCTTCGCCAATGCGCTTCGAAGTCAAGTGCAGAAGGTGGATCGCGATGAACCTGTTTCGGACATCAACACGATGGACGACGTGCTCGCCGGAACACTCGGGCAGCGCCGTCTGACGATGTGGCTGTTGGGATCGTTCGCGGGCATCGCGCTGCTGCTTGCCGTAATGGGGATGTACGGAGTAATTGCATATTCGGTCGCGCAGCGGACACAGGAAGTCGGCATCCGGCGCGCGTTAGGAGCGCAGCAGGCCGACATTCTGCGATTGGTAGTGAGCCAGGGATTGGGTTTGGCGCTGGCGGGCATAGCAATCGGCATCGGCGGAGCGTTTGCACTGACGCGATTTATAAAATCGCTGCTTTTTGCTGTTAGCGCTACCGATCCGGCAACCTTCGCCGGCATAGCGGTTTTGTTTCTTGTTATCGCGCTGCTCGCGAGCTATTTCCCGGCGCGGCGCGCCGCGCGGATCGATCCGATGGCGGCTTTGCGTGTTGGATAGAAGCGTCATGAAATCCTGCTGCCTGTTGCTCGCGCTGTCGTTAACTACATTGTTAACTACATCCTGCATGGGCCGGCGCACGTTGGGGTCGTTCCAGGTGCTCCCCAACAGTCCGGATTATTTGCTGCGGTCGCCGGATTCGCAGAAGACTCCGTTCCGCGAAATACTCGTTCGCTATAACCACTTTGTACCGGGCCACAGTTGGATGGATCTGCACCCTCAGATGGAACTGCGGGTGGAAAATGCCTACTATCAGAAAGGCGCGCCGAAGCGGGGATTGAATGGCTACCTGGGCACCGAGAGCGCCCGCTACACGGTACGCCCGCAAGGCGGTTTACGGCTGCTTTCCATGCGGTCGATGAAGGAGCGCCCTCCCGACCAGCGGCCGGTTCAGCGATTGATTGCGAGGCCGCAAAGGCACTATCGCTATTACCGGTTCTATTACGAAGTTTTTTTGAAGCGAGCCGGCGCGCAGGGTTCCGTTTTGCTCGGCGCTAACTCGACGGAAGAACTCCATCGCCTCACCGCGCAATTGCAAACCGCGCCAGACTCGGTATGTGGCGACCGCTCCAGAAACTGCACCGTCTTTCCGGAAGCATGCTCCGTCTCGATCGAAATGCAGATCGTGGTGAATGGCGAGCCGCGAAGCATTCAGTGGGGAAGTTCCTTAGAGAGCGTGGCCGCACAACCGCGGCATCTCGAGTTGTTACGCGCCTATGCAGGCCGGCTGATGCCGGTCAAGATCGACGCAAGCGACCCCGAAGCGCTGCGCTTGCCGCTGTTACCGGGCGACGAGGTGACCTGGAATTAGCCGGGAAGCTGGTACGCTGTCTGTTTTGGAGTTGCCTCACGTGAAGAGCCGGCGGCGCGAGTTTTTGGCGAGCTTGTTAGCGGTCCGGACGCTGCTGAAGGCCCAATCCCCCGCAACGAGCAAAGAGCCGGACGCGCAGGAGCCGCTTGATTGGCGCTGTCCCATGGACGCGGATGTGCACATGGACAAGCCAGGCAAGTGTCCGCGTTGCGGGATGACGCTGGTGCTCCGGATCCCGGAACGTGTCGAATATGGATTTCAAGTAGATGTGCAGCCGCCGGTTCTCAAGCCGGGCAGCGAAGCGTCGCTCACGCTGCGGGCGTTAGATCCCGAGGGCACGCCGGTTTCGCATTTTGAAGTCGTGCACGAGAAACTCATTCACCTTTTTGTGGTTGGCGAAGATCTAGAGTTTTTCGAACACATTCATCCCGTTCTGGAGGAGGATCACGCCTTCCACATCCGAACGCGCTTGGACCGTTCCGGCATGTACCGCCTGCTGGCCGATTATTATCCGAGCGGCTCCGTCCCGCAACTTTCGCTCTCTACGCTGTACGTCGATGGCCCGGCGTCACCTCCCCACCTGAAGCCGTCCGTCGCGCCGTATCAAAGCGCCAATTTGAAGGCGACTTTGCGCATGGAGCCCGAACAGCCGCTGGCTGGGCTGCAAACGCGGCTCTTTTTCGACTTGGATCCCTACGAAGGTCTGGCACGTTATCTCGGCGTGTGGGGGCACATGCTAGTGGCAAGCGAAGATCTGGTAGATCTGATTCATACGCATCCATTTCTTGCGGGCGGCGGGACCATCCAGTTCAACGTAATTTTCCCGCGCGCCGGGCTGCATCGCGTCTGGACCCAGTTTCAGCGCGGCGGCGTAGTCAACACCGTCATATTTACCGTGCCGGTGCGCGACGTTTAGCTAGCGCGCCTCGAGGACAAACTGCAGGGGCACGTCCGCCTCAATGACGGATCCGGCGGGTAAGGAAACCGGCGCGCGAAAGCGGAACACCTGTTTCCATTTCGGATCGAAATGAAATAGCCAGAGCAGGGGCTCCGTTCGTCCATCCGGAAGGCTTGCCACGATGCGCGCTGAGGACACTGCGGCGGACGGCTCGGGCCGGATACCCGCCAGCAAAATGCCGACAGCCAGGCGCTGCGAATGCTTGACGATCAGGCAATCGCGCAAAGGCGGTAACGGTTTCGGCAGCGCAGCCGCGGCGGTCCGTGGCAGGGTAACCGGATTCCCTTCCGGCGCGCCGCCAATCACCCATGCGGCAACAATCAACAACTCTTCTTCCGTTACACCGTTATCGGCCGCTAAATTTCCGAAGCCCTTCACCGCGCCCCATGGCGGCATCTGGCGGTTCAACACCTGCTCTTTGATGTCGACCGCCCAAGGCCGTACCTGTTGATAGGAGGTGAGTGCTATGGAGGCCTGGCTTCCGTGGCACACAACGCAGTGTTTCGCGAAGATCCGCGAAATATCTCTTGAATAGGTCAGCTTGGTTGTGATCAGGTCATGCGCGAGACTGGAGCAGGCCAGCGCGCCGCTCGCAACGATGATGACAATGATCCTGGAACACGGCATGAGCGGCTTTTCGCCTGAAGATCCTCAGTGTACCGCGAATATGTCAATATCAACAGAATGGCGGCTGTGAGGTTACTGTTCGGCTGTGTCGCGTTCTTCGGCTGGGCCGCCGTTCTGCCGGCCGCTGCGCCGACGTTCGCCAAAGATGTGGAGCCGATCTTGCAACAGGAGTGCCAAAGCTGCCATCGCCCCGGTGAAGCCGCCCCGTTTTCGATGCTCAGTTACCAGAGCACGCGGCCTTGGGCCGCCGCCATGAAAGAAGCAGTCAGGACGCGCAAAATGCCGCCCTGGTTTGCCGATCCCCGTCACGGCAAGTTCACCAATGGCCACATCCTCAGCGATACCGATATCCAGACCATCTCCGATTGGGCCGACGCTAAGGCGCCTCTTGGCGATCCCAAAGACATGCCGCCGCCGATGAAATGGGTGGAAGGCTGGCAGATCGGCAAGCCCGACAAGATCTACCAGTTGCCCATACCTTTCGACATTCCGGCTTCCGGCGTAATCGATTACCAGCACATCATTGTGCCCACTGGATTCACGAAAGACACTTGGGTGCAAGCGGCGGAAGTGCGTCCCACGGATCGCGCGGTGGTGCATCACATCATCGCTTTTATCCGCGAGCCGAAGTCCAATTGGTTTCACGGCGAGCCCACCGGGCAGTTCTTCATTGCTCCGCAGGTAAAAACCAAAGAGGAGCCGGATACCAGCGCGCTGCCCAGCGATTTCCTGGTCGGCTACGCGCCCGGCCAGCCGGCGGAAGTGCTGCGTCCCGGTCAAGCCAAGCTCATCAAAGCCGGCTCTGACATCGTTTTCCAGGTGCATTACACGCCGAACGGTCATCCGACGCGCGATCAAACGCAGCTTGGCATCGTCTTCGCGAAGGAGCCGCCGAAAGAGCGCGTCTTGACGTTATCGGCCACCAACGGTACGTTCCTGATTCCTCCAGGCGACCCGAATTACCGGGTGGATTCCACCTTCGAAGTGGGTACCGAAGTGAAGCTCTCCGGCGTTCACCCGCACATGCACGGGCGCGGTAAAGACTTTCTATACAAATTGGTGTATCCAACCAACGAAACGCAGACAGTGCTGAGCGTGCAGTGCTGAGCGTGCCGCACTATAACTGGCACTGGCAGAACTGGTATACATTCGAGCAGCCGATCGTTCTCCCCAAGGGAACAAAAATTGAGTGCATCGCCCACTTCGACAACTCCCCCAACAATCCGGACAATGCGGATCCTAAGCGCGCGGTGCCATGGGGGGAACAAAGCTGGGACGAGATGATGGTCGGTTTCTTCAATCTGGTGTTCCCGGCGGATTTGCCCGTTGAAAGACTTTTCGCGGCGAAGAATAGCGCCGGCATCGCGAGCCGCTGAATTCCGCGCTATGCCCGCTTTTGTGTCCATCCTCCGCAGATTGCTGGCGGCTGCAATGGTCTTTGCTCTGCCGGCACTTACTCAAACGAGCACGCCGCGTAAACAACTGCTGGCCATCGGGGAAGAAAAAGGCTATCGGCACGAAGCCGTCTCGCATGCGCTCTCTACCATCGAACGGTTGGGCCGCGAAACGGGCCTCTGGGACACCACCATCCGTACCGACACGGAACCGTTGACCAAGAAAAAACTCGAATACAACGCCAAAAATCTAAATAATTTCGACGCGGTGCTGTTCTATACGGGCGGCACGCTCGAAATGGACGATCAGCAGAAGAAAGATTTTCTCTCCTTCGTCCATGACGACGGCAAAGGCTTCATCGGAGTACACAGCGCCGCCATAACGTTCACCCACTGGCCCGAATATGGCGAAATGATCGGCGGTTATTACGACGAGCACCCATGGGGTACGTTCGAAGCGCCTATTATCGTGGAAGACCCCAGGTTTCCAGGCATGTCGCAATGGCCGCGCGAATTCACGATTCGGGACGAAATTTACCAGATCAAGGACTTCTCGCGTGACAAATGCCGCGTACTGATGCGGCTTGATGCCTCCAAGCTCGATTTGAAAAACCCTCGCGTCCATCGCGCCGATCGCGACTTCGCCGTCTCTTGGGCAAAGATGTACGGCAAGGGGCGCGTCTATTACTCCACCCTTGGCCATGTTTCGGCAAATTGGGATGACCCTAAGTTCCAACAGATGTATGTGGAAGCCATCAAATGGGTCTTGGGCCTGGTGGATGCCGAGATAACACCGCGCCCTTTGCCGCCGCAGGAAACGCAGTGACGGCAATTACCCGGCGTGAACTCGGCCGTATCGCCGCCGGGGCTGTGGGCACCGTCCGGCTCGCCGCCGCGCCCGCCCGCCTAAACATCGGCGTCGGGACCTTTTCCTATCACACGCTTTCGCTCGACGGCATGATCGCGCAACTCAAAGAGAATCGTGTGGAAGAAATCGAAATGTCGCGCGGCGAATTCATGCTCATGAAGCCGCCCAGCGAGGAGATGGTGGAAACGGCTCGCCGCAAATTCGATGCCGCCGGAATCCGCTGCGTATCCTATTACACGGCGACGATCGAAGATGCGAAAGATCTCGATTACGCCATTCGCTACGCCAAAATCTTTGGCGCCCGAAACGTTTCGGGCGATGCGACCGGCCCGATTCTGCACGAGATTGACCGTCGTTTCACTCACGCCGGTCTCACCTTCGGCATTCACAACCATTGGTTTCCCCGGAAGTTCGCCTATGAGAGCACCGAAGACGTGCTGCGCGCCATCGCAGGATGCTCGAACACTGTGGGGGCTGCGCTGGACGTCGGGCAAATGGCCGCTTGCGGACACGACCCCATCGATGCCATTCGCCGCTTGGCGCCGCGCCTCAAAATCGTCCATTTAAAAGATGTGCAAGCCGCCGGGGCCGAGCACAATGTCCTTCTCGGGACTGGCATCGCGAATATTCCCGGCGTCATGGAAGAGCTCAAGAAAATCCGCTTCCCGCATCTGGTTGCCATCGAATTCGAAAAAGAAGGCGATGACAACCAGGACATGCGCGATGAACTCGCTTACGCCCGTAAATTAGCCTGAACTTACCGCATCCGCGGGCCCCGAAAGCCGGTCTTGCAACTTTAGCTTGATATCAAGCATCTCTATATCAAGTGAATGTTGAAAGAATCGGGAGTTCATGTCTGGCTGGTCTTATGGAAAGCCACGCGGGCAGTCGAGCGGCATGCCGACCGCAGCGTGGCTTCGGCCGGCATGTGCCGCAGCGACTTCGGCGTACTGGAAGCCTTACTGCACAAGGGTCCCCTACCGGTGAACGCACTGGGGAAGAAGGTATTACTCACCAGCGGATCGATCACGACCGCCATCGACCGGCTAGAGCGCCGTGGCCTGGTCGAAAGAGTGGACGACGTAGGCGATCGCCGCGCGCGCGTGGTCCATCTGACCGCCGCCGGCCGGAAGCTGATCCACAAACTGTTTTCCGATCATGAACAGGCGATGGAAGAAGCCGCCTCCGCGCTTTCGCCAGCGGAGCGCACGGCGCTTGTGGGATTGTTACGCAAGCTCGGGCAAGGCGCGGAAGAGATTTTTTGAGAGGAGAGAAGAAATGTCAGAATTCAAGAAAGTTACCGGAGTCTATGGACCTGGTTCGACCCACTGGGTGGGAGACGGTTTTCCCGTTAGGAATTTATTTCCGTCCAACGGCGTCAGCGAGGCGATTAATCCGTTCCTGATGCTGGATTACGCTGGGCCGACGCACTTTACGCCCACCGGAAAGCCGCGTGGCGTGGATGAACATCCCCATCGGGGCTTTGAAACCGTGACCATCGCTTATCAGGGTGCGGTGGAGCATCGCGATTCGGCCGGCAACTCGGGCACGATTCAGCCGGGAGACGTCCAATGGATGACGGCGGCCTCGGGCGTAGTGCACGAAGAGAAGCATGAACGCGAGTTCGCGAAGAAGGGCGGCGTGTTCGAGATGATTCAACTCTGGGTGAATCTTCCCAGTGCTCACAAGATGTCAAAACCGCGCTATCAAGGTATCTTGAGCGAGCGGATTCCGGTCGTGCCGCTGGGTGGCGGCGGGTATGCGCGCGTGATCGCGGGCGAATGGAACGGCGTCAAAGGGCCGGCTCAGACGGTAACGCCAGTAAACGTATTCGACGTGCACCTGAAGGCCGGAGACCATGTCGAGCTCAACCTGCCGGAAGGGCACAACAGCGGTGTTGTTCTGCTCAAAGGCGACATCGCGGTGAACTCGTCGCATGAGCTCAAAGGCGAAGCCCAGTTGGCTGTTCTGAGCACGGCGGACGAAAAAATCTCGTTCGACGCAAAGCAGGATTCGATTCTGCTGGTGCTCAGCGGTGAGCCGATTCCGGAGCCGGTGGCCAGTTATGGGCCCTTCGTAATGAATACCCAGCGCGAGCTGCGCCAAGCCGTAGAAGATTATCGAGCTGGCAAGATGGGACATCTGGAACCGGTTGAGGTCTGATACGCTCGAATTTACCCCAAAATGAGCAGTTTTACCGTCACTCTGCCAGATGGCAGCCAGCAGTCCGTTCCCGCGGGAACCCGCCCCATGGACGTCGCCACGTCGATCAGTCCGCGCCTAGCGGCCGACGCGATCGTGGCGCGCGTCAATGGGGAGTTGTTCGATCTCACCCGGCCGTTCGAAAGCGACTCGAAGCTCGAGATTCTGACGACGAAGAATCCGGAAGCTTTACAGGTTTACCGGCACTCGACGGCGCACTTGCTGGCCGCCGCCGTGCTCGAGCTCTACCCGGAGACTCAGCTAGGCATCGGGCCGCCTACCGAAACGGGATTTTATTACGATTTTCAGCGCGAAACCAAGTTCACGCCAGAGGATCTGGAAAAAATCGAAGCGCGCATGCACGAGCTGCAGGCCCGGAATCTGCCCTTCGACCGCAAACTTACGTCCAAGCGGGAGGGGCTCGAGAAATATCGCGGCGATTGGATGAAGCATGAGCTAATTGAGGAGCGCGCCGGCGAGATTTTCTCCGAATACACGCTGGGGCCGCACTTCATCGATTTCTGCCGCGGCCCGCACGTGCCGTCTAGCGAAAAGTTGAAGGCGTTCAAGCTGCTTTCGATTGCCGGGGCCTACTGGAAAGGCAGCGAAAAAAATCCGCAGTTGCAGCGCATCTACGGCAC
>DASYAX010000143.1:0-3291 GCA_036501045.1 Bryobacteraceae bacterium
CGGAACAGTGAACAATGGCAGACCTCCACCACCGAGCGGTTTCTCGCTATCGGGCTCGGAGTGGCGTTGCTCCTGCTGTGCGCTCAGGCGTACAAGCTTGGTAGCATGCTGCACCGCGAGGCCAAGCGTCGGCGCGCTGGCGCGCGTTTTATGAAGACAAAGGCGGCCGCGCGCACTGGCCAGCCACAGATGAGCTTAAACGAACTCCTGCGTGCCTGTAGGCAGGCCAACGCTCACCCTTATGCGCTGCAATCATTTGCACCGTCTGGATATCGCGTGGCAAAAAGCGCGGTCCATCGGCGAAGCTCACAACAGGCTGATCGCCGTGGCCAAGTCCATTCCGTCGTCAAAGCAGGAAGGCGGCTGGGCGTAACGGTCTGAACCCGGCCACCCTTCGCAATGGACGCGGCTCCGCGCTGGCTTGGGGTGCGGCGATAAACGACCGATCAGGCATCCACAGGTCGGCGAGGCGCAGTGCGTCGCGTGGATGGCGGCTTCCAGCGGCGGAGGCAGCTGGCTCAGCAGAGCGATAGAGGCGGGTCTACCCAGGAGGTAAATCGGCCGACCCCACCAGAGTGTGTTCTTTCCGGACGTAAAAGTCCGCCTCGACCCTGCAAATTGCGGTATTGAGCGCAACCTGCTCATTTGCGAGCACGATTTGCAATATGGGTGGATCAAGTGTGCGCAATTTCTCTTGGAGTGCCTGTCCTGCGCACTCATAAATTGCGCGTCTAGCGTTTTCGGACCTGTTACGCGGCCGAGAGACAGCATCGGCTAGAACAGAATAGTAGTTGGTCATTGATGGCCTCCCCTTGACCAGGAACGATGCGGAACAGACAGAACATCAGATATCGCCAACATGATGGCCATCAACTCGCATTCAATCCGACAAATGAGGTCGGATAACCGAGCGACCATCCAGCGAATTTCACCAAAAGAATGGCCCAGCGCTATTGCGTGGCCCTAAGCGAAGCCGTCGGTGCCAACTACTCCTCAACGAGTGAGTCTGGTATTTTGAAGTGTTGATGTTCATTCGGTCGGGGATCAAAATCGATCGGGGCACCTGAGCCGGGACATTTAGTCTTGGAAGCATAGTGGACGGAAAATTGGCTTCCCTCGAATAACCGGCGTGCGTGCGCGAATAAATGCCGGCGCCCCGCCTTGTTGACGTGAAGGCGAACGGTACCTCCGCAGATCGGACATTGCGTAGAAAGGGGATGAAGCCGGCGCCCAGCTAGGAACTTGATGAACTCCACGATCCAAATGGATGTATGGCGCATACCTCCTCCCTAGGCCATTCCCGTAGACCTCGATCGCATCGAAACTATGACCGTTCGGAAGCTGGAGCCCATGGCGCCCACCTCACGGCGTAGCGGGTAACGGTCTAGCCCGCTGCCACTCGCGGAAAAGACCGCTCCGCGCCAGCGGTATCGGCTGAGGCTCGGCGACCTATCCGATACTCTCGCGCGGCCGGAAGGCGCTCTCGTGAGAACGACTCAGACGTTCCTCGGCGTCGCTGTTGTGCCAAACACCGAAATGAAAGGGGTCGTCGGCTGAGGCACCCATTGATCATATTGATGTGCCATATGGCCCACTTTGCAGCTACTTTTGCCAAGGCTCTGCCCGGTTAACTGGATCAATTAGTGGGTTAGGTTCGAATCCACAACGCTGCTAGCAATCCAGCGGCTATCGCTGCGATGGCCGCCCAGACCAGCCGAGTAAGCAGCCTTCGCCGTCCTCTCAACTCGACCGCAGGGTTTTCAGTGCGCGGTTGCGGGGCTTTCGGCGGTCTGAAAGGCTCCGTGATTTCCTCATGGAGTATCGCTTCGACTACGGCCCAGCGCTCGTTATCTTGCGGTTGCAAAGAGAGACTAATGGAACGAAGCACGCCGCCAGCGGCTACCGCCGTGATCCACAGCAGGTCCAGGAAGTGGGGCGGAACGTATATTAGATTAGTCCCACCGCCGCTTGGATCGAATACTCCGATGCGATCTGCGGGAATATGGGGGTACTGCTGACGATTCTTGACCTCTTCATCATCCGACGTTTCGTAAAAGCAGATGCTATACAGCTGGCTCGGATCGCAGATCCCGTGTTCATCGTGTGTGCACAGGCACTGATCGGCAGAAACCCACCGGCGAGACATGGGCCGGCCCGCTCTTGCGCCCCGCGAGAAGTGAGGGCAGCTAAATGTCAAATACCGGCCTTGGGCGATATCGCGCGTTGTTTCCTGGGATGATGTCATGGCAGACTCGCTCCGACGGGCCCGGCGCGCATCAACGAGCTCTTTTTTCTTCGGCCGCCGAAATCGCGCTTACCCTGATTGTAGCGGTTCTTTTCGTGAAAAGAACCGCCGAGGCATTTTTCAAGCGTGAGAAAAGTTAGGAGCGTCAGCCACGCCGTGGCCGGCAATGCCAGACGGCAAATTTGAATGCCGCCCGCGGCCGGATGTTGATGAGCAACCGCGCGAGCGCGCCGCCAAAGAGTGTTGGCAATTGCTGTTAGGTCTTAGCGATACGTCAACGCCCCGCGAACGACGGAGAGCTGCCGCTGCTTTTCTCCGCCAAAGAGATGCTTTCAAACGGAAGCACGATTAGCGCGCCGAGGCCCGCGGCAGACCACAGCGGTGCAGTTGGGGTCAATCCTTTGCTCATTGTGCTGGGCATTTCCGGATCTTGGCTGGAATTGGCTTTGTTTCGTAAAGCACGAATTTGCTGACGACGCGCATTATCGCGCCCCTGCCCAATGCCGCTTTGGTACCTGAGCCCGAGTCGACCCCATGATCGCCCGATCAAGCACTCTTCAAAATCCCTAACTTCGCTTCTTCCCCATCTTTTTCGCACGCACGCCCAGCCTTTCGGACGCCGCCTCAGTTGTTCTGGCTGGGCGCACCCCAGGTTGATCGCCATTGGTGAATTCGACTCCAGCGGCTTGGAAAGCGCGTGTCATCACATCAAGGGTCGCCCTTCTTGGCTCATGGGCGCCCGCTTGGCTCCATGGCTCGACGATTTACAGCCGAGATCCTGGCGTTGCCGCATGGAATGCAGTGATGATCAGGTTGACTCGATATCCTAAGCGCTGAGTTGGATGTCCCGGCCGCGTGCCCGCTGCTATGCAACGGTAGGGAATGGAGTTATTGAGGCTTAGTCTAGCACACGCTGCATTGACGATTTACGGGTCCGAGTTCCGGCGGATAGCGGCTAAGGTTTGGCAGCCACCGGATGAGAAACGAGCGCGCGATCCGTTGTGACGAGGCGCAGGCCCTCGATCTGGCATTGCGCTAAAAGCATC
>DASYAX010000144.1:0-24541 GCA_036501045.1 Bryobacteraceae bacterium
CGGAACGCCCGCCGAATCGAGAATCGCAAGCACGAACAAACCCAGCGGTCCCGCGGCGAGAAGGATTCCCGCAAAATGCCGCCAGGACGCCGCCAGTGAACGAAAAAACGGCTTCAGCGTTTGCTCCTCTCGAGAGCCAATAACTCCGCTTCCGAGAGGACCGGTATCTTCAAATCCTGGGCCTTTGTCAGCTTGGAGCCGGGGTCCTCGCCGGCCACCAGATAGCTCGTCTTGCTGCTGACCGAGCCAACCACTTTACCGCCCGCCGCTTCGATGCGCTCTTTGGCCTCTTCGCGCTTGAGCGTGGGGAACGTGCCCGTCAACACAAACGTCAATCCGTCGAGCGGTCCTTCTTTCTTGGTTTCTTTCGGACCGGTGAAGCGCAGGCCCGCTGCGCGCAGGCGTTCGATCAGCTCGCGGTTGCGCTGTTCCGCGAAAAACTGCCGGATCGAATCGGCCACCTTCGGGCCCACTTCGCCGACGTCTTGCAGCTTCTCGGCCGAAGCGCCGGCTATCGCATCAAGATCGCCAAAATGAGACGCCAAAAGCTGAGCGGTCCGCTCACCCACAAACGGGATGCCAAGGCCGTTCAAGACGCGCGCCAAGGGCCGGGAACGGGAGGCGTCGATATTCCGCATGATCTTCGCTGCCGACTTCTCGCCCAGCCGTTCCAGTTCCAGAAGCTGTTCCGCGGTGAGCTGATAAAGATCGGCGATGTTATGTACCAATCCGCGGCTTAGCAACTGATCGACGAGCGCATCGCCCAGCCCGTCGATATCCATCACGTGACGGGAGGCGAAGTGCAGGAGCGATTCACGCAGCCGCGCCGGACAATTCGTATTCACGCAGCGGCTGGCCGCCTCGCCTTGTTCGCGCACCACGTGGCCTCCGCACACCGGGCAATGCTTCGGAATGCGGAATGGACGCCGGTTCGCGCCCTGCTCCACAACGCGCACAATTTTTGGAATCACGTCTCCGCTGCGCTCTACCAGCACAGTGTCGCCGATTTCGACGCCCAGCCGCGCGATTTCGTCCTCATTGTGCAGCGTGGCGCGCGATACGGTCACGCCGCTGAGTTGCACGCCTTTCAGATGAGCTACCGGCGTGAGCGTGCCCGTGCGCCCTACTTGAACCTCGATGCTTTCGAGCAGCGTGACCGCTTGCCTTGGCGGATATTTGAACGCAATCGCCCAACGCGGCGCTTTCGCCGTCCACCCGAGCTTTTTTTGTTGATCGATCGAGTCGATTTTGGCCACCACGCCGTCGGTTTCGTAGGCCAAAGAGTCTCGCTTGGTTTCCCACTCGCGGATGAATTCGAGTAGCGCATCCAAGCTCTCGCATTTCCGGCGATGCGGATTCACTTTGAACCCGGCCGCGGCCATTCGCTCTAGACTCTCCCAATGGCTCGGGAGCAAAGGCCGCCCATCCTGCAACAAAAAGTAAGTGAAAAAATCGAGCTGGCGCGCCGCCGTCACCGCCGGATCGAGCGCCCGCAGCGCGCCCGCGGCGGCATTCCGGGGATTGGCAAAACGCGGCAGCCCGGCCCGCTCGCGTTCCTCGTTGAGGCGTTCGAACGATCGCCGCAGCATCACCACTTCCCCCCGAACTTCAAAAGCGCCTTCAGAAATCGCGGCAGCCCGTGGCCGCAGCGGCAGCGAGCGGATGGTGCGCGCGTTCTCCGTCACTTCCTCGCCGATGCTGCCATCGCCCCGCGTCACCGCCTGGTGCAGCCGTCCACCTTGGAACTGCGCCGCCATCGAGAGACCGTCCAGCTTGAGTTCCGCCACATACTCATACTCCTCCGATTTCAGTAGAGCGCGCACGCGCGCGTCGAATTCGCGAAGTTCCTCTTCATTCAGCGCGTTGTCGAGACTCAACATCGGCGAGCTGTGCGCCACCTTCACGAAGCCTTCGCGCGGCTGCCCGCCCACCCGCTGCGTCGGCGAATCGGGCGTGCGCAGCTCCGGATGTGCCTCTTCGAGGCTCCGAAGTTTGCGCATCAGCACGTCAAATTCCGCGTCCGTGATCTCCGGCTGATCCAAAACGTAATAAAGATATTCGTGGTGTTCCAGTTGGCGGCGCAGCTCTTCTGCCTGCTTGGCGAGCGACTCTTTCATACCTGAACCTATAATGTGAGCTTGGAATCTTTTCGCGCGAAGCGCGCAGCCATCATTTATAATCCGGTCGCGAGAACACTATCGCGCAGGCAACATCTGCTCCAACGTACCATCGAGCAGCTCGCCCGCCAGGGTATAGAAGCCACGCTCGTCGCTACTACCGCCCCTGGAACTGCCTCTACGCAGGCGCGTCGCCAAATTGAAGGGGGCTGCGACCTGATCCTGGCCGCCGGTGGCGACGGCACCATCAACGAGGTGGCCAACGGCATGTTGCATAGCAGTGTCCCTTTGGCCATTTTGCCCGGTGGCACCGCCAATGTTCTCGCTCGCGAAACGCGCATACCCGTCGATATGCTCAAAGCGGCGGAACAAATCCCAGGCTTCCGTCCCATTCGCATTGCCGTCGGCGTACTTCGCGCCGGTGACTTTGTGCAGCGGTTATTTCTGTCCATGGCGGGTGCGGGTCTGGACGCCGAGATCGTACACCACCTGAATCTGGGTATGAAAGCGGCTCTGGGCAAATTCGCCTACTACCTGGGTGGCTTTTCCCAGGCATTTCGTCCGCTCCGCGAATTTGAAGTGTCGGTTGACGGGAAACCTTACCAGGCCAGCTTTGCGCTGGTGAGCCGCGTCCGCAACTACGGCGGCGATCTCGAAATTGCGCGCGGCGCTTCGCTTCTGCGAAATGAATTTGAGGTCGTCTTGTTCCGTGGCACCCAGGGCTTGCAATACATTCCTTACTTGGTCGGCGTGGCCATACGGCAAGCCCACCGCATGAACGGTTGTACGATTTTACGGGGTAGGTCCGTAACCTGCTGCGGCGTGGCCGGGCAAGACATATTCACTCAGGTCGATGGCGAGCTGGCCGGCCAGTTGCCCATGACGGCGGAAATCGTCCCTGACGCCTTGACGCTGCTGGTGCCGGTTGAATATCTCACCAGGGAGCAGTCCTTGGTCGACATCTCCGTCTGCGCCTGAGCCTCATCTCGGATGGATAATGTAACGCATTCGCTGACCGGTCTCGCGCTTGCGCGTGCAGGTCTTGACCGGTTCGCTCCGCACGCTACATTGCTGCTCTTGCTTTCAGCGAATGCCCCGGATTCCGATATTCTGGCGCTCACCAGAGGGCAGCTTGCTTATTTTGAGGCGCATCGCGGTTATACGCATTCGTTTCTGCTGTTGCCCGTAATGGCGGCCGCCTGTGTCCTCGCTGTGGCGGCGATCTATCGCCGGAAGCTCCCGTGGTTGCGCGCCTGGGGAGTTTGCTGCGTAGGTGTCGCGAGCCATCTATTGCTCGATTGGACAAATAGCTACGGAATCCGGCTGTTCATTCCGTTTTCTTCGCAGTGGTTTCATCTCGATCTGAACCCCTTATATGACGGAACCATCTTGACGGTGCTCGTTCTAGCCGCGCTCTGGCCCCTCTTTTCAAAGCTGGTCAACAGTGAAATTGGGGCGCGCGCAGGAGCCGGGCGGGGTAGTGCTGTGTTCGCTCTGACGTTCTTCGTTTTGTTTGACGCCGGTCGCGCCATGCTGCACGGTCGCGCCTTGGCGCAGCTCCAGGCGCGTTTGTATGACGGCATGCCGCCCATTTCCGCGGCCGCGCTGCCCGAGTTCAATCCCTTACGTTGGCGCGGCGTCGTCGAGACCACCCGCACCTACCTTCTCATGCCTGTGGACGTGTTGAGCGAGATCGATCCGGAAAACGCGGCTGTTTTTTACAAACCGCCCGTCACGCGTTTTCTCGAAAATGCCAAAGCTACCGAGCCGTTCCGTTACTTTCTTTATTTTGCGCGCTTCCCCGTCTGGTCGGAAGAGCCGGTGATCTGGAAGCAAAGCGAGGGCAAGCGTCTGGAGTTGACCGATTTACGTTTTGGAGCACCGCACGCCGGAATTTTTCACTGCATTGCTGTCGAGAATGGCAGCGGCGAAGTTATCGAGTCCCGGTTCACGTACGGTTCGGGCCGGGAATTGGGGAGATCGGACGCGGTCGCCGGCCCCTCGCAGAATTAACCGCGCGGCCAAGAAGCCAGGCTATCGCCCACAATACGCCGGCTTACCTGCATCGGATCGACTTTGTATGTGCCGGCCTTCACTGCGCCCATCGCCTGAACGAATTGTGCGCGCATCACCGTAGCGCCGCGCCGAAGCCCATTCAGAACCGAGCTCAGTCTGGTCAGTTGATACTCGTCGTCGGCAGGGGCCTGCTCTACAGCAGACGCTGCCGAAGCCGGAGTGGCTGCCCGTTCGTTCTTCGGCGCCACTGTTCTGATCGCGTCCTGCGGCGTTGCCGCCAGGTTGTTAGCTGTGCTGATATCACCCATAAGCAAATAGGCCGTTCACCAGTGTCATCCCAAACTGGCGATTCTTACTAAAAATGCTTATCGGCGAGTGTAACTGCTTGATTTAGAGTCTTAAGCGTAGGAAAGTTTGGTAAGTCCGCATTTTCACAGCCTTTACTCTCTCCGGCCAAGGAACTACACGATGGTACAATCGGGCCGATTTGAAGAATTTTCACGCCCATCCCGCTAAGGTCGTCAAGAAATGAGTAGCCGCTCGCTCGCTGGAGGACCATTTTGAAGGGCCAAGCGCTGCAGGTTGCACGAACCAAACTGGCCGAGCTACAGGATAAATTCGGTCTGGCCATGCGTGGACCCGATGGCGCATCTCTCTTCGATCAGGCGGCCGGCCTGAAGCTGCCCAGAACCGTTCTTTCGCCTCCCAAAATCGTCGTCCCCTGCGCCGCCGAATTGCGCGATACCGGCAAAGCGGACCCGTGTCTGATTGTGCCCTCGACGTTGCCGATCGAGCTGTTGCCCGATCACAAGTCCCTCGCGGTGGGCGGCCAAATTCTTTCGATCGGCCGCTCGATGTTTACCCTGTCGCCCTATTTGATGGACGAAGCGTGGCGCGCGCAGGGCTATTGGAACGGCCAGCCGCTTCCCCTCGTCGTCTCCATCCGCGGAGTCTACAAATATCTGCTGAAGCAGAAGTCGTATTTCTTTCGCTGCGAAAATTTCGTTGGCTCCGACATCGATCAGTTGTCTCCAATGGAGCCCGATGAAAAAGATTTGAAGCTCGGCCGCTACAAATGGGGCAGCGACCTGCTTGACGAGCTGACCCTGGTAGTGGCCGAATACTGACCGCTATTGCACGGCCTTACTAACGCAGGCGAAACCGCTGAAATATTGTGGACGTAAGATTTGCGCGCCCAGCGGGTCGAGCGCGAACTTCACCGCCGCGGGATGTCCGTTGATCGTGGCCGGCCCGGCTGAAGTTTTTTGCACCCATTGCAGCTCGAGCGCGCTGCCGCCCGGCACCCGTTCGCCCGTGTCGAGGAAATGCCACACCGCCCACAGACCGGACGTCTGAACAATCGTGAATTCGGGACTTGCGCCGAATCGGACTTGCAGGTTAACTCCTTGTGAGCCGCCCGGCCAGGCAAACGTCTCCGCTTTCGCTCCGCTGCGGACATCCGCGCTGAGTATCTGTCCGTCGATAGACAGCGTCACGTGATCCACATCCTGCGCGGGCAGCGGCTGCATCGAAAAACTAAAATTAGGACTTTGGGCGGTTTCTCCCTTATAGAACGCGCGCGATATCCGCGCGGCCCGGTTGAAGAAATTCAGAAACGCCGGAGTCAAGCTACCTTGCGGTCCGCCCACCGCCGCCACAAAACCGTCGCCCGCCGGGACCAGATACTGCTTGAGCGGGCCGTTATAGAGCTGCCAGAGCCGGCCCTCCTGCGGCTTTAGAAAATCGTTTACTTCCTGAAGCGTGGCGTCCGTAGTCGCCCGGGGATTGAATGGATACTTGGCGAGCATCGGCGCTATCGACTTGCATAGATTGCCGGCGCCCTCGTTCGCGGCGAGCCCCACCGGCGCTTTCAGCATCGGCAATACGCGCACAATAGGATCTTTCAGCAGTTGCGTAGTCTTGGTCAGCACCGGCGATTTCGGATCGTTTGAATCCGCCGTAAAACCGAGCGCCAGGGTGCTTACCGCGTTTTCCGCCAGCGTGGCGCTGCTGCTCGCCGCCGCCACGTTTCCAGGATCCGCGCGGTCGATGGGGCCAACCGTCTGCAGCGCGCCCTTCAATCCGATCAGTTGTTGCAGATAGCCGTTGTTCGCGGGCGCCACCAGTTGATGCGAACAGTTCGGAGGCGTCACGAACTGCACCGGTTGAAACGCCTGCGCCACATCTTTGTTGGGCACCGAAGTGTTTTCCGAAGCCACGCACATGGCCTGCAGCAATGAAGATTGCGGCCCGCTTAGCTTTTCGAGCTTGTGCGCGGCGTCCGGAATGCCGCCGTATCCCACCACGCTTGTCGCTTTCAAATAATCCTGCCAGGTCTTGACGAACTCCTGCTGATAGCGCGCTCCTAAATCCTCGACCAGTTTCGCCCTGTCATACTCGGCGCTCGACATCGGTCCAAGCACCCACTCTTCGCCGCTGAAATATTTGTCCGGGTCCGCCAACTGCTTTTGGAAAGCCAGGAACCCGGCTTTCGTGAAGGCTGGGTCCACCTTGTAACTGTTGAGGACAGTTTCGGCCGAGCCCGGATAATCCGCGTTGAACACGATCGGCTTGTGCCCCTCGCCCGCCGCCACCAACATCGCTTGATAAATTCGCTCCAGTTGCGCGAAGCGCTTTAGATACGCGCGCGCCGCTTCCACCGCCGTCGAATCCGGATTTGCAAACCTCGGATACGGATTCGCTTCGGGCAAGCCTTCTGCGTAAAATTGCAAATTTTGAAGCGCCAGGCCCTCCCGTTCATTGTCCATTTGCTGGTCGTTCTTCCAATGCAGGAACAGCGCGGGCGCCAGGAACTCAGGCGTGCTTTTTTCGTGGTGGTTCGTCGTGATCAGGTATGCCTTGAGCGCATCGTATACATAGCGGTACCCTTGCGCCTCGTACGCGTCAGGCCTTGAGCAAATCCCGATCAGCGTCTGCTGCGTGGGCGCGAGCAGTATCCGGCGAAAGAAGGCGTAGTAAGTAGCGCGCAGCGGCTCGCGGATCGCTTCGCCCTCATAGAGTAGTGCGCCATAGCTCAGCGGTGCTCCGTTCTTCGCGTAGCCGTTTAATGTCGCGAGCGTATCTTTCACTCTCGTCAACCGCTGTAACGAGTCGCTGGACGCGGGTTGTCCCGGCGTCAAGCTCACGGCGGGAACCGCCCGCGCCGCCTCTGTTGCGTCGTGCACCAGCTTGCTGTTGTTGTAGTAAGAAACGCTCCACCAAATAGCCATCAGCAGGGCGGCGCCGGCAGCGCAGGCAAATAACAGCCGGCGTGCAAGATTCAGCTTCACGTTGCTTTGCGCGGCCACATTGGCCTGCCGGTCCGCCAGAATCACCTCTGGAAAAAGGCGCTGCAGAAATACCCATTGGGCCGTTTTGCGTGCGCCGGGTTCGCCAACTTCGGCCGCCATCGGCGCCGCGCGCCCCCGTAAATTGAACATACGCGTGGCCCCGTCATCGAAGCCCCCGTCGTCTGTCGGCGCCAGTTGCGCCGCGGGCGTAACATCCGCTATCGCAACGGGTCTGACGCCGGTGAAATAGAAGCCGCGCAAAAAGGGACTAGTTCCCAATTGGCTGGGCCGGCAAAGATCCACCAGAAACTGAACCAGCAGCGGCCGCAGCTTCGCAAACTCGCGCGGAAATTCGTAAATGTTGGGCAGACCCGCCGCATGATGCTCGCGCGCCAGATACACCGTGCGCTTGTCGGTGAGCGAGTGGTAGAGGCTTTGGAAACAGTCGGTAAGCCGCCGTGTTTGCTGCTCGGCATATCCGCCTTGCGCATCCGTCTGCATCGGCACGGTAACGCCGAAAATGTCCGCCGCCTCTTGCTCGGTGAAGTTTTCGACGTAGTCGCGGAAATAGCCAATCTTGTCCGCCTTGGTGAAAAGAACGTAAACCGGAAAGCTTGACCCCATCTCTTGCGATAGCTCGGCCAACGCGCTCTGAAACTGTCTGGCTTTGGCGGCCAGCGCGTCCGCGCCGCCTTGCTGTAGAAAGGTGCCGCAATCCACCGTGAAGACCACCGCCCGTGACGCTGGCGTCTTTGCCGCCATCACGGAATGCACGCCAACCGGGGCGAACTTCTTGAACAGCTTTCTCCGCGCCGCCGCGTCAGCCATCACCGCTCCCGCCGGATCGATAAAAAGCGTGTTGCGCGCGAACCAGAGATTCAGCGCGCGCGTCGGCGTCACCAGGTAGTCTTGAAACGCCTGCCCCGCCAGCAGTTCCGCTTCGATGCCCGATTTGGCGACCACGCTCGTCTTGGCGCTGTCCGAATCTCCTAGCAGAAGAACGGCCGGCAGGCTGCCCAGCCGCTTGACTCCGCGAGCTGCTTCGAGACGCTTGGCCGCTTCCGCGAAGTGGTAGTCGATCTCCTGATTCGCGCCGGCGGCCGCGCCCGCTGCCGGCGCGCCCGTCTGCTTCGGGCGCAGTAGCAGGTAGCCGGCGAACCCCGCCACGCCAATCAGCCAAAGCCCGCCGCGCAGGTAATACAGTGCGGGAGGCTTCAGTCCCAGCCAGCTTCCCAGCATCCAGCCGAGCGCCAGCCACACGATCAGAACGATAATGGCGATCCAAAGGCCACGTGAAATTTTCATCGCAGCCGCCTAAAACGGGTTTCGCGCGGCGATGCCTGCCAATTCGCCCGCCGCCGACGAAAGCGAAAGCTTGAAGAAGGCGAACAGCAGCAGCGCCAATATCACGCAGCCGATCGCCGCCCAGCGGAAAATCGGAATCCATGGGTCGCTCGCCGCGCGCACCGTCTGCGGCGTGAACTGCCACGCGGGTGTTGCTGGCGTGCCCCGGATGCGCCGGATCTTTTCTTCGATCTGCTGCAGGATTCCTCGTACCTCTCCCGCCGTTCCGCTCGCGCTGTAGCGCCCACGAAAGCCCAGCAGCATGCAGAGCTGATGCACTTCCAACAAATCGGCGAGCGGCTCGGAGTCCTGCCGTCCCAGCAGCCGTTCCACGTTACGGAAGAAGATTTCCCCCGCCACGTGCACGCCGAAAAGCTCTTCTTGCAAAGGCTTCCGCTGCCAATCCGCGAAGGCGCTGTTCTGCGAGTTCAGTACCGACTCGTCGAGAAACGCCACAATGGCGAACGTTCCTACCCGAATATCTTCGAGTCCATAACCGCGCCGCAATCCATCCTGCTCGGCGGTTTTGAAAGCGTTACGAATCTGCGCGCGAAATACCTCCGGGTCGCTGAAACGCTGCCGGTTGGCGCGCAGACGCACCACCACGGTCAGCACCTCCTGGAAGATCAGCGCCATATTGTCTTGGCGCTTAGGCTGCTGCGGCGTCGCGTAGGCAGCCGGAAATTCGGGTGTAGTGGCCATGCAGGATAACTAGGAATCGAGAAGCACCAGCAGCTCCAGCTCCGGAGCCGGAATGTCGCCCGGCACGTAAATGCCCGCGCGCCGCGTTTCCAGCAGGTGATCCCAGCATGGTCCGCTGCGGTTGATCGTGAAGTACTGATTCGTAATGCGCGGAGCGAGCGAGGATGGCGGATTCGAAACATGCGTCAACCGCATGCCGGGCAACGCCCGCTTCACTAATTCCGGGACAAAGCGCGCCGAGCAGACTTTCACTAAAGCGGGAGTGCCGGTAATCAGCTCGGCTTCTCCAATATTTGAAGCAATCGAAAAATACCAGCGGCAGTTCCCGAAGAAACGGGTATCGGAGATATCGCCTTCCCAAAAATAGCGGTCCACCTGCTCCAGCTTCACCGACAGGCAATTGGTGGGCACCACCAGTTCCAGATGCTCCCGGATATGCGTATCGAGCGCCTCGAAACATGCTTGCAGATCCAAATGGTCGTATACCGCCAGATTGCCCGGAGACGCATTGAGTCCGAACGTGCAGAGCGCTCCGCCCAGCCGCAGCATCTCCGCATACAATTCCTCGGGATGTCCCTGCTTCGACAGATACAGGTGCCGCAGCGATGCCAGCCCGCTGTTCACCGCATGCAGAAACCAGAAGGTCGCAATCTGTTGCGCCGACATGCCGGTCGCTTGCCGGTCGTAGCCGCGCGTCGCCCCGGCAAAGGCGCTGTTTTTTTGCGTCAGAATCTCCACCAGGCGTCGCGTCATGCCCATCAGCGCTTCGCTTGCGCTGAAGCGCAGCACCGGTGGAACGAATTTCTCGTCAAAAATGAAATGCCCGGCGCCGTCCCGTAGAATGCGCGCCAGTGGAAGTCGCTCCCATCCATCCAGCTTCTCGCCTTCAAACAGGAAGCGGATGTTCTTCCGCCCGAGGCGCACGCGCTTCTCGTCTCCGCCGCTGATTTCATCGAACACCGCATGCTCCTCGGCCAGGAAGCGGGTTCCGTTCGAAGGACCGGATTGCCCCGTGTGCTCCAGCATGCAGTTGCCGCCAAGCTGTTTGCGCTGCGGCACCGCCAGGTAAGCGAGCAGCGCATTCGCCGTCGGTGGAAACAGCTCCCCAATCTGGCGCGCTTCCGGAAGTGGATCGGCGGAAGGCATGTCAAACGGCAGCCCATCCTCGAAAACCCCACGCGCATGCGAGAGGGATAGGGTGCCGTTTCGCAAGGCTTCCCCATTCAGTTCGTAGCCCAACAGCCCGAAAGGACTAAACCACAGCGAATCCGCTGAGAATTGGATCGCGTCCTCGAAGTAACGGCTCTGGGCCTGAAAATGATGCGGCCCCAGATACATTCCTTCGGCCCAGACGATTCTTGAAAGATGTTTCACGCGCCTAGTGAAGTTTACCGATTCTCTATCATAGTGGCAACCGGCCCGCGAGGATGTAAAAATTGGAGAAGCAACAAGTTATGGAAGCGCTCGAGTTCCTAGGGGGCAAATACAACAAGCCGGAGCAGGTCGTGCCCGGCCCGGTGCAAACCTTTCGAGCGCACAACGCCGCGACGGGCCGCCCGGTCTACATTCATCGTGTCTCGATGGGTGAAGAGCAGCAGACCCAGCAGGCCGCTTTGCTGCGGCTGCTCATGACCGCCTTGTTCCGCTCGCCCTCTGCCCACCGTCTGGTGCTCGATTTCGGCGAAGAACAAGGCTATTGGTACGTCGTAACTGAGTGCGAGCCGCAGTGTCTGCTGCTGCGCGAGTGGCTGCAATTCGAAATAGACAATGCCGGCGCCGCCCCGGCAGCTCCGCCGCCGCCCGTCGCCAAAGCGCCGGAAGTGAAGCCGCCAAGTCCGCCACCGTCGAACGGTCCCGGCGAATTCACGCGCATGTTTCAGGCCATCCCCGCCGCACACCCCGCTCCGCAACCGCCTGCCCCGCAACCGCCTGCCGGGCAACCACGTGCGACCCCGCCCGGCGAGGGCCCCGCACGCTCGGAGCCCGGCGAATTCACCCGCTTTTTCAGAGAAGGCTTGCCGGGCTCCGCCCCGAAGCCGTCTCCCGCGCCCGCTCCTCCGCGAGCGCAAGAGCGGCCTTCCAATCCGGACCTGCGCCGCGCCGGCGTGCAGCGCCCCAGCACTCCCGTCCCGCCCATCACGCCGCGGCCCACTGAATCGGGTGAATTCACGCGCTTGTTTAAGGCCCATCAGTCGCCTTCCCCTGCGCCAGCGGCGCCGCAGGAGTTCGGTTTCAACAATCCCCGCTTCGGGGAAGCTCCCGACCTGGGCAAACCCAAGCCGGAAACGCCTGATATTTTCAATCTCTCGGCCGAGGCGCCGCGTCCGCTTGCGTCCGCTTCGCAAGAGCCCGGCGAATACACCCGTCTCTTCGGCAAGAGTGACGTGCCTGCGGTTCAAAAACCTTCCGTCGTGGCGGCGCCCGTCGCCACGCCCATGGTGGACGATTCTTCGAAGTCTACCTGCCCGCTGCCAGCCGCCGCTCCTCCACCGGCCCCGCCGCCCGCCCCGGTAATCGCCAAGGCCCCTAGCGAATTTACCCAGGTCCTGCGCGGCAATCGCCCTTCATCCCCGCCTGCTGACATGCCGCTAGCTGGCCAGGCGCCGGCTCCCGCGCTGGTGGTCGAGCCCGTCAAAGTCAACATCACGCCTCCCACCCCGCCATCCATACCGAAGCCACAAATCCCACCGGTGTCGATGCCTGCTCCTCCCGCGGTAGCGGTCGCCGCCAATAGCAAGACGATGGTCGTATTCTTCGTGATCCTGGGAGTACTGGCGGTCTTATTAGTGATTCTGATCGTCCTGCTTACCACCAAAAAATGATGACTAAGCGATCGTTCTTGCTCGCCCTCATTTTGGCTCCGCTGCCCGCATTCGCTTTCCAAAATTCCTCTCCCGCCGCGAAGCCCAACTTCTCGGGCCGCTGGCGCATGGTCAAAGACAAGAGCGTGTTTCACGGCTTCAAAACCCCCGACATTATTGTGCGTGTGGTGGATCATCACAACACCATCCTCAACGTGCACACCATCCAGACGACCGGTACCAGGACCTCGATTTCCGACGTCAGCTATTCGACCGATGGCTCCATCACCACCAACACCATCAACGGTCACGATGCTTCAAGCAGAGGATATTGGGACGGGCCGGTTCTCGTCATTCACACCAGCATGAAAACGCCCAGCGGCGGCGACGAGGAAATTGAAGATCGCTGGCAGCTCTCCGCCGATGGCCAGACCTTGACCACCAGCAGCCACATCACCACCGATAAAGGCGGGGCTGACTTAACGCTGGTGTGTGCGAAGGAATCCGTGCCTTAGCGCATTACCGTTTCTTCTGCAGCCAGTCGAGCGCCCATTTTGCAGCCCAATATCCGCACATGCCATGCACCGCGCCGCCTGGGGGTGTGGAGGATGAGCACAAGTAAACGCCCTTGAGCGGTGTAGCATAGCGCCGCCACGTGGGACGCAGGGCGAACTGCATCATCGCCGCATCACCGCCGTTGATATCGCCGCCCACCAGATTCTCATCCCACGCCTGCATCTCCGCGGGACCATGCGCCGCCCTCGCCAGAATGCATTCGCGAAAGCCGGGCGCGAATCGCTCCACCTGCGCTTCGATTTTTTCGGCCGCCGAGCCGACCCAGCCATTAGGAACGTGGCAGTAGGCCCATGCCGTGTGCTGTCCATCCGGCGCGCGCGTCTGGTCGAAGAGACTCGGTTGCACCAGCAACACGAACGGCCGTTCGCTGACCTTGCCTCGCCAAACAGCTCGTTCGGAAGCGGCGATCTCAGCCAGCGTTCCTCCCAAATGCACGGTCGCGGCGCGTAGGCAGTCTTTCGCCCTCCAGGGAATCGGCTCACGCAACGCCCAGTCCATCTTGAAAACGCCGGGGCCGTAGCGATATCGCTCCAAGCTTTGGCGGTATGAAGCCGGCAAACGCCCTTCCGCCAGCTTCAGGAATTGCCGCGGCGTCACATCGCACAAAGTGACGTCGGCCGTCTGCGTTTCCGCAAGTGATGCCACCCGTGCTCCCGTCACGATGCGGCCTCCGAGCGATCGCAAAACGCTAGTCAACGCCTCCGCAATCTGCTGCGAGCCGCCTGCGGGAATCGGCCAGCCTGCTGCGTGGCCCGCCGCCGTCAGTGTCAGTCCAAAGCCCGAGATTATCGGAGCTTCGAGTCGTAGCGTGGAGTGTGCGCACGGCCCGGCCAACAACGCGCGCGCACGCTCGCCTTCGAATAGCGAACGCGCCAGCATGGTGTACGGTTGCAGCGCGTGCCAGCCGAAGCGCGCCAGCAGAAACGGATGCCGCGGCCAGCGCAGCGGGCCCAATACTTCCTCCGCAAGAGCCGGCCACTCGGCCACCAGCGGCTCGAACAACTTCCGGTACGCCCCGCTATCTCTCCCAAACTGTGCGGCAGTGGCCGGCACGCTACGTTCGAGCATCACCGCCGTCCCATCATCCAACGGATGCGCCAGTTCAGCGTCTTGCCAAATCCATTTCAGTCCGTGTTCCGCAAGCGGCAGTTTGGAAAAAAATGGCGAGCTCAACGCCATCGGATGCACCGCCGAGCCCAAATCGTGGGTGAATCCCGGCAGCGTCAGCTCCCCCGAGCGCGCCGCTCCGCCCACCACTGGCGCCGCTTCGCGAACTTCCACGCTTAGGCCGCCCTGCGCCAGCGCGATGGCCGCCGCCAGGCCATTTGGTCCGCTTCCCACCACAATCGCGCTCGGCTGCATTGCCGTTAGCTTTGAAAGAAGCTCAGTCCCTTCAGCACCGCGCCCATCGCCTCGCGAAGAAGCTGGCTCTGGCTGTCAAGCGCCGTCGCGGTGAAGACACCCACAATGCCAGAATGCAGTGCATATAGCTGATGCTGTATCGCCATGCCCTTACCCTCGACCGGCGCGGTCATGCTCAGTGCCATCGCCTGTTCGGCGCCTTGAATCTTCGCCTCAACCGGACCCTTGAATACGCTCCCGCTAATATGCGTCCGGCCCAATTCCATTTGCAGCTCGACGTAGCTCTTGAGCGTATGATCCTTCGGCAGCGGCTCTTCGAGAACCGACATGTTGGCCCGAAACGGTTCGCTCGCCGTGTGCCGCAGGCCGCTGCCTTCGATCACGTCCCAACCGGTCGGAATATTCTGGATACCCCAGCCGCCAACGCGCAGTTTCGCTTCGTGCGGGCTTGGCGGCGCGCCGATCACCGCAAACGTGGTCCTCCCTGTCTTGAACGTTTCTCCCGGCTTCAGCAAATGCGTGTCCACGCGCTTGCCATTCACTTCGGTGCCGTTGGTTTTACTGAGATTGCAAAGCAGCACCGCGCCGTTCTTCAGTCCGACCGTGACGTGCTGGCCCGACAGCGAATCGTCCTCCGGCACAACCACCATCGAACGCTCGGTTCGGCCAATGCTGACCGTCTTGCCGATCTGCAGGTCGATTTTGCGGCCCTTCGCCGGCCCTTCCACAATCTCCAAATGGACCGGCATGCTCTAGCCGGAGCTCAATCCCGAGCTCATGCCGGAAAATCCCGCGCCTCCGCCCACCATGCCGACCAGCACCGTGGGAAAACCCATCAAAATCATGTCCGGAACCGGAGCGCAGGTGAGCATATCGGTCTGGCGCGCCTGTGGCAAGCCGCCCACTAGAACCGTAAATGAGCCAAGAATAATGGGGGTACCTGTAGGCGCATACAGCGCATTCTGCGGACACGTGTGCAAGTCGGTGATGCGTGCCGCCGGTTGGCCGCCGATCAGGACCGTAGGACACCCCGGTGCGGTGATCATTCCACCGAGCACCGTAGGATCAAGCAGGCGTGCAGCGGGCAAACCCATGCGGATGCCTGAATTATATCTCCAGGCCCACCGCTCGCATCAACTCGAGCGCGTTGCTGTGCGTCACTACGCCGGGTTGCAGCCGGTAGTCGAATTCCATCCGGCCTTGCTCCATGTGATCTTCGAAATGAACATTGGCCGCGAGCGCTCCGAGATCCTGCTCGAGTTGCGCGAGCGCCAGATCGTGCGTGGTAATCAAACCGATCGTCCGCCCACGCAGCAGCCCGCGAATCACGCCGCTAGCGCCAATGCGCCGGTCGTGAGAATTCGTCCCGCTCAGTAGCTCGTCGAGCAGAAACAGCACCGCACTGTCATCGCGCATCAAATCGACAATCTGGCGGATACGTGTGATCTCGGCGAAGAAGCGCGAACGATTGTCCTGCAGTGAATCCGTCGTCCGGATGGAAGCGCCGATATGAAGGCGTGAGACTCGTAGATGCTTGGCGGCCACTGGCGCGCCTGCCCACGCGAGCACCGCATTCAGCCCGATCGTGCGCAAAAGAGTGCTTTTCCCGGACATATTCGAGCCGCTCACAATTAGCAGCCGCAAATCGGCGTTCAAACTCGCATCGTTTGCGACGCACTTTGCGGCTGGTATGAGCGGGTGCCGCAGGTCCGCGGCTTCGAACGTTGGCGGCGCGTCTGCTGCGAGATCGGGAAAGCTCCAACTCGGATGGTCGAAAGCCAGCGAGGCGAGCGAAGAGAGCGCCTCAAATTCACCGAGTGCGCAAATCCAAGTTCCAATGTGTGGACCGGCCGTTTGCCGCCACGCCTCAATGCCCATGGCCGCTTGTTCCCGCCATAACAAAACGGGACCGATGACGCGAATCAGCACATGATCGCTCGAATCGAGGAATTCCATCCAGCGCTGCAGGTGATGGATGCGCCCCGAAGCCGCCACGCCATTCACTCGAAACTCGCTCTGGAGATGCTTTAGAAGCGGAGCTGCAAATGGTTCGCGCTCGAGTCGGGCGATCATTAGCGCCAGAATGCCTAGATCTTTGGCCGGCATTTCCACTCCGCCGATGACCACCGCCGTTTGCTTGCGAATCGTGAAAAGGAATAGAAAATCGCAGCCCAAAAGAATCAGGAAAGGCCATAACGGAATCAAGGCCGCAAAGTAGGCGAGCAAAGCGGCCATCCCGCTAGCGGCGAGACTCGGCGCTAAATACCGCAACGGCGCCGGAAACCGGACCGGTGGTTGTGAGCCCCAGCGGGCCGCCATCCCTGCATGAACCCCCGAGCGCACGTCTTCGCCGAGCAGGGCAATTTCTTCGCGCAGCTCCAGCCGCTCGCGCAGCTCGCGGACCGCCTCCTGCCGCGCCAGCGCTGTTTCACGCGTGGCAGTTTCGAGCAGCCAACTCGCCAGCACATCCTCGCCGCCGGCCGTGCGGCAGGTAGAGGCCAGCTCAAACAAAGAACCCTTTCCAAAAACGTCCAGGTCTTCGCTGTAAACATGCGCGTTATCGCGAAACTGCTCGCCGGTCTCTCCGCCGGCCGCCCAACGATCTTGCACCTTCGCCAGGCCGCGATCATAGTAGCGAATCGCGCGCTCCGCTAACGTGCGCCGCCGGATGACGCCTTGATGCCGTACGAAGAGCGCAACGAAAACGATCAGCGGAAGCAGCAGCCACCAGCCGCTGAGCAGGCCGGGGCCAAAGGCCAGCCAGGCCAGCGCGCCCGCGCCAATTGCAATCGTCAGACGCCAGTTCCCGATGCGGACGAAGCTGCGCTGCCAAAGCGCTTGTCGTGCACGCCAACCTTCGCGGTGCGCACCGTACTCCGCCACCGGATCCAGAGGTTCGGCCATAAGCGCAACGCTAACATGAACTAGCGATGCAACGTTCCGGATTCGCTGACCTGCCTCTGCATGGCGGGCATGTGCCGCGGTGGCTTGCTGAGCGTATGGAAAAACTTGGCGCTGCCATCGTCGAATCCATCGTTCATCACTATGGCGCCCCGGAGTTCCTGTCGCGGTTAAGCGATCCGTTCTGGTTTCAGGCGCTCGGCTGCGTAATGGGGATGGACTGGCATTCTTCCGGTATCACGACCTCCGTTTTGGGCGCTCTGAAACGAGGATTGAATCCACGCGCTCATGAGCTTGGTATTTATTTCTGCGGCGGACGCGGCAAGCAATCGCGCAAGACGCCGGATGAGCTCACCGCGGTCGCCGAGCGGCAGAGTTTGGACGGTGCTGCGCTGGTGAAAGCTAGCCGCCTCGCTGCCAAAATCGACAACAACGCCATTGCCGATGGCTTTCAGATCTATCTACACTCCTTCGTTGTCACCTCTGCCGGTGATTGGGCCATCGTTCAGCAAGGCTTGAATAACCGGAGCGGCTTGGCGCGCCGTTATCACTGGCACTCCTCTTCGGTTCGCGATTTTACTTGCGAGCCCCACACCGGCATCGTCGGCGAGTGGGAGGGCGACATTCTAAATCTGGTCGATCGGCGAGCCAGGCCTGCTCAGGACGCGCTCTTGACGATTGCCGCGCAGACGCCCGAGCGGACACTCGAAGACGTGAAACATCTTGTCATGCCGCAGCATCACGAAGTTCGCGCCAGAGACGTCGATTTGAAACGCCTCGGAGCAGTGCTGGCGGTCGCCTGTGATCGTCAACTGCGCGACTTTGCCTCGCTCCTGCTGCTTGAAAATTTGGGCCCACGCACTCTGCAAACATTGGCGATGGTTGTGGAAGTCGTTCACGGTGCGCCAACCCGCTTCTCTGATCCGGCGCGCTTTTCGTTTTCGCTTGGCGGCAAAGATGGGCATCCGTTTCCGGTCCCGCTCAAAACTTACGACGCCTCTCTTGCCGTGTTGCGGCGTTCGCTCGATCGCGCGAAGCTCGGCCACACCGACAAGATTGATGGTTTCCGGCGGCTCGATGGCCTGGTCAAAAAGGTCGAGCAACAGCTTCGGCCACTCGCGGATTTCGATCGTCTTATTAAACACGAGCGCGCCATTTCACCCGCCTTGGATGGTCGCACAGTAGCCGATGACGCGCGCCAGTTGTCGCTTTTCTAAGTTTCTAGCCTTCCGGCACACCCGCCTTTTTGAACACGCCGAGTGAAGCGGCGAGCCCCATCTTCGCGTCTTCCTCGGGTGGCAGTTTCTTGAGCCCGCGCCCGAACACCTCGACACTCAAAGCGTCGCTGTAGCCGATTTTGTAGAGCGCCTGTAAAAAGCCCGTCAGGTTGATCACGCCTTCCCCGGGCAGCAGCCGTTCGTTGTCGCGGATCTGTTCCGGAGGAAGATTGGGAGCGTCGTCGAAGTGCACATGCACGATGCGATTTCTCCCTGCTGCGATAATGTCTTGCGTAGTGGCGCCCGCATGATGCCAGTGCCATGCGTCGAGCAATAAGCCCACGTTCGGACCGCACTCTTTCGCGAACTCCAGCATGTCGTTCATCCGCCAAATGAACTCGTGCGGAAAAGCTTTACGCAGATGAAGCGGACCAAGAAACTCCAGGCCCAGGCGCACATTCGAATCGGCCAGGATGCGCGCGCACTCGGTGAAGCGTTGCTTGTAGGTGCGGCGCAGCTCTTCTTTGGGAATCGGGCTCGACGACATGATGTAGGTGACCATGCGCGGGCAGCCGATAGCCGCCGCAAACGGCGCGGCTTCCTTCAAGTTCGGAAGCCCAGCTTGGAATGTCGCGTCGTCTTTGCGAAACTCAACCGGAAAATCAATGGCCGCCGGCCTGAGTTTCAGCTCCTTCAGCAGCTCGCGAGTGGCATCCGCGCCCGCTTGCATCGCGGGCTTCAGCATCACGTCTGTTCCCGGAAATCCCACCTTCGCCGCCAGCCGGGCAAAATCCGGCCAGGGCACGCGTCCCGAAATCAACACGTTGTTGAGCGCCAGGAACATGTTCTGGTGGCTCGCGCCGAAAGCGTTCCACGCGAGAGGCGAACTGGCCAACAGGCGGCAGGCAGTGCGTCTGGTGAATGCGGAATTGGACATTTCGCCTCCGATCATATCCGAAAATTAAATAGCAAGAAGCAGATAGCGAGAAGCTGCGGAACCGCCCTACCATCGGGGCATGAGTACCTACGCTGTTCAACCTAATAAGATGCTAGACAAAGAGAAATGCTGGAATGCCGTCCTCAATCGCAACGCCGCTGAGGATGGCCGCTTCTTCTTCGGCGTACTGACTACCGGCGTTTACTGCCGCCCGTCTTGTCACGCCCGCAAACCGCTGCGCAAGAATGTGCGCTTCTATGAAACACCCGCCGAAGCGGAGCGCGATGGGCTGCGGCCCTGCCTGCGTTGCCGTCCTTTGGCGGAGCGCGCCGATGAGCCGACGTTGCAGAAAATCCGCCAGGTGTGCGATTACCTCCGCCGCAACTGCGAAAGCGGCGAAGAGCTCACTCTCGCCAAGCTTGGCGAGTTGGTCGGCTTGAGTCTGTTTCACCTGCAACGCACCTTCAAGGCGGTCCTGGGCGTGACTCCTAAGCAATATCTGGAAGCGTGCCGGATCGCCGTTCTCAAGACGCAGCTTCGCAAGAGCGAATCCGTCACGAATGCCGTTTACGAGGCCGGCTTTGGGTCGAGCAGTCGCGTATATGAGCGCGTCGATAGCCGTCTCGGCATGACTCCTTCGGAATACCGTGCCGGCGGCAAAGGAGCAGCCATCTCTTACGCCTTCGCGGAGACGCAGCTCGGCCGCGTGCTGCTGGGCGCTACCGATCGCGGGCTTTGCTTCCTGCAGTTCGGCGAATCGCGCGACGAGTTGCTCGCCAGCCTGAAGCGTGAATATCCGCAGGCCTCTCTCGAAGAAATGAAGGAACCGAAATCGCCGCAATTCGAGCTTTGGACGGAATCGCTCGCCCGCTACTTACGTGGCGACCGCACCTCGCTCGACTTACCGGTGAGTGTGCGAGCCACCGCCTTTCAAGCGAAAGTGTGGCGCTATCTACAGTCCATTCCCGCCGGTGAAGTGAGGTCCTATTCCGAAGTCGCTGCCGCCATCGGCGAACCGCGCGCTATGCGTGCTGTGGGCCGCGCCTGCGCTTCGAATCGAGTAGCTATCGTGATCCCATGTCATCGCGTCATTCGCGGAGATCTCGGCCTGGGTGGATACCGCTGGGGCGTGGATCGCAAACGCCGCCTGCTCGACCAGGAAAAAGTCAACCGGGTCAACGCAAAGCGATAGACTATTAGGGTCGAGAGGCCCATACATGAAGCAAGGTTTTCCCTTATCGAATCTGACGCGCCGCGACGTTCTGGCCGCGGGAACATCGGCTGCGGCCGCGTTCGGCTTACCGCTACTCAGCAAGGCGAGCACCCAGACAGCGAAGGTTGCGATCGTCCGCTGTCGCGATTATCGCGATTTCAGCGGGCAACTGAACAAGGGTTTCGATCAGATCGGCGGCATTCGAAAACTGGTCGGCGGAAAGACGGTTGCTCTCAAGCTCAACCTGACCGGCAATCCGAAGAATTTCCCGCTGACTCCGAACCTTCCCTATCGCACCAACGGCGAAACCGTCGCCAAGACCGTTCATTTGCTGGCGCAAGCGGGCGCCAAACGCGTCCGTATTATTGAAAGCTTCTTCCCCGCGACGCAAGACCCCGCGCTCTGGGCGCGCTACGGTCTCGATGTGAACGCCATCAATAATCTGGGCACGCAGGTCGAGTGGGAGAACGTCCAAAATCTCGGCAATTACAAGAAATATGTGCGCTTGAAAGTGCCGTGGGGCGGCTACATGTATCCCGCGTATCACATCAACGAAGCTTTCACTAAATGCGATGTCTACGCTTCGTTGTCCAAGCTGAAGAATCACTGGATCGCCGGCGTGACCATGTCGATGAAGAATAACTTCGGCGACACGCCCTGCTCGCTCTATGGCAGCGATTGTGGTTCTGATGGCAACGAACGTCCCACCAAGGAGCGCGGCGCCGTGCTCCATGAGGGCAAGACGAAAGCGCCCGCCGGAGTGGATGCCGAACTCCATCCCGATTCGCCGCGCGATCCCGGCTACCGCGTGCCGCGAATTCTGGTCGATCAGATCGGCATTCGTCCGGTCGATCTGGCTATTATCGACGGTGTAGAAACCGTGCGTGGCGGCGAAGGCCCCTGGCTTCCCGGCGGAGTCGAGCGCATGACTCCCGGTGTAATTATCGTGGGGCGCAATCCCGTTTCGACCGACGCCGTCGGTATGGCCGTGATGAGTTACAGCACCAAGGCGGACCGTGGAACATCGCCCTTCATTCGAGGCGACAATTCACTGAAGCTCGCCGAAGCGGTTGGTCTCGGGACGGCGGATCTGGACCGCATCGAAGTGGTCGGGCTCAGCATCAAGGACGCTCGTATCAATTTCGGCCCCGGCGCGGTCGGCAAGACACTCAGCGAATTGAAAGCTTCGTGAACGTTTAGCGCTTGGAGTCGCCCAATCTGTACCCGCGCGCCACATATAGTTAGATAATGTTCGGTGGAATCGAGGCGGGGGGGACCAAGTTTGTCTGCGGAATTGGAACCGGGCCGGACGACCTGATCAAAGCGCAGTTCGTTACGTCGGAACCGGAAGTCACACTGGCGCACGTGATTGACTTTTTCCGCGAGCAAGCGGGCGATGAACTGGAGGCTGTGGGAATCGGATCATTCGGCCCCGTCGATCTGGATCTGACTTCGCCTACCTACGGGCACATTACTTCTACGCCAAAGGTCCGTTGGCAAAACTTCGATCTCGCTGGCACGATTTCGCGAGAGCTCCGCGTGCCAGTCGGTTTTGACACCGACGTGAATGCGGCATTACTCGGCGAGACGCAGTGGGGAGCGGCGCAAGGTCTTACCGAAGCGATCTATCTGACCATCGGCACAGGTGTCGGCGGCGGCGTGCTCGCGCATGGACAAGTAGTGCACGGCCTTGTGCATCCGGAGATCGGACACCTGCGCATTCCGCATGATGTTTCCGACGATCCATACCCCGGCGCTTGCCCCTATCACGGCGATTGCCTCGAAGGCCTGGCATCGGGCCCCGCTATGGAGGAGCGTTGGAATGCGCCACCCTCCGCCTTGCCGCCCGATCATTTGGGCTGGCCGCTTGAAGCGCACTATTTAGCCCTGGCGCTGATGAATATCGCCCTGACCCTGTCGCCGCAGCGCATTCTGCTCGGCGGCGGCATCATGCAACAATCACACTTGTTTCCCATGATCCGCAAAGAATTCGCTCAGCTCTTGAACGGTTACGTTCGCCACCGCGATATACTCGACCACCTGGACGAATATATTCAGCCGCCGCGGCTCGGCGGCGAGGCAGGAATTCTCGGCGCCTTGGTCTTGGCGGAAAGCGAAGCCGCCGGCGAGGTGTTGAATCATATTGTCCGCAGCCGCGAAAAGGCTCAAGGCAGCCACGCATGAGACTCACAGGATCGCTCGTAAAAAGCACCATCGTCGCCGGACTCGGTGGCCTGCTATTCGGCTTCGATACCGCCGTCATTGCGGGCACCACCGCCGGATTAACCAAGAGTTTTGTGCTCACGCCCGCTAGCCTCGGACTGACGGTCGCGATTGCTTTGATCGGCACCGTCATTGGCTCCGTCCTGGCAGGTATACCGGGAGACCGCTACGGTCGACGCGACAGCCTGCGTGTGATGGCAGTCCTTTATCTGATCTCGGCCCTCGGTTGTGCCTTCGCTTGGGACTGGTATTCGCTGGTATTCTTTCGGCTGGTGGGCGGACTCGGAATCGGCGGCTCTTCCGTTCTTGGCCCTATGTACATTGCCGAAATCTCTCCCGCGAAATGGCGCGGAAGGCTGGTCGGCTTCTTCCAGTTCAATATCGTGGCCGGCATCCTGCTGGCCTATCTTTCAAATTACCTGATCGGCCAGGCGGGATTCGGCTTGGCGGACTGGCGCTGGATGCTCGGCGTATCCGGCGTGCCGGCGCTGCTGTTCTTCGTCATGCTGTTCGGCATTCCCCGCAGCCCGCGCTGGCTGGTTCAGAAGTCCCGCAACGGCGAGGCGCGCAAGGTGCTCGTAACCATCGGCGAGGAAAACGTCGAAACGGAATTGAACGATATCATCGCCTCTATCGATGTGGAGCACGGCCACGGCAAAGAGCCGCTATTCCAAAGGAAATACCGGGTCCCCATTTTCCTCGCCGTCTCGATCGCCATGTTCAACCAGCTTTCGGGAATCAACGCCATCCTTTATTACTTGAACGATATATTCGCGCGCGCCGGCTTCAGCAAGGTATCGGGCGATCTGCAAGCGGTGATGATCGGCGCCACCAATCTCGTCTTTACGATCATCGCCATGTCAATCATCGACCGCGCCGGACGCAAAACGCTGTTGCTGATCGGCTCGGTTGGATGTGCGCTCAGCCTGGGCGGAGTGGCCGCTGTCTTCCTGAGTAACAGCCATGAAGGCTTGCTGGTTTGGCTGCTCGTGGCCTTCGTCGCGTCCTTCTCGTTTTCGCAGGGCGCCGTCATTTGGGTTTACATCAGTGAAGTGTTTCCGACGCGCGTCCGGGCGAACGGCCAAAGCCTCGGAACCTTTACCCATTGGTTCATGAACGCGCTGATCTCCTGGACTTTCCCGATCATTGCGGCGAAGTCGCGCGGCACGCCGTTTCTGTTCTTTTCCGCCATGATGGTGGTTCAATTCTTTGTCGTATTGGCCGGCTATCCGGAAACCAAGGGAGTGACGCTCGAGGACATGCAGAAAAAACTCGGCATTGCATGATCGGCCAGCTTCACAACGTGATCGACGGCGCTTGGCTGGTCATCGCCGTGATCTGGTTGTTGGGCAGTCTTACGAATAAGCCCGCGGTTCAAGTACAATCGATCCATTCCCGCGTGCTGCAGGCAATACCGGTGATGGGAGCATTCTTTCTGCTGTTCGACCGCGACACCGCGGTCGGCCCGCTCGCGTGGTGGTTTGTGCCTTCCGATCTCGCTTGGCGCTATCTTGGCGCCGCGCTGACCGTCGCCGGGATCGCGGTGGCGATTGGGGCGCGCTTCTTCCTGGGACGAAACTGGAGCGCCATGGTTACCGTCAAGCGCGACCATCGGCTCGTGCGCTTGGGACCGTACCGGCTGGTTCGGCACCCCATTTACTCCGGCCTGCTACTCGCGCTGCTGGGCACCGCGATCTATCAACGGCAGGTCCGAGGGCTGCTCGCGGTGGCGCTTGCGCTCGCCGCCTGGAAAATCAAATCGCTGCAGGAAGAATCGTTCATGCTTGAGCAGTTCGGCGGCGAGTACGCGCGCTACCGGCAGGAAGTGAAAGGGCTCATCCC